>NZ_FNLC01000001.1:364598-729197 GCF_900104065.1 Natronobacterium texcoconense | reverse complement strand
AGCGCGATCATCGGCGGGTTCGTGTCGGTCGCTGCCGCCTTCGCAGCGTTCTGGATCGTCGAACCGGTCTCGTACTATCCCGTACTTGGCATGCCAGGAACCTACATGGCCTTCCTCTCGGGGAACATTTCGAACCTGCGGCTTCCGTGTTCCGCCGCCGCACAGGAAAGCGCCGGTGTCGAGACCGGAACGCCACAGGGCAGTATCATCTCGACGCTCGGCATCGGGGCGTCGATGTTCGTCAACATCATCATCCTCTCTATCGGTGCGTTCGCCCTCGTCGGCCTCTTCCAGGCGCTTCCGGCGATATGGCAGACCGCTCTCGAGACCTATCTCGTTCCAGCCATCTTCGGCGCGATCCTCGCACAGTTCGGCCGTGACTATCCGAAAGTCCTGCTCGTCGCGTTCTCGATCGCACTCGTCTTCATGATCATCTACGAGATGGGGCTGCTCGCGTTCCTCCCTGCAGATCCCATCTACGTGGTGATCATCGCCGCCGTGTTCGGAAGCATGTACATCGCGCGGTACATGGCCGAGGAAGGAATGATCAAAACGGGAGGGGACTGACAACTCGATCGTTTTCTCCTTTTCATAGCGTGGATCGATTCGGAAGACGAACTACGATTCCACAGCGAACTCGGCGAAGATAGTCTCGTCGTCGGGTTTCGGTTTCTCTCTCGAGAGGAGACCGATTGTCGGAACGCAGCGACGAGCCGATAGTCGCGTCTCACACGGGTAGTTCGCCAGCTTGTGTTCCAGGATATGGTACTGCAGTGTCCGCGACACCGCCTCGAGATCCACGAGACACCTCCGTATCAGCCATCGGGCGTCGAACCTGTCGAGTGGAAGCGATCGCCCGGGAGA
The DNA here is from genome assembly GCF_900104065.1 of Natronobacterium texcoconense. Taxonomy (NCBI): domain Archaea; kingdom Methanobacteriati; phylum Methanobacteriota; class Halobacteria; order Halobacteriales; family Natrialbaceae; genus Natronobacterium; species Natronobacterium texcoconense. The sequence goes on along the minus strand of NZ_FNLC01000001.1, from coordinate 728,333 downwards.
AAGTCAACCGTCACGACGGACAACGCGGTCGATCGACGGTGCCGTCGCCAGACTCGTACCCGTGGGCCGCCGCCACGTCGACCAGACCTGCCCCCTGGTCGGTGTCGGCCATCCCGAGATCTTCGGCGGTCTCGAGGAGTCGCTCGCGAGCCTCGGTCGGAGTGTAGCCATCGGCCAGCAGCGTGGCGGCGGCACCCGTCACGTGCGGTGCCGCCATCGAGGTCCCGCTCTGGGCGGCGTAACCGTCGACGACCGTCGAACAGACCTCTACTCCCGGGGCCGCAATGTCGACCTCGGGCCCGGTCGAGGAGAAGCCGGCGAGTTCGTCGTCGATGTCCGTCGCGGCGACGGCGACGAACTCGTCGTAGGCAGCCGGGTAGCCGACGGAGTCGGGTCGGCCGTAGTTGCCGGCGGCCGCGACCGGCAGGACGTCCGACTCGAGGGCGTACTGCCCGGCTGCTTGCAGGGCCGGCGACGCCTGGCCCGAGCCGAGGCTGAGGTTTATCACGTCCCACTCCTGGTCGGCGGCATACCGGATCGCCTCGGCGATCGCGGAGGTGCGGCAGCCACCCGCCCCGCCACAGACCTTCAGCGCGTGGAGCGTCGCGTCCGGAGCGACGCCGACGACGCCGCCGTCGCCGTCTCCGGCGGCGATGGTCCCCGCAACGTGGGTTCCGTGCCCGAGGTCGTCCCCCCACGGCTGGTCACACCCCTGGCAGTCGACCCACGACTCGTGGTTGGTCTCGACGTCCGGATCCGCCAGATTCTCCTCCAGATCGGCGTGGCCAGCGGCGATGCCGTGGTCGATGACACCGACGTCGACGCCCGATCCCGTCGCACCCTCCGCGTGGGCGACGTCGCCGCCGATCCGATCCACTCCCCACGGAAGCGTCTGTGCGGTCCCGTCCTCGGCCTGCGTGGAGACGCGCGTCAGGATGTGGTCGGGTTGTACGAACGCGACGTCGTCGCGGGAGCGCAACGACTCGAGGCGGTCCCGAGAGAAGACGCCCCGGACCAATTTCAGCGACGTGTGCTCGGTGAGGTCGATCCGGTCCGTCCCGCTGTCCGAGACGGCCGCGACCGCGGCCGCACCGTCGGCCGACCGCGTGCCGACGATGTACTGGTCCAGCCAGTGGTAGACGGCGGCTCCGACGCCGAGTCCGAGCGCACCCGTCCCCACGGATTTCAACATATCACGCCGAGACCACTCGCGACTCCCCATACGCTCGCTCTTTCGATGGCGGTGTTAATAAATCCGGAACCCGAAACGAACCGTCGCGTTAGTTCCGGTCCAGTTCGACGTCGTCCCGGGAGTCGGCCGGTTCCCGTTCCCGTGTTTCGTCGGCCACCGGCTCGAGGTCGTCAGCGTCGTCGACAGCGTGAGACGCCGACGGCTCGGTTACAGGCGACGAGTAGGAGTCAGGACCAGGGACTCGAGTGCCGGCATCCTCGACGGGTTCGGTCAACCCATCCCGCAGGTCGTCGCCGAAGTGCGCGCCGAACGCACCCACAGCAGCACCGAGTGCGACCGACACCAGCAGAATCGCGGGATCGATCGCACCGAGTGCAGCTACCGCGGCGACGATCCCGTTCCCGATACCCGCGCCGGCTGCGAGGATCCCGAGGTTCACCAGGGCAGCGGCGACGCCCGCCTCGAGCAGCGGGCGGTCCTCGACGGCCATACCAGCGAGGAATCCGCCGACGAAGAGTCCGACGAAGGAACCGGCAACGGGTACCAGCGCCAGCCCTGCCGCTGCACCGACGGACACCGTCACGATGGCGACGGCGAATCCGACGAGCGAGAACTGTCTCCGCGAACTGTCGCTCACGTGTGTTTCAGTCGGCAAGTGGGGTATTGGATGTTTCCCCGTTCGATCGGGGTTGCAGTCAGTACGTCAGCCGGTACCGTTTCGACGGCAGCTGCCGATCGCCGAACTCGTCGACTCCGAGCTGGCAGACGTGGTGATTCGGTCGTCACCTCCGCCCTCGCACTCGAGGGGGAAACACCTATCCAGTCAAGATGTTCCAGTTCGAGCCGGTCGCGATTTATGTTTCTGCTCGAGGTACGACTGGCTCATGTTCGGTTCTAGAACGCATAACGGCCGAGGGTGGAGAGGCCGATCGTAAATGTGTACGCGATTGGTGTATCTTGGCCCTGAAGATACCGTTATTACCGGTCGAACGATGGACTGGCACGGTGGGATCGGCACCAACATCTGGGTGTTCCCGCGTGGAATGGAGCGAACCGGCGCGACTGAATCGCCTTCGATAGAGTGGACCGCGGAGTACGGTAGTGTCACCGCCTCCGCCTACGACATCGCCACGACCGACGGGATGAATGAGGCTGGCCTGGTCGCGAACCTCCTGTGGCTTTCAGAATCCGACTATCCTCAGTGGGACGGCGACACACCCGGACTGGCGATTTCACTGTGGGCGCAGTACGTCCTCGACAACTTCGGGACGGTCGCTGAAGCCGTCGAGAACCACCGGAAAGCGGAGTTCGTCGTCGTCTCCGAGGAGATACCGGACGAAGATCGGTTCGCCACCCTGCACCTCTCCCTGTCGGACGCCACGGGAGACAGCGCCGTCTTCGAATACGTCGACGGCGAGTTGACGATCCACCACGGACGAGAGTACCAGGTGATGACGAACTCCCCACCGTTCGACCAGCAACTCGCACTCGACGAATACTGGTCGGAGATCGGCGGCACCGTCATGTTGCCGGGCACGAATCGTGCGGCCGACCGATTCGTTCGGGCCAGCTTCTTTGCCGACGCGATTCCACAGACTGCGAACCGTCGGATGGCAACGGCGAGCGTCTTTGGCGCGATCCGCAACGTCTCCGTCCCATACGGGCTCAGCACGTCGGACGAACCCAATATCTCCTCGACTCGCTGGCGTACCGTCGCGGATCACCGGGATCGACGCTACTACTTCGAATCCGCGCTTTCGCCGAACGTCTTCTGGCTGGGCCTCGACGGGATCGACTTCTCCCCCGATACTGGCACTCGGACGCTCCCCCTCGGCGAGAACCAGGCAAACGTCTTCGCCGGAGATGTTGCCGACGAACTCGACAGCACCGAACCGTTCGAATTTCTCGGCGTTCCCGCTCACTCGAGTTAATGCTGGTCAGATTCGACGTAACTCCGATATTGCTGTTCGAGAGTGTCACCCTAGCGTCACTATCGGCGAGAGTCGACACAAAGAGAACGGGGTTCCGCTAGGTGCCGAAAGCGTTGCCCCGTTCTAGACGTTCCGGAGGATGAGCGGGTCGATCGCCAGCGTTCGCTTCGCGACGGTGGCGATCCGGAGGATGTATACGGTCAACAGCAGGAACGGGACGAGCGAAAGTGTGAAGGCGGCTCCGATGACCCAGACGAGGTTTTCGATCATCATCGTCTGTCCGGTAACCGTCGTCGAATCGACGAACGCCAGCGTTACCGTGGCCATGACGATTCCGGGGACTGCAGTGTAGAGGATAAGCCGTGACAGGTTGATCAACTGCCACTGGAAGTACAGCGTCTTGATGTGTTCGCGCACGGGCCCGAATAGAACGAACGCCTGTTGCAGATCGTCCAACGCCGCGAGTTGGTCGTCGTTCAATACATCACCGTAATCGTTCCTGAGTTGTTCCGTCTGGACGATCTTCCAGGAATAGTTGTAATCCAGGAGCGCAGACACCACCCCGAACCTTCCGAACTCTGCGCCGTCCAGTTTTCGTTTCACGTGTTCGGTGTTCTCGAGTACACTGTCGAGAAAGTCATCGACCTCCGACTCGAGCTCCGGCTCGTTGGTTGCGTCGATCGTTCGACGAACCGTCTCCACCCTCGATTCGGTCGCGACGATGAGATCACGTGAAAATTCGGCCGGTTCTGCCGGCAACGGTCTCTCAGTGAGTTCCGAGACGAACCCCCGAACAGTCATCGCGTCACTCATCCGTTCGTGTTGGTCTCCGAGCGGTCCGTTCTCCTGCGAGATGATCAGCTGATTGATTGCGACGACGAGCGTTACCCCCAGGATCAGCGCGCTGATCATCGTTCCGAAGATGGTTTCGATAACGCTACGCTCCCCGAGAAGCACGGCGACAGCCGGATCGATCGACCCAATCAGTACGAACACGGCGAAGACGGCACCCGCGAGGAACGTCGTGACGAGTAGTCGATTCGCGACCAACAGAAGCCATATTTTCAGCGAACTTTCGTTGGCCCGATCACGCATCGTATCCGCTGTCCCGCTCGAGCGATCACTCACTCGTCGCACCCCGTCGACGCTTGAGTACCAGATACTTCGTCCCACCGCCGACGTAGTCGATCGTTTCGGTTAGCTCCCACCCGTGCTTTCCAAATTCGTTCAACGTCGACTCCGGGTCTCCGGCCTCTTTCAGCGCTACGCCCCGTTCCGGTCTGACAATCTTGTACTCCCACGAAACGTTTCTACTATCTGAGATACAACGATCGACTACGCGAGGAAAAATAAACCTATCACAGGCCACACTAACCGCTACTTCCGTCTTGCTCACACGAGATCCGATCGATCAACCGCTACAACTAGAATTTCTGAAACTAATACTGGCACTACCGGATAGTACCGTATCGTGAGCGTGGAGTTAGTACGTGTAAACCGGTGGCCTCGGCACTCGAACCTATACGATGTACCAGTACCTCCAACGTAGTGTCAGTACTGTCTCTCGACGTTCGTCAGTGACGCATCTGCTCCCACGAACCCGGTCACGGTCTCTCCATCGTGAGTGAAGGTCACTTCCACGGAAAGTGGGTCACGGGTGTGTGTTGCTTCAGTTGTGCTGTCGAGAGCAGCCCAGACCTCAGAATGGGGACCACCCCTAGTATCGAATCCATGTTCGAACAGGAATCCCTCGAAAACAGGATGGAACGTCGCAATCGTTGCACCAGTCAGATGTACCTGCTTTCCACACGTTGTACAGGTAAATCTAGCCAATGATGGCTCTGGTGGGTCGCTATCTTCGTTGACACCGTGTATCAGTTGTCCAGTCATCTCGCCTGCACAAAGTGGACAAAATCTGTCGAGAACGCGTTTCACATGTGTTCGGTACCAGCGCGCCGAGACCGCTGGAAGTTCCGCAATATCGTAGTCTGGAAGACATCCCGGTGGAAACGGGAACGAGCGACCCTCTCCACATTCGTCGCAGTACACCCTGACTAGCTCCTGTGTATACTCGAAAATGAGTTCGCCCTCACAGAGTTGGCAGGTTCCCCCCGCTGCTGTGGGTTCAACAGTGGCCCTTGCCTGATACGTGCCGGCCTGAACGGAGCCGAACACCTGCTCGCCAGCGTGACTTAACAGGTACTGTCCGTCCTCCTTGCGAACAAACGTTCCCAACAGTTTGTTCAGATGGTAATTGAAATTACCGCTGTCGTCCATCGCAACCGCCTCGTACAGTTCCGCGAACGACATCTTCTCGCCCGGAGGATCACCCAGTACTTCCAGTATCTCGATACGCGTCTCATTGCCGAGCGTCTCGAATACAGCCGCCGATGACTGTATTTCGATGTCAAGCGAGCCCCTCCCCTTCTCGGTAGACTCACTCGCTGAATCATTGTTCCCCATACTGAGCGGTTGTAACTCCGCCGTATTCAATGGAATGCTGACAGTTTGTCTGTCTGGTTACTGTATTCTTCTACAGATTACCATTATATTTGCCCCGCCCCAGTCTCACAGACACGATGACCGAATCAGAGCAGTCGCTCGAACGGGCAGAACAAAAAGCCAAACAGTGGTGGGAAAGTTGGTCAGATACGTTCCAGCAAGCATACGACGAGGCCGAGACAGAGGTCGGTATCGCGTTCGGCCCCGGGGTACCGAATGGTGACGACCTCGGCCTGTTCGGTGACATTGATGGGAAACGAGCGATCGAACTTGGCTGTGGCGGGGCCCAGTTCGGCCTCGCACTCTCGAAAGCAGGTGCCGAGGTGACTGGTGTGGATATCTCCGAAAACCAACTCGCACACGCTCGTGACCTCGCGGACAAACACGACGAGGATATCGACCTCATTGAGGCGAGCGTGACTGACATGCCGATGGTTTCGGATGCCTCGTACGACCTGGCGTTTTCCGCCTTTGCATTCCAGTGGGTCAACGATATCCAGTCCTGTTTCTCGGAAGCGCATCGTGTCCTCAAATCCGGCGGAAAACTCGTTTTCAGTGTCGACCACCCCTTTTATCGGTGCCTCAACCCGGAAACTGGTGAACTGGCAGTCAGTTATTTCACCGATTCACCACGCAGGGAATACAGCGAGGAGTTCGACGCCGAAATGATCGTCTACCGCAGAACGGTCAGTGAGATTGTGACCGCGCTGCTCGAGGTCGGATTTTCGATCGAAGAACTTCGCGAACCGGGGTATGAGGACCCAGAGAAGTACGAGTCCGAATTCGGGGGTTTCCAGCCGGACCGTATGGCCCGAATCCCGCCGACGCTGGTCATAGCGGCAGAAAAGTAGTCGTCGTTATCACTGCGGTAATGGTAAATCGGTGGCCTCAGCACTGGAACCCTGACGAATTACCAGGACTCGAATGTGATAGAGTACATAGAGATTGTCAATCCGCATGGCCAGTGAGACAAATAAGTTCGTGTCCAGCAACGTACAGCCGACCGTCTGTAACGACCGGCCCCGTTCGAAGACTCTCACTGACCTTGAGTTGCCACCGTCTGTCACCATCGACACCGATACCTGCGACCATCCCATTTGAGGTGCTCACGTGAACGACGCCATCGGCGATCGCCGGAGGACCAGCTAACTGGGTATCGAATGCCAGTTGCCACAGTTCTGCCCCGTCCAGCGCGTCGAATGCATAGACTTTGTTCCCGGCACAGAGAAACACACAGCCATCTGCAACGGCTGGCCGCCACCCACTAATGAGTTCGACGTCGAACGGTACGTGCCAGCGTTTTTCTCCATCTGTTCTGTCGAGTGCGTGCAGCCGTGGTTCGCTGTCGACGACGAAAATAGCATCGTTGGTGGCCACTGGTGGGGTCATGGCCCTGATTGCCGTGTCGAACTCTGTTTTCCACTCGAGTGAACCAGTGGCTGCATCGAGTGCATGGATGTGACCCCACTCGTCGTACTCGTCATGATACGATCCATCCGCCTCGCCAGAATAAACGAGCGATGAACGTTCCTCCGTGCTACCTTCCTCCTCGGAGTTTTCGCGTTGGAATCGAATCTCACCGTCGTATAGGGTTCCAGCGACGTAGACGGTCCCGTCACGGACGGTTGGTGCGACGCCAGTTGGACCGTCGGGATAGGGGCGCTCCTCCCCTTCTGGTATCACAATAACTCGTTGTGGTCCATTTGAGTCATACTTCCACAGTAGTTCGCCCGACTCCAGAGAGAACGTCTGGAATCCGGTATGAATCCGCCCATCAGCGACGACGGGAAACGGATAGGTGACTCCGGATGGGTGCAACTTCGTCCGGTAACACAGGCCGCCAGTATCGCTTTCCACGACCCAAGCCTCCGGTGTATCAGGAAGAATGACTCGATCGTCAGGGACAGCTGGGGGTGGAGCACATGGCCCCCACCCAGGGCTCGTTTTTAGTGCCCAGTTCAACGACCCGTTACTACTGATCGATCGAAAATTCGGCGCGTCGACTTGCGTCATTTTCACGTGCACGAAGAGATTCCCCCTCGAATCGACGACCGGTGCGTCCCACGCTACTCTCCCGGCGAAATCGTGTCGCCATTCCTCTCTGACCGGCCACTGTGGGCGGGTAAGCGCTGGGTCATGTCCCGTGCGAGAAGGGTTCTGACCCCATACCGGCCATTCTTCGGACATATCCACCAATTCATTCAGGAATAGTTAGATATTCTGGTCCATGCGAATATTTTAATTTCGTACATGTAAATCGATGGCCTCGGCACTCAACGAGAACTGTACTGAAGTTAGACATAAAAATATTGAACTGTACTAGTACCATAAAATACCTCGCGGAAGGAGGTGGGTGCTGAGATGACTTGGAAGGACTCGACCGGTGTTTCGGAGTCGACCACGAAGGTCCAGATCTACTGTTCCGACGACGCCAAACAGCAGTGGGAGGAAGAAGTCGAGAGCCAGGGCTACAAATCCCTGAGTACCTACCTCTTCGAGTTGATCCAAGAGGCACGCGCGTATCGCGAGGAAGGGTTCCTCTCCCACCACCAGAGCGAGGAGCAAATAGAGGAACTCGAGCAGCGGATCGAAACCCTGGAGAAACAGTTGGATAGGAAAGAGAAGCGGGACAGCGGGAACGTACAGATCGACGACCCTGAGTTCCTCTACCGGTTCCTCGACTACCGGTATAAGACGCTCGACAAAATCATGCGTGAGATCGTCGAGTCCGGTGCACTGGACGACATGATCCGGAAACCAGTGGAGGATCAGCTCTACTTCCTCGCCTCACAGGAAGAAGTGGAGTACAACCGTGGACACGGCTGGAAACTCAAGGACGGTGATCGAGATGGGTGACGACTGGTACGAGACGGTCTACGAGAACAAGCACGATGAGATCAACCAGTTCATCGAGCAGAAACACAACACTGGACGGAGCCCGAGGACACTGAACGAGTACAGCCGGATACTTCAACGGTTCTACCACGAGTACTTCCCCGAGTTATCGCCGGAGGAAACAGAGGTGAAACACATCGAGGAGTACATCGCACTGCTGGGAGAACGTGACGTAAGCCAGAACACCAAGAGGCGGTACCTCGAGAGCCTGTCGGCCTTCTTCAGCTACGCCATGAAACGGCCACGGTTCGAAGGCATCACCGGTAACCCTGCAGCGGTCGTGATGGAGGAGATCCCGAAACAGTACCGGGAACGGCCCGACTGCGCCACCTGGGAGAACGGACGGAAGATCATCCACAACATCCCTGATCCCCGGAACAAGACCATCGCAGTCATACTCGCGAAGACCGGGTGCCGTTTGAGCGAAGCGCTGGAGATCGAGATGGACGACCTCATGCTCGAGGAGGGGCTCATCCGCCTAAGAAAACGGAAAGGCGGCAAACAGACCGTTGTCCCGGTCGACGAGGAAACCATACGGGTGGTAGAACGGTTCCAGTTCATCCGTTCCAGCGAGGACTCGGACTACCTCTTCGTATCGATACGGGGTGACAGGATATCGAAGGCACAGGTGCAGCGAGCGGTCCGCAGGGCAGCGGTCGACGCCGGAGTGATGCAGGAAGGCGAAGACCGTTTCCACAAGAAGTTCACCCCGCACACCTACCGGACGGTCTTCACCACCCTGATGCGGAACCAGGGGATAAGCGACCACGTCCTCCGGTACATCCGCGGCGACAGCAACGGCGAGACCATGGACATCTACACCCGAGTCGACCGCCGTGAGGCCCGGGAGGAGTACCTCGACTGTATCAAAACCCTGAATCTCTAAAACGGGAGGTGAGAATCAACGATCGACCACGAAATCAACGAATGGAAGGATAGAGGAGGCAACCTGCTTGGAGCCACTGTCTTCCTAACACCGGAGGAAGTAAAACGGTTAAAGGAAGGCGAATCGGTAGTCATCACACCACCCTCGAGGTAATCACCATACGGTGTATAGTCGCCGCTATTTTCAAACCTGGTTCAAACCTGCGGACAGGGTTTCTAGAAAAGCATTCTAACCTGGTTCTAAAGAGAGGGCGTCAATAGACCAATTGACCTGTAAAGAGAACGTGGATAGACGTCAGCTAATCTAGGAAGTATTCTGCGATGAGGTCCGGATGCTCGGATAGCTTTTCCTTGATCTCAGGGCCAGGCCAGATCCGCAGGTAGTGCACCTTTTGAGTTTGGTATGTTCCCCTCTCGACTTCGGATTCTAGATCCCCGCTTGTTTTGACAGCACCGATGATCACCCCGCTACAGTCGTGTCTGTCGGCTTTACGGCATGACTTGTCCAGTTGGCGATCATTCACGGCGTCCCCGTTATTGTTGAACTTGGCCTGGACGAGTACCCGGGTCTCTCGACCGCCCAAATCGATCGAGCAGAACCCATCTTTGCCTTGATCGGGGCCGCTTCCTCCCCAACTTTCGTTGAAATAGTTATCATCTCTTTTCACAAGTCGAAAGATAATCTCTTCAAAGTCATCACCTCCTGAGTCCAGGCTTTCCCAGTCTATCAGCCGCTTCCTTTTCTGGTTTATATCGGATATGATGTTTTCTCTGGAAGATTCATCAACAAAGGTGGGGAGTTCGGATAGAGGTAACAGAACCGTGCTTCCTGCTCTATCCGAGAACACCATCTCGTCGAGGTCAGGCGTAAAGACTATCGATTTATATGGTAGCTTCGTCGTGTCCACGGAAGAGGAGTACTCGTAGATATACAGGCTGTAATCGTCCGAAATCTCGAGATCAAGCTGTGAGCCTGCCGTAACTCTGAATCCTGTCTTCGCGGTCCTCGGCTCAACAGGTTCTCGGGTCCGAAGGCATTTCTCCTCGCCGTGAGGAGCTGTGTGCCACTTTCCACAGGAACTGCACTTGAACTTTTGAACGCTCTCGATCCAGTCTGTGACTTTACAAAAATGGATCTCTTCATCGCTTAGCGATCCTTTATCTATAAAACCCCCGTGAAGGCCCTCATTGAGGATAGACACTACTGTCGAGGGATCGGAGAAGTCGTGTTCAGTTATCTGCGGCATTGATATTCCTCCATATGAACTCGACGACTTGTTGATGCTCCTGAGGCGTGATATTGTGTTTGAATACCCTGAAGGAGTCGTTATCTGCGGAAAGCTGGAAACTTACCCTCCCTACGGAGTCCAGGTTGAAAACCAGGTTTCCGTGGTTGTGTGGCCTGTGATCCGGGTATTCGCTATCATCCCTGACATCGGAATCTGAAGTCCAGTTTGATCGGGCTGTCCCGGCCTTGCTTGCGTGCGGGATAGTCACGAACTCGGGCAGATCCATGAAGTGGCGTATCGTATCATCGGTGATGTCGAGATCATCTTCCATTACGGTGATTGCAGTGGTGTTCCCAAACAGATGTTCTACATACTCTAGGACTTGTTCTCGGTCTCTTTCTCTCTCGTTTCTGCCACGGATCTCGATCAGTCCGTCGTCCAGGTGGACACGGCAGTCAATCTTCCTCAACACCGGGAACTCAATGAACTCGCCCTTTCGCTCGTGAAATTCCCTGTCCGTCTTAGCCCTCATCCAAAACTCTAGATAGATGTGATCCTGGTCTTCAAAATGAGCGAGCCGTATCTCCGGATGATCTCCAAGGACATCCCAAATATTTCGGCCGACAGTTGAGAAGGCCGCTTCTATGTCGTCGCCGCCGTTTTCGATGATCTTCTCCTTTAACTGCTCTTCCGTGTGCTCCTCGTCTTCGATCAATTGTGTGACTTCATGGCCGGGTGTGAACTCGAAGGGAACTGGCGATGTCTCTAAACCCGAATTATTCATCGCGACTGCATAATACGCTAGTTCACGATAGGATTTCTGAAATAGGTCATCGTCGCTTACGATGTCTGCTTGACCGTCTTCCTTCAGGTACTTCCAGTAGTCCCTCCCGTTCTGCATCTGGAGCCGTAGAGCTCTCTTTCCCTCCTCGATCAGTTCGGCGACGGTTTCTTCGCTGTAAGAAGAGTGCCCCTCTACTACATTATTAAACTGATTGAGGGGCAGACAGGCCTTTAGATAAGAAACCTGCTCCTCTACACTCTTTTCCTCAAACATTATGCCCCGATTCTAATCTAAATTACTTAATAGTTGCTGTAGCTAGAACTAACGATTGTCAACCAGTTTGCCGCGGAGAATCCAAGATGACGGTTGCTGTCTATCCTCTATACGAGGGATCGGTACCCCAATTCGGTGAGAGAAGCTTTCTTCGGTGCTTGGAACACCCGTTTCTGGCCGTCAATCACGCGTTCGACCTTTCCCTCGGGCTTTTCTATCTCTACCAGGTCAAGGTCCTTGAGTTTCCTGAAGCAGTAGTTGACCTCGTGGTTCTCCAAGCAGGTTGCTTCCGTGATCTTCTGCACGTCGTCCTTCCCCTCCCGGATACACTCGAGGACTCTACGATCTTTCTCCCGGAGTTCCTCGTGTCCGGTTTCGGTTTCCCGGGCCTGGACCTCGAGCGTCCGGTAGTTGGCATCCTCCAGTTTCTCGATCCGGGTATATGGTTCTCCGTCCTCGGTGTAGAAATCGTAGCTCCCGTGTTGGTCCCGGTATCGGTCGCCGCTCCGGTTCACCGGATCCTCGACGATGTTCCTGAGCGTATCGGCGTTTCCTTCCTCGACAACGAAGATACACTCTCGGCCGTCTTCGGCTGCCCGCTCAAGGTTCTCGAGGACTTTGGCGGGTTTCGACAGCGTCGTGTGCTCGGCCTCGAGGTTGACAACGTCACCGGTCGGTAGGTGGACGTGGCCGTCCGGTTTCTCGGTACCTACATCCTGATAGAGCAGATCGACGCGGAGACCGCGTTCCTCGAGCCGCTGTTTCGCGGTCGTAAGGAGTTCCCGGTGCTTTTCCCCGCCACTGTTCGTTCCCGGGCCGAGAGATGGGCTAAGGCTGGTCCCCTGTGTGGCTGACGTACCGCTCCGGTGTTTGATGTCGGCGACGTGACCTCTGTTGGCGTCCCACGGTGGGTAGGTATCGATGATTCTGGCGTTGTCCCGGTTTCCGTTGTCGGGTGTCTGAATGGCCGCCCTGAACCGTCCTAACTCGGCCAGATCGTCTTTGTCAATTCCCTGGAGCATCCCCGCGATCCGGGTCAGGTCCTCTGAACTGCCGGGGTTGAACGCGATCTTGGTATTGATGTTGTTGACGACCGCTTTCTGCATTTTCCGTTCCAACTGGTGGAGGTACTGGGTGGCGAGCCAGCAGCCTAACCGGTACTCCCGTGCCTCGGACAGGATCTTCGCAAAGTTGCTTCCTTCACCACTGTAGTTCTGTACCTCGTCGACGAACAGGTAGAACGGTGTCCGCTCATCTATAGGCTGGGTGACACGGCTCTGTACAGCTGCCCATATCTTGGTGATGATAGAGCCGACGAGTTCCGAGACGGTGGCTCCGACCTCTCCTTTCTGGACGTCTACCAGGATAAGTTTCTGGCTGTCTACCGCTTCCTGGAAGTTGATGCCCGTGCCGTTGGCATTGATCACTCGTCGGATCGCCGAGTTCATCATGAAGTCGTTGAGCCGGCGCTGTAACGGCTCCATCTCGTATGACGTCATGTCCTCTTTGACCCGGGCCAGTTGCTCCCGAACGACCGGGTCCCTGACTTGGTCAATCAGGTCGGTGAGTGCATTCTGATTGATGACGCTGCGGTAGACGTCGACCAGTGTATGCGAGTCGCTGTTTTTGATGTTGAGCTCGAGGTAGGCGTGGAGGAGGGTTTCGAGGACCCGTCCGAACTGGTCGCCCCAGTTTTCGCTGTGCCGTCGGAACAGGTCGATGAGGTCGGAGACGATGATCTCCTTCTGGTTTTCCTGCTGTGCCAGGGTCATCCGCCCATTCGTATAGGGTTCGAGGACGTTGATCGAGGGAACGGTTGGATGTGCTGGATTGATGTAGATGATATCGTCCCACCGTTCCTCGGGGAGCTTCGCGATGAACTCGTCGATCAGGTCGCCCTTCGGGTTGATGATACAGCAGCCGTACCCCTTGTGGGCGTCCTGCAACGCGACGTGAACCAGTTCCTGGCTCTTCCCGTATCCTGTTGGACCTGTCGTCAAGACGTGCGTCAACCGATCAGTATCGCGGAGCGTGACGTCTTCTTCGACATCCAGTATTGACGTCCGAGTTCCGAGGTAGGTTCTTTGGCGGTTTTCAGTACCTTTGATGCGGTTCTTAACGGTTTCAGGGTTCATGGTCTTGCTCTTTGGAGGTTCTTCTGTTCCCGGTTGGGGACCGAGACTAGTCCGGCGAGTTCCTGAAGGGAAGTCTGGAACCGGAGGCTGTAACCACCGAACGCTCGGTCACGTATCGCTTTGCAGAACCCGAGAAACGGTTTCTGCCGTCTTCCCTGGACCGTGTATATGTCGAGATACTGGCTGCTCCCTAGGTTTTCAAACACGTTGAACGCTCCCGCTACCTCCTTGACACGGGAGGGCGTGTATTCACCTGCGCCGATCACGGCGAAACGGATACAGGTCCAGTATCTCCGTGTACCGAGTTTCCGGTCAACTAGGTCGGCTTGCTTTCGCTCACGCGGTGTCGCTGACCGGTCATACAGGTCGGTTTCTTTCCGGAGGTGGCTGACGGTCCGATAGCCCCGACGTTTCCGCCACCAGTCCTCAACTGAGAAACCTGCCACCGGCTTGAATAGAATCTGGATGACGAACCGGGTGTCCCTCATTGCGTGGCGGTGCAGCGCCCCCACTACACTGTCGATTGGCGGCGAATCAAAATCCGTCCGTAACGGGTACTGGTCGTCTCGCCCTGTCGTAAGAATTGCTCCGCCAATCGAGTCGTCTCCGAGGACCGGCAGCCCGTTGAACCCAGTATCGAACCCTATCCCGGGGATCACGTTCGAGAGATGTGTACGGACTTTCCGTTCCAACCGTTTTGTCGGGACGCAGAACTGGACCTGTAACCGGTCGGTTCTTGTCCGGTAGATCTCGTAACCGATCGTGGGTGACGTGTTCTTGACGCGGTACCTGGTCTGGAGTTCGAGAACGCCTCGAAGGAACTCTTCGACGGTCTCGGGAATGTCTCCTTGACGCGGCGGCTTCACTTCGACAGCGTAGAACCGTTTTGACGGCGATCTCAACATCTCAACCTGCTCACCGTCAACCTCCGTGTGAGATTGTTTCAGGAGACCCATGTCACCACCTCCTCTTGTTGGTGTGTTTCCGGTTCGGTCTCGATTATCCGGTGTTCACGGGGTGTCGAACTGATCCTGATACGGGCATCGACCTTCCCAGCTACCTTCAGCAGTGCCTCACCGTGATCAGCTTCTTCACCGCTCTTCAAACGTTCCAGAAGCCATATTTCCTGGTCTGACAGGCCGAAGTAGTCGATCATCGAGTCCTCGATGTTGTCGTGGCGGAAGAACAGCTTCCCCGGTGTGTGATCCAGGATTTCCCTGCCGTCACTATACTCCGTGAAGTGTGAGGCGTTCTGCGAGACGAGATGGACAGCGGTGTTGATGTCGCGAGCCTCCAGGACGAACTTGTTGAGGATTCTACGCCCTGTTTCGTCCTTCAACAGGTTGTGTGCCTCATCAACCAGCACGATCGTCTTCTCCCTGTCCTTCGATACCGAGGAGTAGATTTGTTTCACCAGTTCGACTAACGCCGGATCCTTGACCCCGCCTCTTTCACTGGGCTCGAAATTGAGCACTTCTCGATCGAAGCTGTACTCCTTCCCACCTCTGAGTAGTCTGGATTCGCCGCCGATCGCCTCTACCGTGGGACGGAATTCCTTCTTGGGATCGACAACGACGATCCGAAGTCCGGGGTATGCGAGGACCGACCTCAGCAACTCGAGTTGGGCCAGGTAGCTCTTGCCGGCACCGAGTGTCCCCGTCACCGCCATCGAGTGTGAACTCCAGCTGAACCTGTCCACGACTACCGGCGAGTTCGATTCGACATCGACTCCGTAGAGCACGCCTGTATCGTTCTCGAGGGGCTGTGAACTGAACGGGAATCCTGTAGCTGCTGAAACCGTTGGCATCAGCAGCTTCTCATCCAACCGGTCCCGGTAGAACACGGAGTCGGTGTAGTACGCGTGATCGTTGCGATACATTGGCTCCTGGTATTCGATCCCCAGTGCCCGGAGCTGGGACTCAACGCGGCTCGATGTCGCTTCGACCTGGCCCCGGTCAGTCCCGTGAACCGTGATGTAGCAGCCGTGCCTGACCGGTAGGCACTCCTGATCCGCCAACAGGTCGAGAAACCACTCCACGTCACTCAGCGACCGTTCCAAATGGTTGGTTCCCCTGTGTCCGTGTTGCTGGAACGCAGTGATTTCAGCGTCCAGCTTCCGGGACTGCCGCCGTAGTTTATCTACTGCAGTGTCGATACTGACCGGCTCAAACACCTGGGCGATATCGACGAGTCCATCCACACGTTGGACGTGTCGCGGCCAGCCGAAGCCGATCCTCCTCGGGTACTCATCGACGTACAGCAGTTTCCGATACGTGTTGAACCCGCTGTCCGACGTGGTACAGAACTCCCGAGTTGATACGGGCGAAGGATTGAATTCCTGTTTCAGGAACTCGAACAGATCTCTACCTGTCACCTGCTCGACCTCGAGATCGAATCCCTGTAGCGTAGACCGGATTTCACGGATTCTCCGATATAGCTCTTTTCCTGGGGATTCGTACTGGTCGGTGGTCCGGACAGCGATGAAATGTCTCGTCTCCACTAGGTCCGATTGCGACAGGCTTCGCAGATGATCAACGTATTCACTCCTGAGTTTCTCGTGGCCTTCACCGCCGGTAATCCGCTCTATATACGGACCGAGATCGGTCGGAGACTGTCTCGAGTAGAGGTAGATGGGATACGGTACCTTGTCCAGAAGTTCCCTGAAGAACTGGTGCAACGCGTTCTGATCGGTTTCCGTCGCCATATCTAGGTTGACCGGTGACACCTTCAGCACGCTGAGCAACGCATCCCGATCGATGACAGCCACCTTGTCATTCATCTTGACACGGGGCCGTGGAACAGGTCTCTTCATGTGATCACCCATCGGAGCAAGTGGTAGAGGTGGATGTCTACCGGCTGTCCTCCTGGACGGAACAGGTACCAGGCAGCGCCGACGACCCCTCCGGTGAATAGCACCGCAATAGATCCTGCCGTGGACGTGAGGCCGGCTGACTGGGCAGCAACTATCGGTGGCAGACCCATCCGAATCAGGTCCTTCCAGGTGAACCGACCGAAGAATCGGATCTCTTCCTCGAAGTCTCCGGGCATTCTCTGCTTCATAGGTTTTTATCGCCTCCTTCTCCGATCGCGGTCTTCACGTCGCCGTTCACGGGTATCTTCATCGTCCCACTCGTCATCACTGCCTTCGCCTCCGGATCCGCCGGAAGACAGATCACGGCCGATACCGGTTGACCGGCCACCGATTGTTGCCATCGAAACCTGGTACAACTGGTAAGGGATCCATAACATCAGAGTGAATGATGCGACGCCGATGACCCAGTTAGCAACCGGGTCAAGATCCAAACCATTACCGGCCTGAAGCATCGCCAGGCTAAATCGGAGCACCAGGACGTCGATCGGAGCAATCACCAAGGCGACAAACCACAATGCAATAAACGACTGAGCGTATTTCCGTGAGTGTGGGAACGCCCACGCTAACGCCACCAGTGGGCTGATGGCCGCGACAAACATCAGGTAGACCGCTCGGAACATGAACAGAAGGACTAACGCGAGCAGTGCTGCTGCATTGATCACCCAGACGAGTACGAGCCCGGTTGTCAGGCCTGCTAACTGCTGAACCTGTAATTCATCCCTCGGCAGGAACGCCTCCACCAGCGCCTCCGAAAACTGGATAAGCAAATCCAGAATCGGCAGTGAAACCGCTGCCGCCCCCAGTGCGAGGATCAGACGTGGCAGGATTAACCGAACCTGCGCGTACGGAATCCCTATGAGTTCTACACCTATTACCAGGTATAGTCCAGCTGCTGCCACCACCAATATCGAAAGCAAGACAGCAACCACCAAACTCAACCGGTGAACCTCCTCGACAGGAACACCGTTGTACAGCGCTGGTGTGTAAGTCAACACCGCCACCAACATCTCGATCAACGCCTCGGCCAATCGTCGGAACGGATCAAACAACGCTTCCACCCACCGGGGAGGACCGTTATTGGCCTGGAGAGGAACACGCTTCACTGTCATTTTTCAGCACGCCCCTCCGATCTGGGAGACCAGCCAGACCACGACCATGTTCGCGGACAGGATGATCACGAGACCGATCAAGACCGCACGCACACGCCTCTTCGCACGTACGATCTGATCCCTTGTTCCAAACATGTAGACCAAGCCGGCGACGGTCAGCGAGAGCACCGCGACTGCGAGACCTCCCAACGTAATCAGAGTAATCAGGGAGTCAATCAGGTTGAATAACGGTTCAAACTCCGCATCCACCTCACAACCTAGGGCCTCGAAGACCGACAATGCTGGAGTCGGGTTCAGAGTCGATGCAACGAACTGTGACAGCGTTGCCACTGTCGCTTCCACGATTGGTCTCATAGCTGATTTGTCCCGAATCGAATTCCGTTTTTGGAATCCGATCGGTAATCCATCTTAGGACCCGGATAACAATATATCATTTTGGAGATGGTTAGAAATGATTCTCCCGAGCCAGAGAAAAAAGTTAGACTAATGGAAGAAATTAAATCAGGCTGGATCAAGCATCGGATCACAGAAGTGGATCACAAGGAAAAGGAAGGCGAAGTCTACTTTAGAGTCAAGTTTCATTCAGTGGTTGAAATACTCGATATACATCCAGGGGATACCATTCACCTGGAACTAAGGGAGGAAGACGAGTATGCCTACATCCGGGGAGAAAAGTCCAGAAACGGATCTTCTGTGGAAGGGTATTATAAAGTCCATCAAGACAACTACTTCGAGGTCCCCAAACGATGGAACGAGTTCTTTCCAGACCGGTTTTACCAAGCTGTGGTGGAAGTAAATCTAAAGGATGACCCCCATTTTCGAATGTACCATCCCATAGACTATGGGTTGCACCGAGTACCAGAACTCCAGAAACAGAAATATGACACACTAATAGGAGAATCAATTGAGGAAAGATATTGGGAGGAAATCAAACCGAACGTAGACACTGTAGACCTAGCCTCCAGGACCCCTTTCGACGGTCAAAAGGTGAAGATAGTCCCCGTGAACCCCGATTTTGATCCAGTTCTCCAAGAATCGGATCAGCAGTTTCACGGAGACAACATCGTGGTTACACCGGACGACGTGACCTCAGTTACAAAGGATCACACGATTCCTGCAAAAGAACTCGATAAGTTTTCATTTAGATGGATACCAGACATCAACAGCGCAAATGATATTGACAAACTCAAAACCCATAATAAGAATAGGAGGTCATCACTGATATTCAAAATTGAAGACAAAGGAGGGAAAGAAGTGATATTGCCCAAAAAAGGCGGGATAGCAGTATGGGCCGCAGAAAACGGGAGACTTGGCTACACATGGTTGCTTCACACAGAGGAATACCAAGGGAACGATCTTCCCGAAGGAAAGCGTATTAACTCGAAATGGGCAGCCAAATACTTTGATTCCTCTGATTCAGATGAATCCTGTATCAAGCTGTACCTCCCGATCCCGTTTATGACTAAGGATCCCGGCGTGTGGTGGACATAGTCACTCCACACTAGATTTCCTTTTCAACAAGGGGAGCACCTCATTCCTTAGGTGATGAGACATTGATACCCTCAACCATGGTTTTCCAGAGGAGATGATACAGGATCTGCAGACCGGTGGCAACGCATTGGAAGAGCACGGATATGAGGTCTGTTACAGTATCGAGATAGATGGTGATCATCTCACTCGTAAGAGAGGCAGTGAACCTGAAGAAGCATTGAACGAGTTTTTTGACTATGTTCGCAGAGTTGAAAAGACGAAGATAGAACCCTCGACCGATGCACTTCTAGGAGTCTTCGAGGACGGTTCCGAAGAGAATGTTAAGAATGCTGTTAACGAGCTTTTCTCTCATTTCAAGGCCCGGATCGATGTAGACGAACCGGGGGTTGATCAACTCGAACAATCTGTCAGACCTCCAGTTCAACGTGCTTTCATAGACTACCGCCCACAGCTTCAGGGCGGAGTTTTCAAACTCAGCTACGGCGCAGAGAGCGCAGAACCCTATATAGATGAATTCGAAGACCTGTTCGCGGGAGAAGGGCTTCGAGTAGAAAGATATGATTCGTTCCGGTAATTGTACAATCGAAATACGGTGTCCCCTCGAGTACAACTCATTCTTCCTCCTTGAGTTCAGTAAGGGTGATACAAGATTCAAGACGAACATTACCAGTTCAACGATTTGAACGGTCTCTACCAAACTGCTGAACGATTACCGGATGTCCAACGTCATCAAGTGTATGCTTACCACGGTGATTTAGATGCATGGGAACCAGTTCCCTGGCGAGACAGTCTCTGGACCGACGAAGACGACCCCCAACTTGCAGGCGAGGTTTCCAGCAGCACCGACTTCTATAACGTAATCCAGTACGGCGACATCCTCGAGGCGATCGGCCACGGCGTCGAGCAACACGATCTCAATCCGGAGGGCCACGTTTCGCTCTCCGAGACACGGCACAAGATGAGCGCCAAAGTTGGCCTGGAGCAATCGATAGAGCCTCGAGAAGGCGACCAGATCGAGTTACAGCTCCACGCCCGGTCCGGCCACTCGGGATACCACGGCGTCAAGTACGATATCGGAGCCGAACGCCTCGTCTGTAGCAACGGAATGACCGCGTTCGTCGCCGAGCACAGCTTTGAGCAGACCCACGGCGAACCGTTCCAGCCACAGTTGGCGTACCACGCCGTCGACTCGATGGTGGATGGTGTCGATACGGTCGAACAACGCCTGGCAGATGCCCAGGAACGCGAACTCATGAACTTAGACGAGGCATTGCTCGTGCTCTACGATCTCGGAATCGACGAACTACTCGAGAACCCAACCCCGGATCTCCTGACCGCACTTCACGAGGAAGTCGAGGATACCGATGCACCAACCCTGTACGAGACGTACAACGCCGCGAGCTACGCACTCACTCATCTGACCGAGGAAGACATCCCGGAGTATGCCCTGGATGATGCCTACGAACGGGCCGCCGGACTCCTCGAGTACGGAGACGGTATCCCACACCCAGAAATTCTTGGGGAGAATGCGGTCACGAACCGTGCAACCCAGTTGCTCGAATCCGACGATCCCGAGGAGGAAGAATACTGGGAAGACGAAACCGAGTCCATCCGTGAGCTGCTGGACGTCCACGAGGTCGACGCCTGACCGGTCCACACGAGCCGATTACAGCATGCAGGAGTCCTAGCCAGCTACTGCCAACAGCGGTGGGGAGGAAACGGGTAGCCCGCGGGGGCTGCTCCATCCGAACCACCCCCTACCCACAGATACCCGAGTCTCGGCATCGGAACAGCCCCTGTGCGACGAACACGGGACCATCCACGGGTAGAACGCCTCCTGCGACTCGCCGACGATCTCGAGATCACTGACCCCCAGATCGATCAGTTGCTCAAGGCAGCAATGGTTTCCAGTAGTCGGTCGATCATATACGATGCGCTCACGATTTTCGCAGCGAAGGCGGCGGAACAGCAGCACTATCCATTCCCTGACGACGCTCACTGCGGATCGGTTCACCTTGGTGAAACACCGCGGAACCGGCTCGTTGG
Organism: Natronobacterium texcoconense; assembly: GCF_900104065.1. Taxonomy (NCBI): domain Archaea; kingdom Methanobacteriati; phylum Methanobacteriota; class Halobacteria; order Halobacteriales; family Natrialbaceae; genus Natronobacterium; species Natronobacterium texcoconense. Next base: position 706,989 of record NZ_FNLC01000001.1, on the reverse strand, counting down.
CATCGGTCCCGATGACCTCACCAAGCACCTTCTCGCAGTCGGACAGTCGGGATCAGGAAAGACCACACTGTTCTACAATCTGATGTCCCAACTCGAGGCCCCGTTCTGGAGTTTCGACCTGAAACAGGACTACCGCCATCTCATCCACGAGTACGACGATCTCCTGGTGTTGCCGTGGTCGGAGCTGAAGTTCAATCCGTTGAAGCCACCAGATGGAGTCCCGCTGCTACGCTGGGCACAGGTCTTCGCCGAAATCTTCGGCCACGCGACGGCCTTACTGTCCGGTTCCAAGAACTACCTGCTGAAGCACGTAGTCAACCTCTACAAGCTCTACGATCTGTTCAACGACCGCTCGCCACCGTATCCGAGCCTCCACGAGCTCGAACTCCTGATGTGGGACGAGAACATCAACTACGTCCGGAAGACGTCGAACTACCGTGACACCGTCCTCAACCGACTGGAAGCGATGAACCTCGTTGCCGGAACGGTCTTCGACTGTAGCCACGGCCCGTCCCTGGACACGCTGCTCGATCGGAACATCGTGTTCGAGTTCGACGGGCTCAGCCGAGACCTCCAGAACTTCCTGATGGAGATCCTCTTTGCGTCCGTCTACGAGTACCGGTTGGCACAGAACCAGCGAGACACTGGTCTCGAGCACGTCTTCTTTCTCGACGAGGGAAAACAGGTGTTCTCCGTCTACAAGGAACGCCAGGACGCCGCGGGTATCCCTGAAATCGATCAACTGACCGCGAAGATGCGAGAGTTCGGTGAAGGGCTCGTCGTCGCGGATCAGGAAGCGTCGAAACTCACCGACTCGATCAAGGCCAACACCGATACCAAGGTGTTGCTGCCGACCAGCGACCAGAAACAGTTTCGTGCGATTGCGGAGTCGATGGCGCTGTCCGACCGCCAGCAAGCGTTCGCACAACGGCTCGAGGTTGGGGAGGCGATCGTTCAGGTTGGGAATAGAGATCCAGTGCCAGTACACCTCCGGAATTACAGTGTGGAGAAGACGATCACCGATCAGGAACTGGAGAAGTACCAACGCGAAGCGTGGCAGCAACTCTCCTGCGAACCGCGTGAAATCGCACCCCGGTTAGACCACATACTCAGTGCTGGCCAGAAAGGAGAGCGGGCCAAGACGGGGTCCAGCGACGGTCACGGTGAAGAGGAAGTGTCGAGAGATGCTGAACGCCTCCTCAAAGACGTGGTTGAATACCCGTTCAAGCCGTTGCTCGGGCGATACCAGCAGTTCCCGAGTCGGTACAAGGGGAACAAGTTGAAGAACGAGCTCGTTGACCACGGGCTCGTTATCGAGAGAAAGGTCAAAGGTGGGGACCAACGGAAGTTACTGGAGCTCACCCAGCACGGGCAGGAGTACGTCGAAGACAATCTCGACGTCGATCCCGGATTCGAGGGGCGAGGCGGCATCGTCCATCGCTACTGGCAACACCGAATCAAAGACCGGTTCGAAGAGGCAGGCTGGACGGCCGAGCTTGAACGTGATGATGCGGACGTCTACGTCAGCATGGGAAATACAGGCCTGGCAGTCGAGGTCGCGATGGAAAACAAACCACGGGAACTGGAGCACGTGGAAAAGCACCTTGAGAACGACATCGCTGTCTGGATCATCTGCCGAACCGAAATCGTCAAAAAAGGGCTACGACAACGGATAGCGGAACGCGATATCCCACGTGATCAGATCACGTTTCACCTGTTTCAGGACTTCAGCGAGACCAGCTCACTCCCCGAATAGCCGCCTACCATCGTTGTGCAACCTAATTGTGCTGACGGCAGAATTGAAAGTGGTGATTTATACGAATGTACTATGATTTGAACAGGTATGGCTGGCATGCCACGGTATCTCCGCTCTATCGAGGGAAGTGAGGTCGCACAGAACGATTTGGTGGCTGGGATTCTCACCGAATCCTTAGAATACGGCCCCGAGCTTCTGAACACACTCCACGAACCAGAATTGGGCGGTAAACGGTTCAGCGGGGAGACAGAACTCGTTGCAGCACAGACAAAGTTGCAGTCTCGATCCGAGAGGGAATTAGACTGGGTATTCGAGGACTTGAATGAGTTGCTAGTGGGCTACGAATCCAAGAAGAAAGCAGGGTTCGGGGAATCGCAGTTGTATCAGGAAGCGGTCGAGCTCGACCGCGTTGCAAAGCGAGGAGCCCGCATACTCATCGTCATAACCGATGACGTCAATGAGCCTGAAATTGTCGAAGAGACAAGGGAAAAACTCAGCCAAGAAAGCGTCGAGGTACGGGTCGAGTGGTTGAGTTGGAACGATCTCCTTGCTCGACTTGATGAGATAGACACAAACGACATCAAACCCCAACACGAACCACTCGCGAAGCAAATTCGTCGGGCCCTCGAAGCGGAGGGGTACGGCTCACAATTTACCGAACTCCTCCACTTCGAAGAGGACGAAATCGAACGGATCCAGCGGCAACAGGATCAAATCATCAGTTTAATCCAAGACTTGGAACGCCTGGCACCAGAAATCGGGTTGTCCCGCTACTCTTCCGGCCGAAAGGAGATCTTTCACTGGGGCGGGAGGAAGTCACTCAGTTCGCTATCAAAGTCCTACCATCCGCTGGTCCCTCAAGATATTATGGTGCCATTCGTTCCATCCGAGTATGACGATTTCCCGGAAGAACGCGGAACTTCATCGGCATACCCAGGCGTATACCTGAATTTCTTCGAACAGACAGTTTACGTTGGTGCCCATCTTCGCCCAAATAAGAACGAAGAGCATCGTGAAGCCCTTCTCAACTCGAATCAGGAGTTTGCGGCAGTGGCAGAAGAACATGATTTAACGTTATACTCAATGTGGAATTCGTGGGGTATTAGCAATACGCACAAAGATCCAGAGGAAATCGAGACGGTGCTGACGGAAGATCGCTTACTGCCGGACGAGGGCTACAAACGGCTTCTCTTCGGATGGCCGTTGACCTTTGAGGAGAATGGCCAGGCATTTGTCGAGGAGATCTTGGAAGCGTTGGGGCGCGTTCATGAATTCAGTTGGGAATCCAATAGCAATTTATTCCATCCGTCTGTGGCTTCAGAATAGTCGCATTCCAATTTTCGTATCGGGAATGCACAGTAGAACCAGCGAAGGCGCTCTTGGAACTCTACAGCGTTGTACTTCCTCCGAGAGTAATGTAGTACTCAAGTGTCGAAAGGCCCGGATTCGCTCAGAACCAACCTTATTGGTTGCTTGGATCGTCCCACATTGATTGGCCACACTGGATGGCATTTCCTCCGGCTACTGCTGCAAGTGAAACACGGCCTGGAGATAGTCACTTCATTGATTAGCACCAGTCCGTGTGTCATGGTGATACGATGGGCGAAACAACGGTCAGGATACGTGACGGGAACTATCAAAAGATAGGGGCAGCAGATTCCACACCGGTCTCGTGTTTCACCGATGCCCTCGTCCAGGTCAAACTCTACGAAGTCGAGCTCGCGGCTCGGTCGCCATCGAATTGGCGGATCGAGGATACGGCGTTCACTAGGCCGTGGTGATCGGCCGTGGAAAACACCGATTTCAGATTCTTCTTTGGGTGCGCCTCCGGGAGTGCGCGAAAAGCGCTACAGAAGCTGGAAGAGCCGAACGTGTTACTCAACTACGCGACCGCGAACAACACCCCGTTCGACACGATCGAGAACCTCTTCGTCGACTCCGGCGGGTACAGCCAACTACTCACTGGCGAAGCGTACCAGACCTCGGACCGAGAGTACCTCGCCTATCTCAGAACCCACGACCCCGAGCTGTTCGCCCTCCGAGACTACCCCTGTAGTCCGGCAGTCCTTCGAACACACGATCGAACGGTCCGTGATCACCAGCAGCGAACGACTCGCCACCACCGCCGACTTCTCGATACATTCGATGATTCGGGCCTGACTGGTGAACCCGTCGCAGTCCTGCAGGGCTGGTCGCCAGCGCAGTATCTGACGCATCTCGACGAGTTACGGTCGGAGGGGTTACTCACACGATACGTCGGGATCGGATCGCTCGCTCGTCGACAGAACACTTCGACCGTGGCCCAGATCATCCATCAGGTCCGGGACGAGCTTCCGGAGAACCACCGCCTGCACGGGTTCGGCGTCACGCCACGTGTACTTCAGTGTCCACGCGTGGTGACCGCCCTCGATTCGGCCGATTCGACGGCCTATGAACTCCGGACCCGGCTCGAAGACCGACGAAACACCTGGCGCGAGCAGGCCTATCACTATCTCCGAATGAAGCGCCAGCTCGAGACGCTCACGACCTCGCGAAGCGAACAGCAGTCGTTGGTTCACTTCAAGGCCTGAGACCTATCGTCCGTCGCAGCCGCTCCGAACAGGGCGCATCGAACCGGGGTTGATCGTCGCCTCCATCTGAAACGAATCGTGCAAGCGACCTGGCGGGTGAACTCTGAACCGGTGATATGCAAAGAAGGGTGGCGATCGTGGCCCTCCGAGAGGGACCTGTACAGCTCGATCTACGGACGGCCTGGGCGCTCGCGCCGAGAACTCACCCGAGGGACGATATCCAAGCCAATTCGGCGACTTCGGCAGGAACGCGGGGCGCGGACCCTCATTAGCGTGGGAGTTCGGGGACTTCGGCATATCGGAATAGGGACTCTGGTAACTCGCTTGCTATCTGGGGATACGAGAAAGGAGGTGTGCATACTCGTCGGACCTTGGTTCCGGTGATGAGTATGGAGTCGCTGGAACGAAGTGCGTATCCGATACGTGCGCAGTTGCGCGAGTCACCAGAGTCAGTGGTCCGCCGATGAGTATGCCGATCCGAATAGGAATACCCGTGCCACGCTGAGTAGTACCCATTCAGAATTTGGCAAGCCTGAGTGTTTAGAGTGGGAGCCGATTTCTGATATACTCACGAAGTCCAGCGGCCGTTAGAGGGGGCCGAGTGCCGTTCAGGCTTAGCGGTCACATCTACTTCTGGTCTTCCAGTAACGGTTCTCTCGCTCGATAGACCATCTCCATAGGGAGGCCTGTAGAGTCGGATGGTGGATTCCCGCTGGGTAGCCGGAGTAGTTCAGCCTCATCAGCAGCGGCGGTGATAGCTAACACCATCGCGTCTAGGACATCGTCGATCTCGACGTCTGTGTCTTCCTTCGCGGAGATGTCGTTGCAGACCTCGTAGAAGGTCTGCTCCGATTCGTTCTCGACTTCTCTCATCGCCTCTAATCGCTCGACGAATCCGGACACCAACTTCTTGGAGTGTTTGAGTTCTTCTCCCGCCAACGCTCTAAAACAAACCTCGGGATGTGCCTCCGCAATCGTATCGTCAATTCCATCGACAGATGGACTCTGATCATCCTGGAGTAACTTATCGACCTCGAAGACTCCTTTGGCAATATGGTAGGCTTGCTGCTGTAACCCCTTTCCTGTGATTCGTTTGTTCGTCCTGGTCACTTTCTCGTGTGGTTCCTCGGCTACAGCTTCTTCAGCGGCTTCGCGGGCAGGTGGGTTAAAGACGGAACTGTGGCGTGATCCCAATACCTGTCTCGCCAGTTTGTCACACTGGCGCACGAGTTCCTCATCACCCTCACGGTCGCCTTCTTGGAACAGTCCGATCGGGACATCGATGAGGATCCGTTGGACGGAATTCTCGTACGTCCGGTACACGTCGACAACGTCGTCTGCCATCAGCACATCTTCGTATTCGCCGTTCTGATAGACGACTGCAAGCCAGGTGTCGTTACACCAGTCAATTCCGATCGAATGCTGTTTGGCCATCGTCGTTCAATCTCCTGTAGGATACTCCCACACGAACAGGGGAATCGAGAATCCGAAATAGTTTCCCAGAACGGCTTGGACATCGTTTTTCGTGCGATCGAGGGTAGGGAAATTGACGTAGTCGGGAATCAGGAGAACGCCTGCGCTAACGTCGTCGCCAGCAGCAAAGCCACGAGGATCCCGATACGTAGCTTCCATTTTCATCAGGTGCCAGTTCGCTCGCATCTGTTCACCGCGTTCGTGTTCGAGCAAGACACCCGATTTGTACGCATCAAAATTGGCTCGGCGTGAGATAGTTTCGTTCGTGTTTGGAGCTTCGAATCGGACGGTGACTTCCTGTTCCCAGTCGATCGGCTGCAACAACTCACGCCGGTCCGCGAGATTTTGATTGCCACCGCCGTATTCGTCGTATGCTTCCGCAATGATCGGAAGCTCTTCGAGAACTCCCTTCTCTTCGAGGATCTCTCGCGCCCCCCTGTACGACCACGTCTGGCTGGGTACCGGTTCCATAGCTGGCTCCTTGGCCACACTTCACGAGGTTGTTGACATAAAATCCGAGGTGACTCTATAACGATTTTCGGAGAGTTTGGGGTCTATACGAGCGGCGGGACAGCCGGCTCATACGTGGATCACTTGTTCAAAGGCTCTTACGAAGAAGTAAGTGGGCGGACTATACCGAAGTCGCCGTCCCGTTTGCCAATCACGGTCTGTTGGCGCTGGTTCTCCACATGCTGCAGCTCAGAGATAGTTTCATCGGCGAAAATCAGTTAACGTATATCATGGACGATCAGACGTTACAGCGTTTGAAAGAGGGGTATCCGACAGCGAGTTGGGCCCTCTGGAGCCCCACGTTTCCAGAAGACGGCTGTATCGAAGAAGACCCCGAAGAACTGTTCGAGTTCGTTCGCAACCGCAAAGAACAGGTACGACCGTCGATTGTATTGTTATCGCTAAATCCATCGACACACATGCCTGCGAGCTTTGAGAACTTCCATTCGACCGACCCCACACACAGGAACGACCAATTCCGAGATATCGTCGTTGATAGCGGCCTCGAGGGTGCGTATATGACTGATCTAGTCGAGCGCGTTGGCGCAGACTCCCAGGAGATCGAGCCGACTCCCGACGATGTACAACATTTCCTCGAACAACTGGAATTACTCGATCAGGACCACTACCATGTCATTTGTTTCCTCGAACCGGTGTATCAAGAACTCAAGGCGCATTTCAACGGGAAGACGCGTTCACTTCAGCACGAGATTCTAACCTTCTCGGCAGACTGGAATGGTACTCCGTTTCATTGCTACCGGGTGTGGTTTCACGCCAATTGGGGAACGAATCGGGAGAAAATAGCTGAGCTACGGAAGCAACTTTCGTATCTTCACTCGAAGATCACTGGTAGCGAAACGACGACACTCTCCGACTGGGAATAGCTGGTTTAGTCACCAAGGAAGTTGACCGAATTGAATCCTCTGTCCTTCACTATCACCAACAATTATAACGTTACTTTCCAATCACAACACTAAGTGGTCGAGGGTGGACAGAAGGAAAAACCGTAGAGCGTTCGTCGCAGCAACCGCAACAGCACTACTCGCCGGATGTAACGAGTTACTCGAAGACGAAACCGCAGAAACCAGGGACAACGGCTACAACGACGAGGAAACCAGTCCTGACTACGAACTCGACTTCTCGCTTTCAGACTCAACAATCGATCTCTCTGATCTTTCTACCAATAGTCTTGGCCAGATGAACGAAGACGATCTAGAATACTTCCAGTTAGAAGATCTAGAACTGTACGAGGACGGTGAACCTGTCGATGAAGTCGACAGCCTTGAACTGCATCTGGAGAACGAGTACGACTCCCGAACAGTAGAACTTGGATCGGAGTTAGGCACGTATGAGGTCGCCTGTAATCAGATACTGGACGGCAGACAGGAAGGGACGGTGAAAGCAGAGAAAGACGGTGAAACAGTAGCGGACGAAGCGAGATCCATCGTGAAAGAAGTACCAGAAACCTACCGGGCGCAAATCATAGTTGACGGACAAAACTTCGACGACTACGAGACGCCGTTCAGTTTTGACAACGTGGAGTTCACGGAAGAAGAATATCAGGAGCTACGAGACCAGCATATCAGGAACGAGACGATCGATGAAATCGTCAGGGAGACGGTCAGGAACGATGAGGTTGATTTCCATCCGGAATTTGATCCTGTCGACCTAGGATATCTGTACTCGCACGAAGAGGACGAATGGCAAACCAACCGATTTGAAGACTTGGATGTCGGCGATTTGGAGGACATTAAGAACGATACTGGAGTGGCCTACAGTATGCACTTCAGCCACCAAAACGATGGCAGATCAGGTATCTCCGGAACCATGGATCAGAAAACTGCGACCGGAATAACACTCGTAGATAGACACATTAACGACATTCCTGAAGGTGAGAACCGGTACGAACACGACCGGGAGATTGATCTGGAAGGTGGATATGTTGGCGGGAGCGGGCACGGCAATGCACTATACTTCGAACGCAACACAGGTCAATGGATTAATTATGATCCGGGTGGTGGCGCAGTAACAGAACCGGCAAACGCGCCGGACGCGGGACGAGGCGACAGGTACTACGCACCAGCTGACCATGAAGTAGGGGAGGTAGATGAAATGGCGAACTACAGCCGGAAAAAACAAGCCGGCACCATAGCACTATACTCTACGACCCGAATACCTGACGTAAACTCGACAGACATCGAAGTCAGCGATCCGCTACAGCAAACACATCTGCAAAGAATAGAAAACAACCAACCATTAGACGCCGAGTTCGAAACCGCGCTCAAAGCTGGAATGATCCATGCGCACAAAACAGGCAAAAAAGCGGTGCTCTACGGGAATAACGAAAACCGGCTTCTAATAACAGAAAACAACGAACACTTTGACCAGTTCCGCGAAAACTCTGACCCAGTAACTACCGAAGAAGTGGAAAGCCAGATGCTCGGATAGACCCCTGATTTTCATCCGTTCAACCGTACTGTTGTGTTGCAGTATCTAGATTGCTTATAAAGAATACTGGCTAGGTTTTCTTTGAAAAACTCAAACGAAAGAAGGAGAGTCGAGGAGAACTTGAAAGAAGCGCTCTCAATAGTTTAGAGCTTGGGCCGGACGCCCGGTACACAAACCGTGTAGTGGGGTCCAACCGTCATGAGGGGCAAACGAACCCCACTGATTACTGAGGTCTGTTGAGGCGACCGTTGGGTCTTCAGTACACCCAACGGAAGCAGTGTGTCTCCCCACTCTCCTTCTGACTCCACACGTGAAACAACGCTATGTCCACCACCAAACACGTCGACGTACAACGCAGCCTTCAAAATCTCGAAAACGAGGTCCACTCGGAGAACGCAAAAGCAGTACGCCGGTTTATCAACCATCAGGCAGCGGAGGGTATCAGTGACGTCCAGCAAGAACGCCAGATCCAGTCTTTCAAAACTCTGCTGAAGCGGTTCACGCCCGACGGGTTCCGGCTGCAAGGCGCGTCTGAAGACGAACTCAAGCAGGTTCTTGCTGATCTCAACAGAAGTGATTACGCTGAAGCGACCAAACACAAGTTCAAGGGCACGATCAAGAAGTTCTACAAGGTCGAGAACGGCGGCCACGAGCACCCGGACAAGGTCGACTTCTTCACCGTGACCAAGAAGAAGGCGACACCGATCACACGGGACGACCTCTTCACCGAAGACGAACGCCAACGCTTGTTCCGGAACTTCTCCAATACACGTGACCGTGCCTTCACCAGCGTTCTCTACGAGTCTGCCGCCCGACCCGGTGAACTCCTCGAGTGTAGTATCAGCGATTTCACGAGCAACGGGAAAGGCGACTTCATCTTCCTCGAAGGATCGAAGGGAACGCCAGATCGGAACAACCAACTCGTCCGGTCGGGACGGACACTCCGGGAATGGATCGCTCAACATCCACTCGGCGGCGAAGTGGGTAACATCGACGACCCTTCAGCACCGCTCTGGGTGAAACGTGAACAGCAGAAATGCCGGGGCTGTGGCAAGATACCTCGGTTCCACGACGACCAGTGCGAATACACACCCGATCTTCGAGACAGGATGAACTACAACGGCTTCCTCAACCGTTTCAAGGATGCCTGTGAACGCGCCGATATTCCCGAAAGCAAGAGAAGACCGTACAACCTTCGGCATACTCGCTTAACGGAGGTCGCGACCTTCATGGGCTACGAACAGCTCAACAAGTTCGCGGGATGGGTCCCCGGTTCCAGCCGGGCGAAGGTCTACGTCCACCTGAACAACGACGACGTCAACCAGGCGATCCGCAAGGAGTACGGGCTCGACACGACAGAAGACCCAGACGAGAACTGGGAGTGCACCTTCTGTGGAGCAGCGAACGAAGGCCAACACACCGAGTGCAGACAGTGTGGCCGTCCAAACAGCCTTGAAGCTCAGTCGAACGCAGAGACGAAAGAACGAGTCATTGAGCGGCTGGCGGAGCTAGAAGAGGCGGGTGTGCTCGACAAACTCGAAGAGTTCGATGAGATGTAGTCCAAGAATTATCTTGGTGTGATCTATTTCACCGATCGTCCCAAATGAAGCGTAGTCTGTCCACACAGGTAAACGAACGCCTCACGACTATCTCTATATGGCCCCACGCTCTAGACTGGCGGAAGCCGAACAGCTGCTCCGGGAAGTCAACGAGTGGACCGAGGAAGAGATCGAGGCATTGCCGAAGCTCTACCAAAAGAAGGCACGAGAGTACCGACAGCTATCGCAACCGGGTGAGGAGTGACTCACAACCGGCTATCTCCATAATACTCGTCCGTGGAAGACGAACGCTCCACCCCGGCATTCACAGAGTTCGACATCGAGGAGTTCCTCGACCGGTCACACGAACAGGAACGCCAGCGGCTCGAGGACGAGCTACAGCGGATCGATCAGGAACTGGAGACCCGCACTGCACTCCTGGATCAGGCCGTCGACGAACTCGAGTCGAAACTGCAGTGGTACGTCGATCGACTGGAACTCCTCTATACACGGTCGACCGGTAAGGACGGCGAACGCGACCGGCTCAAGTCCCGGATAGAATCGTTCTACCAGGACCTCCGTGACGAACGGCGAACCCACTGGCGTGACCGGCAGGACCTGCTGGCCGATCGTCGCGACGTCCGACGCGAACTCGATGAGCTCGAGGAGACGAACTTACTCGATCTCTTCTGAATCTGATCATGACTGCCAGTCAACGAGCCTGATTTCACGGGTTTTCCCTTTCGTCCCGCCATAGTGGTACGTCGTCTCGATGAGGTGAAGCAACTCGAGGTGAGTCAGAAAATCGCTCACCCTACGTTCACTCAGTGGGGCCACCGTAGCCGTTTCGCAGTGCCGCTGGTACTCGTCGTATACCGTCCCGGTCAGATACGGTGGCTCGAGTTCGTGATCGAGCCGTTCGATCGCCTCGTACAAGCGGCGATGGTGCGGCGTGAAGTCGTCGAGCAGGTACGTCACGTATTCTCGATAGGCGGTCGACTGGAGGTCGTCGACGAGGTCCTGTGTGATCTGCTCGTCCGCGGTGTCGGCGGCCTCGCGAAGCCACGTCAACCCAATCATGATGTTCTGGGTCACCTCTGCGATGTGCGAGAGGACGGACTGTTCGATCGAGTCCGGGCTGAGTGCCTGTCGCGCTCGGTCGGCGAGTATCTGGTGAGCCTCCTCCGGTGAATAGGGTTCGAGCTCGAGGTGGTGGGGACGGAACGAACTGTAGGTCCGGTCGTCGAGTGATTCCTCGAGGGTCGAGGTGTTCGCAGAGACGGTGATGACAGTTACGTTGTCGAGCCGGGTGAGAAAGTAGAGCAGGTCGTCCCCGTCGTTCAACAGCAGGAAGTCGAACTCGTCGAGGACAATCACTGTCGGAAGCGTTACCTGGTCGGTGATCTGTCGCTGGACGTCGGCGACGTGGTGGCCGGTACCTAGTTCGGTGCCCGTGAGCTGTTGATAGAGCCGCTCGAGTGCTTTGTACTGGGTGTCGTGGGGAATGCCGGAGAGATAGCAGGTCGTCACCGTCGGTGGGAACGTCGTCAGCAACTGCTGGAGAAGGTGTGTCTTCCCCGTTCCGCGGACGCCGTACACGTGGAGGTGCTGTCTAGGAGAGTCGGTTTCGACGGCGAAGCTGTCGCTGAGTGCGTCCTGGAATTCGTCGCGTCCGACGAACTGTGTTGGGATGTACGAGTGTTCCAGCGGTGGCCGTGAGTCGATGATGGATGGTGGCATAACACCGTGAGGGGGAGCAGTCGCTACACCGTTTTGGCGACCCCTGGCTTCAGTTGCCAGCCAGCGGACGAACGTATCTATTGATGCGGGATAACTAGTTTCGAACATGTGTCTAGAGCAACACATACGAAATACCGTCCCGGGCTCGCCTTTTGAATCCTGACTGATAGATTGTCCCTAGTTCGGAGCGTGAGACTGCTATGTTCGACGACAGCTACGGAAGCGAAATCATTCGGGCAGAAGAATACCTGACAGCCGACCATCCACACCATCCCCCAGTCGAACGCGACGCCGAGCTTCACACGATTCGAGACGCACTGCGGCCCCTGACGAAACGAAAGACGCCGGAGAACCTCCTCGTGTATGGGCCGCCCGGAAGTGGGAAAACCACCTGTGTCAATCACGTCTTCGAGGCGTTAGAGACCGAGGCCGGTGTGAAAACCGTCCAGATCAACTGCTGGCAGTACAGTACGCGGCCAGCGCTTCTGACCGAGATTCTCATCCAGTTAGGATATCCAGCACCCCGGAAGGGAAAACCCGTCGACGAACGGCTCGGGAAACTCCGCGAATGGCTCGACAGGAACCGAAGCGTCGCGATCGCGCTCGACGAGTTCGATCAACTGGAAGACAAGGCCGCGATCGTCTACGATCTTCACATGCTGAGTCAGCAGACCGAGAACAAGCTTGGTCTCGTCCTCATCTCGAACATTCCTCCCGACGGGTTCGTCCTCGATGAGCGCAGCTGGAGCCGGTTGAACTGCCGAGCTGTCGAGTTCAAACCCTATACAGCCGAGGAACTGCTGGCGATTCTAAAAGACCGGGTCGAACAGGCCTTCCGACCAGGTGCTGTCCAGCCTGAAGTGCTGGAACTCGTAGCAGACAGCGTCGCAGACAACGGTGGAGACTGTCGGGATGCCTTCGAACGTCTCCTCCAGGCCGGTCGTCGAGCAACACGAGAAGGTGCTCGCGAGGTCACGCCACAGTTTCTCGAAGAGATCGACGGGTGAGAGAAAATCGGTTGGAACGAAGGCGATCCACTGGTTGAGGTTGAATCTTTCCTTGATCTCTTTGATGTCGATGACGACGAGCTTGGATTCGTAATAGGTCCGCGGATATACGAGGAAACAGGCGAGATGAGGCTTGAAATCAATGTACGAATGCTTGAGAAACGAGAAGACCATATCTATGGAATCGATGGGGTCTACACGTACGATGGTGTAACCGCTGAGGAGTTTCTGACCGAAATCTATCCAGCCACCGTCGATCGATTCGAAAACGAGTTCGAAGAAGCTCAAATCCAGTACTATCATCCGAAGAGCTGGTGATCAAAATCGATTCAGATGATCAAGACGAGTTTCTGGAAGTGTATATGCTGCATCTCCCATCTGAGGAATCATTTGAATTTGAGTACGTCTCTCGAGATGACTGGAACAATCTGTCTGATCCATGTCCTGAATGTAGCGGTACTGAATTTGATCACATCAGGTATGAAGGAGGACACTACGGGCATCATGAGAATACAGTCATCCAGCGCAACGACTACTGGGATCAAAAGGGAAGCTTATACACGGTCTGTAGATCGTGTGATGAAGTGCTCTACAAAAGTCTAGCCTACGATGTGCTTGAGGCTGAAAAGACAGGAGCATTTGATGAATTCTTAGATCTTGATTCCGAGGAGTAGCTAAACAAATTATGGCGCATCTCATAGACATTGCCACAGCTAACAAACGGACTCCAGCAGGTTGATATACGGATGCGTCAAACCAGTTTGTGGTGAATATATCGCGTGCGGTTCTACGTTCCAGAATGGGATGACTTCGTCGACGCGAACTATGACTTTATCCACGATGAGCACTCAGAACTAGATCCAAGTGAACGTGATACCGCGTATATTTGGGATATCTTCGATTACGAGTCGACACCAATCGACGGTGTATTAATTTCTCGTGAGCAGGTAGAGGATACGCCATCCAAATATGAGCGCATCACTGAAAATGGCGTCTATGATGCGCCGATGTTGGACATCCCGAAGTGGCTTCCAACGATCAGTGACTGTGGTGCGTGGGGGTACAAATCCTTCCCGTTCCCCCCGTACAGCAACGAAGAAATGCTCGAGTTCTACGAAACGCTTGATGTCTCTGTCGGCGTCACTATTGATCACCTCGTACTCGGGAGCGGGCATACGGCACGCTTGTATCTAGACGAACGAGCGTTCCCAGACGGATTTTCAACATCGGACATCCCTGACGAGATCTCGAGCGAAGTCGACGTGATGACCGATGAGTGGCCTGCTGAGTGGCCAGACTACGTCCAAGAATATGAGCCATCGATCTACGGCACCGATGTCCAAGAGTTCGACCCAGCGATCTTCGATCAACCGCTCTCAGCCATACTGGCTGACCTGGATACCCATCCCCATGCAGTGTATCGGGATGACGATATGTCGTTCCGGTATGAACTGACGCTGGCGAACGCGAAAGAGATGAAAGAGCTCTACGATGCCGGAGACTATTCGTTCCGGTTGATGGTCGCGATCCAGGGCTGGGATCCTCGATCTTATGGCCGGGCTGCCGAGCAGGTCCTCGACTTGGGCTACCAGTATCTTGGGATCGGTGGTGTCGCCGGGAGTTCCGAAGAAGACGTGAAAGACTGTGTAACATCGGTTGGTCACCGAGTGAAAGAATTCGAGCGCGAACACGAGACCCGCGTTGATACCCACGTGTTCGGGTTCGCGAAGACCGGAGCCTTCGAGACCATCGGCCGGAGCGGGATGGCCAGTTTCGACAGCGCCAGTATGCTCCGTGCCGCGTGGACCGGGGGCGATAATTACCATCTGGACAGTGACAACCGGTACGACGCCATCCGCATCCGATATCCGTCCAGTCGAGCCTCGGTCGAAGAAGCGGTAGAGACTGCGCTCCGCGGCCAAGAGATGCTATACGCGTTGCGGGCGTTCGACAACGACGAGTCAATCGCGGATGCGCTAATCGACTGGCACCAGTCAGCGGTCGTCTCCTTAGACAATCTCGAACCATACCTCAGAGAACACCGGCATGACGACCGGTATGATCAGTCTCTCCTCCGAGATGTCAAAGAGGAACTTCGGAGTGATTACGCGTACGGATCGAAACTTCGAGCAAACTTCAGCGGCAAGTTCCGTGGTCGTCTTGCGAAACTACTGCGAAAGGATGACCCGGACAACCCGGTCCCGTTCAGTGAGTACCAAGACCTGATCGACCGTGTTCGAACCGTCTTCGATGACTGGTCACCAACGAAACTAGAGGAAATTAGCAAACGAGAGGAACGGTCCGGTGAGTACGGCACGTTCGATCAGGTGTGGATACTGGTGCAAAATTATGCTGCCCATGTGGAAGACGAAGGCTACCTCGACGCATACAAAGAGATGTTACGCCACGAACCATGGCGTGAGTGTGATTGCCGGATCTGCCGAGAACAGGGCATCGAAGTCGCAATCTTCCGGGGGAACAACCGGAACCGTCGCCGTGGCTTCCACAATACGCGCCGGTTTTACGACCAGTTCGAGCGAGCTCTCCCGAAGATGGCGGTCCTGACGCGGGGCGGGACCGGCCTTTCTGTCCATGAATCTGTTGACAAGTTCCTTCAGGATAACCGACCCCAGTTCTGGTCAGAAGTGCATGATCTCCCTGTCGCAGAGATTGGGGCCGTGACCGCGAACGGAATTCACGAGTGGTGGGACGCATCACCGACGTCGATCTCCTTCGCACCTCGTGCAATTCAGAACGAACTGCAAGAGTACTGCGCCCGGTACCAAGACGTCTTCATCGACGGGAAAAACTGGACACCAGAAAAGGAACTGGTAGAGGCCATCGAATCGACCGGGTGTAACGTCCATATTATCGATGACCCACGAGATCTACGTGCCGCAGTCCTCAAGCGACTGGACTACGATAGCGAGTTCGTTCCGGAACCAATGATGCAGTCAGGGCTCTCCGACTACTAACCATGCAGGTACTCATCGTCGACCAGTGTTCAAGCGATAAGAAAGGGAAGACCCGGTACGAGCCAGTCAATACAGAGACGATCGACTCAACTCCCCGGACAGAACTCGTTCAGCAGGATGATGTCTACGTCGAGCCTGCTGATCAGCTCTACGAAGGGCGGCAGCAACAACGTATCTCCGACGCTGTGACACGGTTCGAAGAAGCGGGCGACGACGTCGACCGTGTCTTCATCAGTGCTGGATTCGGCGTCGTTGACGCGTCAGAATCACTGCCACTGTACGACGTCACATTCTCCGATATGACCACCGCGGAGGTTGACGAGCGGGCAAAGCAACTCGAAATCTACGACGATCTGCGTGACCGCATTTCTGACAATGCGTACGATATCATCTTTTTCGCGTTGGGCAGCGACTATTACCGGAGTGCACAAATCGACGACCTTGTTTCCCTTATCCCGGAAGAAACCTTCATCGTGCTGTTCAACAGTGAAGACTTGGCTACCGAGTATGAGAACGCTGTATCAGTATCGGCCCGAACAACAGATGCGAAAGAGTACGGAACAATCGTGATTGCGTTGAAAGGGGAATTTATCGAGAACTTCGCATTGCACCGGGAGAACGGAAATACGCCGACGAATGTATCTGAGATAGAACGGTACTGTACCGTAGATCCGAATCAGTCGGGCCTGAGTGACTACTGATCGTCGAGAAGGTTGTCGGCATCTTCGAGAATCTTTATGAGTTCTTCCCCGTCTTCTGTGATTGAGTACTGGACGTCTTTTACACTTCGCTCGTCACGTTCCAGAAGCCCGGTATCAACTAATTGTTGAAGCCGGTTAACGATGATATCGCTCGATGTGTCGAACTCTTCGGCAATGTCGCTGTAGTTCTGCGGACTGTTTTTAGCGAGGAACCCAAGGATTTCGATCGACCATTTCGGACAGACGATTTCCCGAACGTCGTCGAGCATCAGTTTACGCGATTACTGGGGAGCGCTAAACACTCATCGATCTGGCTGAAATAACTTGGTTTTGACCAAGCCTTTTATTGCTCAGCCCAGCTTAGGCGAGCGCATCCGGCATGCTGTACAGACAACAAATGCTCGAGACCCCCCACGGGAGCGTGGAGACACCAGTCTTATTCCCGGTCCGGAATATCGGAAAGCGGTCCTCTGACAATACACCGGCGTACATTGAGGCGATCCCAGATCTCCAGACGGCGATGGTGAACGCACGAGCGATCAGGCAACGTGAACCGCAATGGAATCGGCTTCTTGATGGGACGACACTCCGGGAAGAGATGGGTGTCCCCTCAGATACAGTGGTGTTTGCCGACAGTGGGGGATACGACTTTCAGGCCGACAAGGTTGACACTACCCCAGAACGGACACTGGAGACCCAACGCCAGATCGGTGCAGACATCCTGGGAACGGTGGACCGTCCATTGTCACGAGAGAATCGTGATGCGGAAAACCAGCGCCGGATATCCGAGAGTACTGAATACGCCCTTGCTGCGAGTGACCGGCACGATGGGGAACAACTTCTGTTCGCCAGTGTCCACGGACTTGATTCGGAGACAGTCCGGAATAATATCAATTACTTGGAGAAGAACGGAGAGTTTGATGGATATGCCCTCGGGAGTCTTGTTCCGGTCCGAACGGATTACGAGAAGGTTATTCGGTTGATTCTGGCGGCTCGGCGGACAACTGAGAAGCATCTTCACGTGTACGGACTGGGTGGATTAGTGTATCAGCCCTTATTGCTGTACCTCGGTGTCGATAGTTTTGATTCGACTGCGTTCATCCGGAGTGCTGCGAACCGGAACTACTTGATCCCGGGGTTTGGCGGGCAGGAACTGTCTCATGTGACGGATCTCTCGTACCTGCCGTGTTCCTGTCCGGTCTGCCGTGATACGCCGCTGGTGGAACTGCGCAAGGACCGGGACGCACTGACGCAACACAATCTCTGGGCGTTGACGATGGAACTCCGGCGGTTCCGATATATGGTGGCGGCAGGTGAGGACGTGGAGACATATCTGGATCTCCGGTTCCAAGGGAACGAGGTCACACAGCGGGCGTACCAAGCCGCGAAACAGCGGGTCAGGAGGTTTGCATGAGCGATCAACGTCCTACGGTTCGGCCGGTGACGCTTGCACGACTGGTAGAGATCACGGATGCCTGTCTCAACAGTTCACAGACGATGTCGAATCTTGAGGAGCAGTTCGACACGACTGAGCGGCGGCTTCGGTCAATCGTGCTGGAGAGTCTGCGACTCGATCTTATCCGGACCCTGCAATCAACGGATGATGGTAGAGATGACGAGGTGGACCGGTATCGGGTGACGACTGTTGGAGAACAGTTTCACGAGGCGGTCACGGATGAGGACTGGCGGCAGGTAAGTTCCATCCTGGAGACGCGGAGTCCTCATTATGGTGCGTTCCTTTCCGTGCTGGAGGAGATCCAACCAGCCGAGTTGCAGACCCTGCTGGCGGAGTTAGAGGACCGGAACGAGCACACACCGTATGCGTTTAATCAGACCGGCGTCGAGGTCGTCGGTGACTGGGCCGAGCGGTTGGGAGTGATCCAGCGTAACGCGTTCACCGGAACGTACTATGTCGTGGACCGATCTACGGTACCCCCCAATTTCCCGTTCGTACTGCTGGCGGTCTTCGATGAGTTGGAGGAGCGGACCGGAGTCAACCTGTCGCAACGGTATGTATCGATCCCGGAGCTGCGGGAATTTCTCTGTGAGCGTGTTCGGTGTGATCGGGATGCGTTCGATACCGGCTTGACAACTCTTGTAGGTCAGAATATTGGAAAGCTGGAGCTCCTTGGTGCACCGACCGATACCGGGGCGAAAGATGCTGAATGGGGGATCAAGCAGATCCGACTGGCGGATGACGAAGAGGGACTGGTCACGACCACGCATTCAACGGAGCAGGTCATGGCGGGTGTGGAACAGTACGGCAAACGGTACTACTACCTTGCAGTTCACGACGATGCGGTCACGTTTGATCCAGAACCATGAGTGACAGTTTCACCATCACGGACGAATCGCGCGATTACACCATGTACGGTCTCGAGGAGAATCCATTCCCGTATAGTCCGGTTCCTGCCGAGGATCCGATCATCTACTGTGGACAGGACCACGTTGTGGAGGCGGTGAGTGACACAGTGTCGACGCTGCTCGGCACCGGGAAGTCGAAGCATCTGGTGGTGACAGGAAAGTATGGGAATGGGAAGAGCCATACACTGAAATATGCGCGGTCACTGGTCCGTGACCGCGACGATGTCGTGGTCGGATATGTTGCTCAGCCCGGAGAGGGGTTTCACGACATCTACCACGAGTTCATGTACGATATCGGGTTCGATCAGGTGCAGGAGTTTGCCTACGAGTACCTTGCGCGAATGGCACGGGATGAAACGGAGCGAAACCCGGTGAGCGGCAGGGCGATGCAGGACCTGATCGATGATGGGGATGTCCTGTTGTCCGACATCGTACCAGGGGCGGTTCAGCGGTTGAGTGATGTGACGAAGTTCGCTGATTTTGCTCGGGCGATGGTCCACATGGTGTACGAGGATACGGATCTCTATGCCTGGCAGTGGTTGACGGGGGAAGGTATCCGGTATGAGCAGCGGAAGACGATGGAGATCCATACCGCGCTGGATGATGATACGATGGCTGTCCGGGCGTTTACCTCGTTCAAGAACCTGTTGCAGGATCTGGGGTATATCGGTGTGTACGTGTTTATCGACGAGTTCGAATCCATCGCCCAGTTGTCAGCGGCGGACAAGCAGTCCACGCTGAACAGTATCCGGCACTTGATGGATCAGAATAGTTCTGGCCTGAGTATCTTGTTTGCTTGTGCGCCCGAGGTCTGGCAGGACGTGATGCAGGAGTATCACGCGTTCTCCGAGCGGATCGGGAACGAAGTCGCTCTCAGACCGTTGACCGACGACCAACTCTACGATCTCGTGGAAAGCTACCTTGAGACGGCACGGACCGATGGGCAGGCCGGGCTTGATCCATTCACCGAGGATGCCCTACAGGTCGTCCTTCAGCGGTCGCAGGGCAATATTCGGCAGGTACTGTCTATCTGCAGTCGCGTGCTTGACGAGGCCGTTGATGACGGGACGCACACGATCGAACCGCAACTGGTACAGGATACGTTGGAAACTCAGTAACAAGCTTTATTGAACCCACAGAAACGGATAGAATTCATAAATTTCCTGTTGCTGGAGGTTCAGCCGGCGGTTCCACTGCTGTAGGAAACAGTGGTACACCTCTTAGTGTTAATGCGGCGGTTCACATACTATGGTAATATAGACGAAGAAGATGCGGAACGTCTACTCGAACATCTTCACAACACTGGACATCTTCAGGATATAGAGCCTCTTAAGTATTCAGAGTATGAGGAGATCGTGTCAGCTATTATTAAAGAGAAACTTGAACAACAAAATGAAACAAATACTGTGAAACACAAGCACGATCTTCAATGCGACTTCGGTGAGAAGGAAATGGACGTCGTTCTCTGGATCGAAGAGGGCGACAACAAGATTATGAAGATCGTCGAATGTAAAGGCGGAGACTATGAGAAGGGAATTGACGACCTTGCCTGTTTTGCGTTCTATCTTGAACACTCAGACGCGGATAAAGGGATCTATGTATCTCGAAGCGGGTATCAGCCTGGAGCAGTAGACATTGCTGAAAAGTGTGGGATCAAGCTACTCGAGATTCGACGAATCGAGTACACAGCAGACATCACTATTGAAACCGCAGAGTATCGTCACAGGATTTGGGTGTATCCGTCTGGCGCAGATTCCCCGGAGAACCTTTCAAGTATTGTCCGTGAGCATGATCAACGGCTAACACTTCCTGTCTTAGACGCGGATGGGAATCCCACAGGTGATACGGTAGAGGACCGATTAACAGAATCGACTAGTGATGGTGGACAGAAGCCAGAAACAGTGTTTTCGGACGGTGAGAAGGTTACTGTCGATGGAGAAGACTACGCGTTGAAGAAAGCGGAGTCTCAAAAGCGGTCGGGAGACGAGATAACAACGGAGATCACAGGATTGCTCGCTGAGGGGATTGATCTTGTGGTCAGAGATACTCTTTCCGACGATTTCGAGTCCGTCCCATTTGACGATATCATGGATCGGGTGACCGAGGTGGAGACAGAGGAGTGACCTATTTCCCTGAACCTTCGTCTTGTCCTTCACTGGTTTTGAATTGACCAAAATTTGTTCGGACAAACCGCGGACCTAGCGTTTGAGACTTGCCAGACTGGCATCAAAGCGCACCAATTCTTCCGATCTTTTCTGGATCCCATTCCCAGTCCAGCTCACCCACGACTAAGTCATCGGAAGTGGAGGTCTTGTCAGCCGTTTCTAAGATATCAATAACCTCTAATTGCCGAGTGAAATTATACAGATAAGAGACCATGGTGAGTTCGAGAATCTGTTTCCGGAAATCTCTATCTGATAGATTTTCATCCATTAGCAAATCTCGAAACTCGTCGTCATCACTACAGAACACTGACTGGAATACATCTGGGGATTCACGCGAAATCTCGGACAGGATTTTGCTGACCTCCATCCGCGAGTCGTCTTGATCAGCCAATATCTTCACCAGTAGACGAATTGGGGGTGCAGCAAGATACCGATCCCGGAGGAAGGCAACGATCTCTGGATACGACCGGTAGTCATCGATAGTGCCCACCTGCAATTCGTCACCTTTGTCTTCGTTGGCGTGAATCCCTTTGATAATCGTATATGCTGTTTCTCCATGGTCAGTAAGACGGAGTCTTCCTTGTGCGTCCTTCTCAATGAGTTGCAGAGTTCTTGCTAAACGTATTGGACGATCTGAAGCATCACTGTAATTCGCGTCACTATTCTCTATTTTCTGTTCACAAGTCTCCTGATGAAGCGTCTCTGGGCAATTTTCGAGTTTGAGAGCCAGAATTGGCAGTAAGGCATTTTCTGGCCGCTGCATCGGTGGTATATCGAGACGTCCTGATTCAAATTCGGTTGTTTTGAGAGCGAGGGCACGACGGACGACAGCAATCTCTGTCCCTGCAATGTTTGGGTTGGGTTCGGAGACTTGATCTGCAGCCACTTCCCCAGAATCAGGATTTACGGGGATAGCACCGAGACCCGCTGCCTTCGCTGTGTCTTCAAACCGTGAAAGAGCCGTCGCTTCGGCGGCTAGGTAGGATTTGTGGACACCGCGTCTGTAGTCGGTTGCTTGGCCTATCCCTTTACGGAGGTAGTCGTCTCCTTTAGCCTCGACCGCAAAAATCTCGTTCTGTGCATTCACTCCAACGATATCAGGAATCTTTCTCCCGATTTTAATCGAGTCGTTAATCTCGCAGTTCGAAAGTTCCGTACACCGCTCTCGAACCGTCTCGTAGCTTTGATCTCCACCAGGATCTATAAAGAAAGTCGCGTCTTGACGGCTCAGATAGTCGATTACAGCTTCCAAGACGGTTGCTTCATCCATCACTATCCAATCCCTTTCCTATCCACATGAATCCATCTCGTTTCAATAGATTAACTAGCGCTGTCTATGCGGTGGTCACAGGGAGCAGCGCTTTGAGTACGGAGTTCCGTTCCAGCGTGTCCCGGTTGCCGACGATGGTGCAGTGTTTTGCGGCGGTCAAGACGGTGTAGAGTGTTTCGATGTCGCTGACAGGCGCGGACACGATGCGTTCCGGATCGGACACACCGAGACTTACTACGGCCGATTCGTGGTAGTCCCCGGTCAGTTCGTGTGGAAGACGGACCGGGATGCTCTCATCACCGAGGCAGTCCCGAATCGTGTTCGCGTGCGCGGCGAACGGTGTCACAACGACGTCTGGATCTTGTTCTCGACAGATCTCTGCGACGGTGGCGGCCTCATCGGGGTTGTGCGTGAGCAGACGGTTGAGGAACGGCGTGGCCCGGAGCGGGACGTTCACCTCGATCTGGTGGGTGTCGCCATCGATAGGATTGTTCGTCAGTACCGTGAACCGGATGTCCTGGATCGTGTACTCGTTTTGAATCGTCAGCGCACCGGCGTCCAGTGTCCGCAGATCGTCGAGTGCATGGGAGATCTGGAGTGCATCGACTTCTTCAGCGGGTTCAAGACGGAGGAACCGAGCGTCCATGTTCGTGTCTTGACAGGTCACACGGTATTCGTGGGTCGTTTCCGTGAGTGCGGTTTCCGTGTTCCCGGTTGCGTCCACGAAGTCGACCGATCCGGGGATACGAGTTGTTGTGACATCGATCCCGGTGAATGCGTCGGCGATTGGCTCTGGGAGCTCGGCCGGGACCACGAGACTTTGGCTGTCGTCGTTTTCCACGTTCGCGAACCGGCGGTACAGACGGTTGAAGTAGCTCTCGTTCAATCGTGATGTCCGTGCATCGCCGCTGACCATCTGGGGTCCGGGGCGGCGGGTGTCGCCGATTGCCACTATGCGGTCACCGAGGACCCGCAGGAAGTGGAACTGGGGCTCGGTCAGTGGCTCGGCACCGACGAGTACCACGGAGTCGAAGAACCGGTCAGAATGCGGGCGTGCATCGGAATCACCGGTTCGCATGGCGTGGAAGACATGATCTGCGAGAGCGTACCGGGTTGATGAGAGGACGACATCGGCGGTGTCAAGCGACGTATAAATAGTGTGTCCGTCCATATCCGGCGTGATGGCGTCTGCGGTTGCATCGGCGAATCCGTCCATCCGGATCACGCCGTCGCGGTCACCGATGCAGGCATCGATCGTATCGGTGATTTCTGGCACCCCGCTCAGGACCAGAACACGCTGGTCGTCCTGAGGAATGGCCCCGTCTCCACCGGGTTTCTGGAGTTGGGTGGCCGTCACGTGGTGCACGAGGTCCGCGATGAGTTCAGACCGATCTCGACGGACCGGGACGTCGATATAGAGTTCCTTGTTATCGAGATAGGTGGCCACCTGCTCGGGTTCTTCCGGTGAGAGTTCCGCGAGCGCGTCGCCGGCGTCTCCGGTGGTCTCCAGTAGAGGCGTGACCTCTGCGCGTTGTGCGTAATCGAGTTGGCTGAGCAAGTCGCGTGGGAACGTGTCGGTGGAGACCGTCCGCCGTGCCTCAAATGTTGCCTGTGGGTTGAGGAAGGCTACGTTCGGTTGCCCGTCAAGTTCGAATACGATTTCTTCACCGTCGTGGCCGTAGTACGTGGCTGTCTGGTAGTACTCGGTATCGGCATGGTAGAGCCGGATCTTGTCCCCGGGGCGAAACGCCGGGACGACAGGCTGATCGGTTGTGAACCGGAGCCGTCGCTGTCCTTCGACCGTGTGGAGTTCCAGTTGTGGGAGGAGCAGTCCGGCCTGGATTAAACTATCACGGCTCAGGTGCTCAAGTTCCGTGCCGAGTGCGTGGCGTGCGTCTCGTTCTTCGTTCAGGGCGGTCCGTAGCCGGTTGTAGTGATCGGTTACCGCCGGGTTACGGAACTCGAGACGCTGGTCACATTCGTCGAAGAGAGGACACTGGGTGATGATGTCTCCGTCTTCGTCGGTTTCGAAACAGTCCCACCGCCGTTCGGATTGACAGTAGAACTGACACGGTGCCGGCAGTTGCTCGTCGGTATCACCACTGATCGCTGTGGGCTCTTTGAACATGCAACCGGTGCAGTCACGACCGTAGGTGGTCGGGGTACCGAATCCGCCCCGGAGAACGGCTGCATCGTTCCGCATCTCCATGATGGCCTGCAGGTCGTGTTTCCGAAGTTCGACCCGCTCGAGTTCCACGCCGTCTGCATCGGCGAGGTTCGGATAGACCAGAACACCTTCGACCCCGTCCTCAATCCGGTCCATGAGCCGTTCACCGGGTTCGAGCGTTTCCAGCGCGAGTGCGAGCAGGTAGATCCGGAGCTGGAACCGGTGATGGTTGCGCTGTGCGTCGGTCGGCTGGTAACTCGTCTTCAAATCGTACGGGGTCCCATCAATCACGAGATCGACCCGGCCGTTGAACCCGAGCGATGAAGACAGTGCAACCTCTGTGTTTACCGATTCCGCCTCGTTAATGGTGTCCGTGAAGGTATCGTCTGTCAGAAGTGGTTCGATGGCGTTCCAAGCGTGCTCTTTGATGTCGTTCGGACTGATCCAGGCCAACCGACAGAGTGCAAGGTCGACGGCATATTCGGAATCGAGAACATCCTCGAAACACGCATCCATCTCTGCTTCTGTCCAGCCGTGTTCAAAGTTGTCGCGGTAGTCCGGGTTGTCAATGGCGTACTCGAGGAGACTGTGAACGATACGGCCTTTGACGGAACCGGGTGAAAGATCGTAACGACCGGGAGAGAAGACCTGTTTTTCATATTTCAGGTTGTAGATGCGAGGACATTCGTTCGCGGACCGCATCTCGCTTTTCCCGATCGGTGTCTCGGGATCGCGAATGAGGATGGATGTAACGTTGAAGTACCATGTGTCGTTGTGCTCGTTCGGGACACCCCGTGCGATAACCGTTTCGCCGTGCTGTAGGGGAACGTTGTCGAGCGTGTCGTGGACGTATTCCGGGGTAGCACCGAACGCGTCGGTCCACACCGGGGATTCGTGCCAGCAGGAGAGGAATGCTGGTCCGTCGAACTGGCAGCCACTGACATCGATTTCGTACATCGTTTTCTGGCCGCCACGGTTCCCCATTTGTGGGCCGTCATGGACGGTGCATCGAACAGTGACCTCTTCGCCGTGGTGGTCTGTGTCGTCGACCACTGCTGGTAGTGTATGGATCATTCAGTCTCCTCCTCGAGTGCAGCGATACTGCGAGTGAGCAGTCGTCGGTCGAGCATCTGTTCCTGGTACCGGTACTGGTGGGTGCACGAGTGGCGTTTGAGGCAGTCGGG
Organism: Natronobacterium texcoconense; assembly: GCF_900104065.1. Taxonomy (NCBI): domain Archaea; kingdom Methanobacteriati; phylum Methanobacteriota; class Halobacteria; order Halobacteriales; family Natrialbaceae; genus Natronobacterium; species Natronobacterium texcoconense. The sequence goes on along the minus strand of NZ_FNLC01000001.1, from coordinate 681,121 downwards.
ACAGGCGTGCACGCACTGTTTTGTGATCTCTTCAACACGTTCCGCGAGTTCACTGATGTCGCGGCGCTGTGACCGGCGGTTTGCGAACCGTTCGTAGGTCTGCCGGACCCGGGTATCGAAGAACGTGCGATCTTCGAGGGCGAAGACAACGTCGACCGCACGCGGTGTGCGTCCGAGTCGGTCACGAACGGCATCGTATTCGTCGGCAACGGTAGCGTAGAACCGTGCGAGTTCCTGGGTTTCGGCGACCGAGGCGAGTTGGCGGCGGACGAGTGGTTGCACGTCCTCGAAATCGGTGTGCCGGTAGTCGGTTCCGAGCGTGTCGTATGCAGCGTGGAGATCGCTGTTCTGGGTAGTGGTGGTCGGTTCGGTCATCTCTATAAGGTCGAACAGGTATTCTCCGGAGTGTTCCTGAAGGACGGTGAGCAGTGTTTCTTCAGTTGCGCCGATGTGGCAGCACCCCTGTGAACCGATGCCGGTGAGCAGTGTGTCGTCGTCAATGGACTGGATGTCGTCGAAGATTTCTTTACTGACGCCAGCACCGCCCTGGATGGAGTCGTAGATCCCGAGTTCGATTTGGTCGTCGTCGTGTTCTTGGAAGTTGACGTCGTACCAGGCTTCGAACTCGCTGCCGCCGGCGCTGTATTCGGCGGCCCAGGAGGCGACGGCGTGTTTCAGTGAATGGACGAGGACGTGCTGTGCGAACGTTTCAATCCGGCTTGGGTCGCTACATTCCTCGAGGATAGCGGTGAGGGTGGAACTGTAGTCGTCACAGAGTGCTGCGTACTGCTCAAGTTGTGTCTCGTCGTAGTCGAGTAGCCCGAGGCGTGCGTCTGGACGGGGGAGAAGGCTAGGCAGGAGGTCTTGGATGGTCTCGAGCGAGGCGTCGAAGATCGAGTCCGGCATCGACGAGGTAGTCGCTAAAGTGTAGTCTGTCGCTACAAGTGCGCTGAAGAAGGGAGTGACGCTGAACGCGTGGCTGAGAGCGTCTTCCTGGAAGAACAGGCGGTCCCAGAGCAGGCGGTAAAGGAGGGACAACTGGAGGTCTCGGTACAGCGGTGTGTCTTCGGTGAGCGTCTGGTCGACGAGGTCGGCGAGGAACGGTTTGTCGAGATCGAAAAGGACGACCTGGCTCTCTTCCCGGCTGCCGACGAACGCCGTTTTGTCGTCGTCCTCGTGCCGGTAGCGGATGACCTCTGAAAAGGTGCGGTCGTCGCCATAGAGGGTGAGGAGTGTGGCGTAGTAGGTTTTCAAGAAGACCGCGTCGTCGCTGAACGTGGCCGAGTGGAACAAGCCATTCGTTTGGTCGTCGAGGGAGTGGTCGTTGCGGACCGTTCCCCGGTCGAGGAGGTGTTTGAACCAGAGGAACTGGGAAGTGGGATCGCTGTGTAGTTTGCGGAGGACATCGTCGGAGACATCGTCTGGGTTTCGGTTGCGGACGATGCCGTGTGATTCATCCCAGTAGTAGTGTGTCACTTCGCCGTTTTCGCCGACGCTGGGATTCCAGACGATGAACTGGTTGGGGATGTAGACATCGACTGTTTCCGGGTCGTGCCGGTAGGGTGTGTACTGTTCCTCGTCTGTGTCCGGGAGGATTTGATCAAGGGATTCGGAGGTTCGGATGCGGAGGCCAGGCTTGATATCTGCGAATCCGGGGCGAGATGACGGCTCGAAGTTTCCGGTCCAGACTTCGAACTCCCACCGGCGTTTGTAGCCGCCGGGGAGGAAGCTGCCGAGCATCAGGTCGAGTGGTTCGTTCGCGAGGAACCCTCCACTGGCGTTAGTGACACTTACGTTTCCACCGACCTGTTCGGAGATGAATGTGCTCGGAACGCTGTACGGCCGGGTGGCTTCCGGGTCCAGTTTGAACAGGTCCGGAATGTGGCAGTAGGGGCTGAATCGGTTGCGCCGTACCCGGTCGAGGAGGTCGTCCTGGTACTGGATGAGGCCGTTGAGCCGGGCCAGCAGCCGCTCTTCCTGTGTCTGGTCTTCTGCTTCGGCGAGGGGTGCGTCACTCATCGGTCTGGATGTTGAGATTGTTGTCTTCGAGTTCCTGGAGCAGTCGGCGTTTGAATTTGAGGTCGTCGAGCTGGGACTCGAGGTCGGATTGTTTGGTGCCGCGAGGGATTCGGGCTGCTTCCCAGAACTGCTGCATGTCGCCGCCGACGGCTGCAGGGGTGAGCGGTGCCTGGGTCCGGGCAACGTAGCGCTGTATCTCGTCGACGACTTCTGTAATGAGATCGTCGTCTACGGCAGGGAACGCTCGGTGGAGCCATGATTCGATCTCGTCGGTGTTCTGTAGTTTGTCGTCGAGTGTCTCGATGTCCAGTCGGCGGTAGATTTCGTCTGCCGTATCGTGGTCGGTAATGTTCAGGTAGTCGAAGATCGCGGAGACGAGGTGCTCGGTGCGGACGAACTCGTTCTCTTCGTCGAGATTAATCTGGAGGTAGCGGGGGTCAGGATCGCTGAGCAGGTTTTCGTGATGGAAGTAGAACGCGTCTTCGGGTCGGGAGCCGAGGACGACGACGGAGATCGGTTGGTCTTCGGGGTCGCGGCCGCCCCGGCCTTTTCGCTGGACGAAGCCGGGAATGTTCATCGGTGCCCGGTACTGGAACGTGCCGACGATGCCGGGGTGATCGAATCCGACTTCCAGGGCGCTGGTTGTGACCATCATGTCCCACGCGTCGTCGTTGGCCGGGCGTCCGTCCGGTGTTTCGGTCCGGCCGCTTTTGTGCATGTAGACGTCCATCGGTTCGAGGTCCAGGTCGTCGGTCATCGTCCACCAGCATTCTCCGGCCTCGTACACGGGGCAGGGATTGAGCTGTGCGTTCGGTGGGAGGGGCTCGCAAACAGCACGTTCGTGGTCGGCTGCATTCGAGCGGAACTGGTGTTTTGGGCAGTCGGGGTTCGTTCCGTCTTCGCCTTCTTCTCGGAGGAATGCGTCCGGTGCGCGGAGTGTGAACAGTGCTTGGGCAGAGACGCCGCGGTCGCTTTCTGCGTCGTGGATGTAGTCTCCGAGCCGTTTGACGGAGTCGATGGAGTCCACGAATCCCAAGATCTTGTTCTTCATCGGACCGTCGTCTGGCCGCTCTTTCAGGATGGTGTGATACATCGAGAACGCGACCTGGATCATCGAGGAGAGGTTGGTGACGTTTGTTTCCACGTAGTCGTCTTCGTCCCAGTCGCGGCGGGGCAGGTATTTTGCCTCTCCCTGCGGGACCTGGACCTCCCGGGGATCGGTCGCTTTGACGAACACGAGGTATTCCCAGCCGATCTCTTCGATCTCGTTTTCGTCGCAATGATTTTTGTAGTGGTCGCCGTCACAGTCCGTTCCTTTGCAGGGCGTAATCTCCTCCGCGTGCGGTGTCCCGAAGATTTTCTTGGTGAACGGTGCAGCGTTGGAGATGGTCGCGCTGGAGGCGACGAGGCTGGGTTCCTGTTGGTCGTCAACGGCTTTGAGTGCGGCCTTGAACCGGCGCATCACGTTGGCGACGTGCATGCCGTACTGGTTGGTGTAGACGTGGACCTCGTCGAGGACGACGAACTTTGGTGGTGAACTGTGTTTCCAGAACTGGCTGTGGCCGCGGTGGTCCATCAGGCGGCGGTGGAGGGTGTCCGGTGTGATGACGATGATGTCGGCGGTTGCGCCTTTGTCGGCCCGTGCGAAGTCAAGGCTGTGGGCCGGGTCTTTGCTGCACTCCATGCTGTCGGTCGAGATCCGGCCGTCGCAGTCATCGACTGGGCAGTCGATTTCCGTGTTCTCCGCGCCGCTGTGCTGGAGTGCGACGGTGACGGGCAGCGAGTCGAACGGGGTGTCGTTGTCTGCGATGATCTGCTTGAGGTCGTACAGGTATTCGACAATCCGTTCGAACTGGTTGTCACAGAGGTCTTTCCGGGGGTAGGCGAGGACCGCTTCCACGCCGTCAAGTTGGATGTCGGGATGGGCGGTGGTGAACGTGTACGCGAGTATGGGGAACAGGAAGGCCTCGGTTTTGCCGCCGCCGGTGCTGGCGGTGACGACGTGGGACGTGTCTTGTGCTTCGGTAGTGACGGCCTGGCGGTACAGTCGGTCGAGTGCTCGGCCCTGGAAGGCGGCCAGTCCGGTCATCTCTCGGCGGTGGCAGAGTTCGTAGATGAGTTCGAGCGCTTGATGTGTCGCGTCTCGCCATGACCCGGTGTCGGCGCTTGCCACCAGTTCGGGGGCGGGATCGGCGGTGCGGATCGTGTCGAGGATATCCCGGATCTCGTCGCTGAGATTGATCCCGTCTTCGCCCCATTTTGGTTTCTCCCGGGACTGGATGTCCATCTTCACCATCTTGGTGAGGCTAGGGGCGTGTTCGAAATCGCTTTCGTCGTCGAATCGCTGTCGGAGGAGGGCGAAATACCGGGTGACTTCGGCTGCCCGGCTTCGGACGCGTTGCTTGTCGTACACGTAGAGTAGTGCGTCCCGTTCGACGAGCTGGTCGATGACACGCTGGAACAGGAGTTTGCTTGCGACGGCGTTGGTGAGTTCGGCCGGGAAGGCGTGTGTGATGTCGACGGGGGTTCCGGTACCGGCATCTGTGTCGCCCTGGACGAAAAACCGATAGAACCGGTCGTACAGATCGGAGAGCGAGACGGTGGCGTCATAGTTCCCGGCGTTGATCTGCTCTTTACATTCGTTATCGGTCCATCGGAGTACCTGTTGCTCGACCTGTTCGGCTTCGTCCGCGGTTTTGAGCGCGTCCCACATCTCGGCCACGCCGGTGAGGTGGGAATTGTCCGTGTCGTCGGTGCTACTCATCGTCGATCACCACGTGGATGTCCGCGATTTCATCTGTCTGGTACAATTGCTGGAGGAATTCGAAGCTCTCCGTAGCGTCGAAGTCGGTGTGTTCGATGATGTCCGTAAGTCGGCCATCGTGGTCGTGAAGAGCCGTGATGAACTGTTCTTCGCGCGTTGGTCCGGTGAGGAGATCCTGTATCTCGTCGATGAGGTGCGGGAGCTCGGCGAAGTTTCCTTGGGCCAACTCGGTCTGGGCGTCGTCTAATAGACTGTGGGCTGTTTCCCGCGTATCCTCGGTACTGATGCCGTCGATCTCTGCTTCGAGGTTCTCGAGTTGCTTCTCGTACTGTCGTTGCTGTCGTGCGATTGTGGCGGCCTGGGACTGGAGGTCGGTAGCGAGTTGCTTGGCGTCGTCCTGGAGGATCTGGAGTGCGGTGTCGTAGTTTCCGGCGTTGTACGCATCCCGGTAGTCCGCGATATAGCCTTCCAGTGTTTCGAGGTCGCTCTCGAGGTCAGCCTTTGTCGGATTGTCGTCGGATATGCTCGTGATCGTGTCCTCTGCGTCGTCGCGGTCAGACGTTACGGTGTCGTAGAGGTCGTGGCACTGGTCTTTCTTCTCGAGGATGTCCTCGATGTCGGATTCGATATCGTCGACCTCGGTTTCGATGGCACTGGTTCGGTCCTGCAGGCGGTTGTACTGATTGTTGTCGATGAGGTCGTTGAGTTCGGACCGGTACTGCCGAAGGTCGCCCCGGTACTCGGAGAGTTGAGCAGCGAGTGAGCCTTCGACTTCTGCTTCTTCGATCCGGTCGATCAGGTTCTGGATCGTGTAATCTCGGAGGTTTTCCGCTTCTCCGACGATGACTTCTTGCCGTTCCTCGATCGCGTTCTCGACGTCTTCTTCGAGATCGGTGATGTCGTCGACGAGCTGATTGATATCGCTGAGGTCACTAGGGTCGGGTTCCCAGACCGTTTGGTAGTCGTCCAGTTCGGTTTCCAGATCGGAGACCGTGTTTTGGTAGTTGTTCGCTCCGTCTACGGAGAGATCGATCGCTTGGTCTACCATATCTTCTGCGGCTTCGAGACGGTTCTCTGCCCGTTGCCGGGTTTCGTTGAACTGGTCTTTGACGCTAACCACGTCGTACGCGTCGATCGTTTTCCCGTCGCGCTGAACTGTGACGGGTTCCACGTAGTCGTGGATCTGGAGGTGGTCGAGGTACCACTGGAACATGGCGTTCTCGTCGCCAGGAGGACAGTCGAATACGTATTCCTGGCCGAGTTGTTCCTGTAATTCGTCGACGGTGAGTGGGCCGTCCTGATTGAGCAGTCGGTAGAGTTCGTACCACGGTGGCCGGTCGTCTTCGAGGTCAGGGTAGGTCCAGCGGCGGCTGTCCTTGGCGACCAGTGACTGGTCGCGGAGTCCCTGCATGATGTCGCTGTCGAGTTCGTGTTGTTTCAGGTCGAGTGTCTCTCGGAGGTCACCGATCGCGAACGATGTCGTGCTGTTGTCGCGGAGATGGTCGACGACGTCGCGGAAGGTTGATTCGGGGTACGGGAGGAGCAGGTCGTCGAACCGGTCCTGCAGTTCCGGGATGACCGCCAGTTCGTTGACGAGTGTGTCTTCAGAGACGTCTTCGCTGGCAGTGGTGTCGGTCCGTCCCAAGGCCAGCAGCCGGCCGTATATGAATTCGTCGCGCTGGCTGGCTGTGATGTCGATCTGGATGACGCGTTCCTGGTAGTAGTTCTGGTCGTGTGGTTCGAGGTCGTGCAAATATTTGTTTGCTTCCGCGGAGAGTTGCTGGTTCTGCTTGACGAGGACACCGAACGCGGCCTTCCGGTTTTGGATCGTTTCGACGTAGAGTTGGACTAGTTCTTTCGGGATTTCTTGTCCGTTGTAGACGCCGAGTGCGACGGTCTGGTTGTTCTGGCCCTCGTCCCGCTTAATGTTGATCAGGTATAGTTTGAATTCGTACCGGTCACGGGTTGCCGTCACCGGGTTCTTGTGGAGGCTGCCGTGGCCTGCTTCTTTCAGGGCGAGGCCGAGTCCGCGTGTCAGGTCCTGTTGGAATTTGTCTGCGGCGGTCTGGGCCTGAAGGTCGAGTTTTTGGATTTCGGTGCCGTCTTCGCTGCTTCCGCCAAAGAGGAAGTCTTGGGCTTCTTCGCTGAGTGTGTAGGTGTAGCGGCCGTGGTGTTCACGCTGTTCAAGGACGCGGAGTTCCTGTGTGTCTTCCCCTTCGATGGTGATCGCGCCGAGGAGTTCTCCGGGGACGCCGTCGGAGAAGGCGCGTTCGGGGACGGCTTCTCCCTCACCGATGAGTCGTCCCTGGAGTCGGTCGAAGTCGTCGCGGGCGTCGGGATGGACATCTTCCAGGGCGTTTTTGAGGCGGGTGATGGCGCGCTGGTCAAGGAGCTCCTCGTCGCGGGTGAACGATTTGAACCCGGTGAGGGCGTAGACGATGGCTTCGCCATCGATGCGGTCTGATTCGACCTCTGCAGCATATTTGAGTGCCTCTGAGTAGAGTCGGAGAATTTCCCGCGGGTGTCCGCCCGTTATCTCGGTGACGACCTCGACGGTTTCGGGGACGATCGGGGTGATCTCGCCCTGGTTCGTTGTTCGGTGCTGGTCCATTCGGTCGATCAGCATTTCCTTCACGTTTTCCGTGGGCAGGTCACCGAGATAGATTTCGCCGCCCTGGAAGCGTTGGACCAGTGCGTTGCCAAGGGCGTCGTCATCATCGTCGTAGCTGGTGATCCGCATTCGCGCGCCCTGTGAGAATCCGAGCAGGATGTGGACGCCAGCAGCGTTGAGTTTATCAACGAGGTGGCGAAAGGCCCGAACGAATGGCTTAACGATTTCTTCGTCCTCGTTGGCGATGTCTTCGGCTTCGTCGATAAAGATGAAGACTGCGCGATAATCGTGGTCGTCGCGTGCGGCGTTTATTACCTGCCGCAGGTTTTGTATGATGTTGTCCTGCAATCGTTCGAACTTGTAGGCTTCGTCGACGCTGGCTTCGGGTTCGACGGGTGGCAGGTCGTCAACGAGGGGTTCGAGTTCCGGGGCGTTATCGGTAATCTCGTCGAGAATGCGTTCGTAGAGTAGTTTGATACTGAGTCCGAGGTTGCCGACGTATGCGGCGATGGCATCGTGCGTGGTGTCGTCGACTGTGACGCCGTTGCGGATGGAGTCGCGGAGGGTGACGAGGTGGTGTGATTTACCGGTCCCGTATTCGCCGAAGATCATCCGACGTTTCATCGGGGTCGGGCTTCGGATGCCTTCTTCGACGAATTCTTGAAGTTGGTGTTCCTGTTCGTCGCGGCCGACGAGTTTGTAGCGGGCCGCGGTTTCTTCGTCGGCGATCGTCGTTGAGAACGGGTCCTGGTCGAAGTCGAACCGGTCGTATTTGGCTGTTGATTTACTCATGGATGTTTGCTCCGTGGATGGTTTCTGGGTTGAAGATCAGTTCCTCGTAGCTGGCTTCGGAGACGATGCCCTCTGTCTGGAGGCGGGAGAGGAGTCTATCGAAGGTACTGCGGTCGATGCCGTACAGTGTTTCGAGGCGTTCGAAGAGTTGGGGTTCGCGTATGCCGGTGTCGGCGGTCCCGCCCAGGTCGGTATATTCTTCGTGAACGACGTGGGCGAACAGGCGGATGGGCCAGCGGCCTTTCGTATAGCCGTTTGGTCCGTGTTCGATGACGTCGGCATCATCCAGGAGATCAAGGCCCATGTCGATAGTGAATGAGTTCATTTTGTCGCCGAGGAACGCGTCTCCGTCGAATTCGCGTTTCATTTCGTTGCTGGTGATGGGGCCGTGACGGTGGACATGCTTTGCGAGGATCACCAGCATCGGGTGTTCGTACATCAAGTTGGCGAGCACCCGGTCGGCCTGGACGCGTTCGTTTCCAGCGCCCAGGATTTCGTCGCCGGCATAGAGTAAGACGGTGTTGTCGACTGCTGCGTCTACGTCGTCGGTAGTCGAGAGTTGGTAGCCTTCATCAGTTTCGCGGATCAGATAGGCGTCTCGGAGATGGGAAATGATGTCGTCGGCTCCTTCTGCCGCGTCTTTGTCATGGAAGTCGAAGTTTTTCCGTTGCCGGAGGGCGTCTGCGAGCTCGTCGCGCGTTGTCTGTTCGCGGTTTGCGATGAGTTCGAGTCCGGCCCGGAGTTGGAACAGGCGTGCGTATTGAAGTGTCATGTGTGAGTATTGTGGTGTGTTGATCGTTCAGGTGTCAGTCTGATGGGTTACAAGACTGATTCGCGGGAGACTGTGCCGGTGTCTGCGTTGTATTCGGTGGTGTCGTTTCGCGTCTCTTTTTTGATGATACCGAGTCCGGCGAGGAGTTCGAGTGAGTCGTGGACTTCGTCGGGTGTGGTTTCGGTCTGGACCATACCGGGAAGCGACTCGAAGACTTCGTCGGGTGTTTGAAATTCCTCACCGAGGACGGAGAGGACCTCATCTTCGATGGTTATCGTGTCTGTTGGTGTCTCGGCGGTGGTCTGGTAGTCATCGGTGGTGTCGGTGTCGGGGTGGAGTGAGTCGACGATGGTGTCGGCCCAGTTGTTGATGGATCGGAGTAGTGCGGGGTCGGTGGTTTCGGCGTACCACAGGAGGTCAGCGAGTTCGATGTGGGTGAGCTGGTACATGCGGATTCCGGGATTTCCGCGTTCGGCGACGTCTGTGAAGTCTTCGCCGACTGTGTTGATCGATTTCTCTGGGTTACGGTACCAGTTGTGGATATCGCTGTGTTGTTTGAATCGTGTGGTGACGCGGTCGTATTCGTCTGTGGCGTCGACGACTGGGAACGGCATCAGTGCGGTGTCGATGTATTCTCGGTCGAAGTCGGTGATGAAGTCGAACACTTCCTGTGGGTCGATGTCCCAGAAGTCCCCGATCAGGACTGCGTAGGTCTCGTCAAGGTCGGATGCTTTGCCTGCGGGGATGTGATCGGCGAGTCGGGGGAAGTTTTGCATCCGTTCGTGGATGTTTAGGAGGGAGACTCCAAGTGTGGGGTCGACGATCCGGGCGAAGAACGGGATCTTTTCGATCGTGTAGTAAAACGCATTGCCCTCGATATCTTTCACGCGGATCACGCCATCACGTGCGGTCAAAAGATTGTATTTGAACGATTCGTTGGTGAGGTCGTCAGTGCCGCGCCGTCGGTACTTGTTGACGATACGGCGGACGTCCATCTCTTGGATGCTTAACTCTGCTGCCAGTTCGGCGTTGGAGTATCGACCCTGTTCCAGGCGATCGAGAATCAGCTCCTCAACCGACTGTTCAAACACCCGGATCGGTGGCTCTCCGTCTGGAATCTCCCGTAGCAACTGGTTTGTTGTTGCTACTCGCCGGTTCCGGATCAGTTGGCGTTGTTCCGGGGGCGCGAGGTCATAGAAATCGATGGACTTGTACATGCTCGGTGGGTGCGCGTCGGGCCGTTGGTTCGCTCTTATTGGCTGCGTAGTTCAGCAGCGGGTATGGGAAATCATTCGGAAGATTGTGCCGTCGTGGAGAACGTTATCGCGCAATTCTTCGTCACTGTGTGAAGTGCGAAGTGTTATTGCGCTCCGGACGCATAGACCCCTATGTAGTCCCGCAGGGTGTATACGTACGCTCTCGTGGGTACCGGCCATCCCAGGATCCTGGTCTTTGGACGGGGCAGGTGTCTGGTCGGCCGGGTTTACCGATTACCTTCTCATCGTGATTCACAGTTCTAACTGTCGGCGGGAAATGATATAAAAATTCCGATATTAGTATTTGAATTTTTCTTCGTCAGGGCTTGTGGGGCCTGTTAGTGGCCGTTTCGACCATAATGTATCAGTCAGCGGTTTATGTCTGAAGTTAGTAGTAAATGGGAGGTGATGTTTGGTTTGTAGTAGTTAGTTTGCTCCGAGTGGTGGGTGAAGAGGGGGTTCTGATTACCTAGTATAAAATATTTTTGTTCCACTATAGCCGACTGACATAGTGGCTATTTGGTACGTGTTAGAGTCTGGATCAGGAAATGAGAATTCCACCGTATCGATGCATAGGATTACTGCAGAGGAATGAGTTTGGAATTTTCTTTGGGGGTGATGCGTTCTTCTTTGAAGATCAGTATGAGTTCTACAGCATTTTCAGTTCATCATCTTTCTGCTATATGTGTGATTGTATCTTCTCAAATACAGATATGGAGCAGTGTCTTTTTCACCCTTTGTGATTTTTAACCAATATTAGTTCCCGGTTGAACTATATGGATTTCTTAATATATTATTTTGAAGAGTGACTAATCCTGTAAAATTGACCAATTCCCTGTCGTACTTCGAAAGTCGCGGCGTAGCTCCTTGGAGTTCTACGATCGTACCGCGATCATCCTATAGACGCACATGGATCTGGCTTTGCACTGTCACCATTGTTAACAGATTCACATCCGGATTTGACGGATGCTTTCTGCCTTTAAATAACCGTTAGACTCTAGTCCATTCATCTCGTAAATACTAACGTCAGTTATGAGGCCTCGGCACTCATAGGGCTCGTCGTCACCGGGTGCCGAGTCCGGCTCGGAGCGGGTGCATCGTCATCGGCCACTCGAGTCTACACACGTCCCGGCCAAGACGCTTTCCCACTGTACTACTCGAGGACTGCAGACAGATTCTCCTCCCAGAGACACGGCCGGAAGATCAGGTCGTAGCCGGTCGTGTCCCGGACGTTGTCGAGTCCGTTTCGGAACTGCTCCCACTCGTGGTCCATCAGGTCGACCTCCTCAGCGGTCCCCATCACGCCCGTGTTTTCGGGGTCGTTGTCGTGACAGAGCACGAGATGTGCGATCTCGTGCAGGACGAGGGCGGCTTCCTCGAGTCGATCTTCGCGGTCAGCGACGACGGCGCGGTTGCCGAGACTGAACCCGTTGACGTAGCCGTCGACGCCGCCGCCTGCGGCGTCCATCCAGTGGCTGTAGATCCGGCCTTCGTCGGACGTCGCCGTCGAGCCCGGGACCACGAGCAACTGGAGTGCGACGTTTTTGAGTGCATTTTCGACCTCTTCGCTGTAGAAACTGTTCCGACCCCAGAGTAGATTCTTGACGGTGCCGCCGTACTGTTCCGAAATCGTCTCGGCGTCGTATCGAGTCGGGTAATCGAGCCACTGGGCGTGAATTCCGTGGGTGCGAAGCAGATCGACGATCGTCCGTTTCGTCACCGGGTAGATCGACGTATCGCCGACGTATCTGACGTCGAGCAGGAGTTCGGGACGGCCGACCTCGAGTCCGCCGAACTGATTGCCGAAGATCGATCGCAGGCGGCGATGAAACGACGTCGACTGTTTCGTCTCGTCGGGAATGCCGTCGCCGTCGCTGTCGTCGAACGATCGGTCACGTACGAACGAGCCGACGCCGCTGACGGCCGACAGGCTCCCGGCGACGCCGACTGAGCGAAGAAGCAGTCGTCGAGTCGGGCGACGATCGTCGCCGTCACCTCCGGTCACCATTACGTCGATACCGATTCGACGAACTCGCGTTATTCTGTGCGTGAAATACGCCACGCTTTAAGTGAATTCGGCAGAACGTCTCCAGACTCGTCAGTTGCGACGGGCCTGGCAGTCTCGCCGCTCGAGGGTGTCTGCGTCAGTAAAGGCGTTCGTCAGCCGTCCTTACGGTTCCGTCGACGAGGACGTCCGGGAATCCGCAAAGGAAGCGTTGAACTCGTCGATCAGGTTCTCGAGTCGCTGCGTGTTCCGGTGGGAGAAAGTCGCTGGTGCGGACTCGGTAACTGGTCGAGTGTCAGCACTGGTCGCGGCTGTTTCGGATGGCTGTGGTCGGTCGATGGGCGAACGGGACTGGGTCTGGGTCTGGGTCTGGTAGTTTCGTGTACTCATTGTCGGTCGGGTGTGGATATCGTCGTGAAGCGATACGTCGTCTCGAGTGGGTTAGAAGAGTACTACGGCACGTACGACCGACGTGTGGATCATGTACCACCGGCTACGAACCACTACTACATAAAAGTTCATGAAAGATACTGGCCGATAGGAGGAGGACGATCGAGCGGGTGCCGAGACCGCCCTGATCGGTGAAAACGGTCGAACTGGTCACGGTGGAGTTGCGGCTCCCCTGTTATCAGCCAGCTAGCAGTTCGTAAATCCCGTCACAACCGTCAGTCCGCGATCGCTTCTTCGGCCTCCGCCTCCACCGTCACCTGCTGGACCCAGAGGTCGTCGAACAGTTCGTCCTGCTCGAGGGTTACCCGGCCACGGTGGGCGAGAAAGAGCAACGCCAGGTAGGTCATTACGCGCGAGCCGCCGACCTGGTCGATCTCGGCGTACAGCACCTCGTCGCGTCCCTTCTCGTACTGGCTCTCGAGTGCGTCCTCGACGTCGTCGATGACGGTCTCGATGTCTTCCTCGTGGGTCGTGTGAGTGACGTCGTCGCTCGAGGGTTCGTCACCGGCGCGGCCACCGTCTTCTGCATGGTAGCTCAGTTCCTGAACGCCCCGGTTGTAGCCGCTCGGCGAGTCGCTCGTGTCGTAGCTCCGGGATTCCTTCCACCAGCTATCGCGTTCGGCGCTGCGGAGGTCCCGGACGAGTTCGTCGAGCGTCTCGGGTTTCCCACGGGCGTGCTTGCGCTCGAGGCGACGCTCCATCTCGGCCTCGAGGTTCTCGACGGGGTCGAACCCTGGTCCGGCATCGTCACCGTCGTCGACGGACGGGTCGTCGTCCGCGAAGGCTGCCTCCCAGGGTGGAAGCTCCTCCTCGTCGTCGGGGTCGTCCGAGGCGAACAGTTCGTCGCTTTTCATCCGCAGGAGGACGCTCGCGTAGAACAGCGCCCGGCCCGAGGTGCGGAGGTCGGCCTCGTCGAGGGCGTCGAGGAACCGGTCAGTGACGTGGACGATGTCGATGTCCCAGGGATCGATCTCGCCGTCTTTCGCGAGCTGGACGAGCAGTTCGACGGGTTCGACCTCGTCGTCGTCCGTCTCCTCGTCGAGGGCCTCGTCCTCGGAGAACTCGAGTACCGATTCTTCGGGACCGGGCTCATCCTCGTCGTCCGACTCGCCAGGTCGTTCGCGGTCCTCGTGACCGGCGATGTTCAGCGGGATGTCCTCCCCGCCGTCCGTGTAGAATTCGTCGCGGTCCACGGGCGAGTCACTTTGCTCTCCACCCGTCGTCTCTGGGTCCCCTCGTGACTCCCTAGTCACTGACCGGCACCTCCTCGGTCTCACTGTCGTCGCTCAGGTCGATGCCCGTCACCGCGCTGACGTTGTCCTGTTGCATCGTCACGCCGATCGCTCGCTCGGAGCGGTCGAGCATCGCCGAGCGATGCGAGACGACGACGAACTGGGCTTCGCCGGCCAGTTCCTCGACCATCTGGCCGATCCGCTCGGCGTTGACGGCGTCGAGGAAGGCGTCGACTTCGTCTAACGCGTAGAACGGTGCCGGGTTGTGTCGCTGGATCGCGAAGATGAAAGCGAGTGCGGTCAGGGACTTCTCCCCGCCGGACATCGCGTCGAGGCGCTGGATCGGCTTGTCTCCAGGCTGGGCCTTCATCGTCAGCCCGCCGTCGAACGGATCCTCCTCGTTCTCGAGGTGGAGCGAGCCGGTTCCCTCCGAGAGCCGTTCGAAGATCTCGGTGAACTGCTCGGCGATCGCCTCGTAGGAGTCCATGAACGTCTTTTTCTTCTGGGTCTCGTACTCCTCGATCCGGCTGCGGATCTCCTCGGCCTCCTCGACCAGCGTCGCCTTCCCGTCCTCGAGTTCGTCGAGATCTTCGCGGACCTCGTCGTACTCGTCGATCGCCAGCATGTTCACCGGCTCCATCGCCTCCATGTCGGCCTGCAGGAGGTCGATCATCTCGAGGACCGTCTCGTGGTCGGGGACGTCCTCGGGATCGTAGTCGCCAACCTCGGATTCCAAGCTCTCGATCTCCCACTCGAGTTCGTCGACGCGTTCGCGTTCGCCCTCGAGTTTGCTCTCGACCGTATCGACCCTGGACTGTTGCTCGTCGCGTTCTTTCCGAGCCTCGGCGAGGTCCTCTTTGAGTTCGCTGCGGTCCTCTTTGAGTTCGGCGAGTTCGGCCTCGAGCTCTTCGACCGCTTCGCGTTTCTCCTCGAGGGAGCCACGTTTCTCCGCGATCTGTTCTTCGTACTCCTCGATGCGCTCTTCGTGCTCGGCCTTCCGGTTCTGGGCGGTCTCGATGTCGTCGTGGAGATCCTCGATCGCGTCCTCGGCGTACTCCTTCTCGAGGCTCAGTTCGTTGAGTTTACCGTCGATCTCCGCGATCCGATCCTCGCGCTCGTCGATCTCGCCCTCGAGCTCCTCGATCTGTTCGGTCAGTTCCGGAATCTTCGAATCCTCGAGTTCGGTCTCGAGTTCCTCGATCTCGCCTTCGATCTCCTCGATCTCGTCGGTCTTCTCGTCGATCTCGGCCGCGATCTCGTTCATCCGTTCGTCGACGGATTCGCGTTCGTCCTCGAGGTCCTCGAGTTCGGTCTCGAGTTCCTCGATCTCGTTTTCGATAGACTCGCGGTCGTCTTCGAGACTCTCGATCTCGCTTTCGAGCGAGCGCACCTCGTCGGCCGCGTCGGTCTTGCGGTCGCGGGCGTCGTCGAGTCGCTCCTCGACGTCTCGGAGATCGTCACGAAGCGAGTTGCGTTCCTCCTGCAGTTCCGTGATCTGTTTTGCGACGCGCTCGAGTCGGCCCTCGCCGCTGTCGGTAAACGAGTACCGCGAGCCGCCGCCCGAACCGCCGGTCATCGCGCCACTCTTTTCGACCAGGTCGCCGTCCAGCGTGACCATCCGGTAGTCGCCCATGTACGAGCGAGCGGTTTCGATGTCCTCGACGACCAGCGTATCACCGAGTACGTACGAGAAGACGCCTTCGTACTGGTCGTCGAAGTCCACGAGGTTGTACGCGAAGCCGACGACGCCAGGGTCCGAGGGCTTGCTCGGAAGTCGCCGCTTGCTCATGTCCGTCAGCGGCAGGAAGGTCGCACGGCCGGCGTTGCGCGACTTGAGGTGTTCGATACACTGCTGGCCGACCACGTCGTCGTCGACGACGACGTTCGCCAGTCGGCCGCCTGCAGCGGTCTCACAGGCGACGGCGTACTCGCCCGGTACCGATCCCAGCTGGGCGACGGCACCGTGGACGCCGTTTATTCCCGAGTTGAGGATCGTCGTCACCGCACGACCGAAGGAGGAGTCGCCGCTCTCGTTCGCTTTAGCCTCGAGTTCGGCGTACTCCTGTTGTTTCGCCTGGATCTCGTCGTCGAGGTCGTCGACCTCGGACTGGATGCGACGCTTTTTCTCCGTCAGGTCGTCGACGACGTCCGCGATGTTCGCCCGATTCTTCTCGGCTTTCTCGAGTTCCCGCTCGAGGTCGCTCTTGTGGCTCTCGAGTTCGGGAATTTCTTCGCGTTTCTCCTCGATCGTCTCGGCTTTCTCGTCGATCGCGTTCGAGCGCCGGCGCGCTTCGTCTAGCAGGCGGTCCTGCTCGCGCTGGAGGTCGTTGCGTTCGGTTTTCGCGTCCTCCAGATCGGACTTGCGCTCGGCGAGTTCAGTCTTGAGTTCGTCGAACTCGGTGTCGACCGCCTCGATCTCGGCCTCGAGTTGCTCTTTTTCCCCCTCGCGTTCCTGGATCTCGGTCTTGATCGAGGCCTTCTCGAGTTTGTGCTCGCGCATCTCCTCCTCGAGTTCCTCGATCGTCTCCTGCTTGCGGTCGATCTGCACGAACGCCTCGCGCCGCTCGGATTCGGCCTCCTCGATCGTCTCCTCGCTGGCCTCGATCTTGTCCTCGAGACGCGAGATTTCGCCTTTGATCTCCTCGATCTCGCTTTTGATCCGGAGCTGTTCGTCCTCGCCCTTACGCTCGATTTCGGCGTTTAAATCCTCGAGATCCTCCTGGAGGCGAACGACGCGACCTTCGCGTTCGTCGAGTTCCCGCTGGAGGTCGGCGAGTTCGTCCTCGAGTTCCTCGACTTTCGCCTGGGTCGTCTCGAGTTCCTCGCGTTTCTCCTCGAGTTCGCTGGCTTTCTGGTAGCCCTCGTACTCCTCTTTCTCGCGGCGCAGCCGGCGATATCGCATGGCCTGGCGGCGCTCGTCTGCGAGCTGGTCGAGGCGGTCGCGTTTCTCCTCGATGCGGAGTTCGGCCTCGTCGATTCGTTCCTCGACGATCTCGAGTTCCTCGAAGGCGTCCTCTTTCTTGGCGTCGAACTCCGCGACGCCCGCGATTTCGTCGATGATCTCCCGGCGGGAGTGGGGAGTCATGTTGATGATCTCGGTAACGTCGCCCTGCATGACGACGTTGTACCCCTCCGGCGTGACGCCCGCCTGGGCCAGCAGTTCCTGGATGTCCGAGAGGTTGACCGACCGGTCGTTGAGATAGTAGTAGGAGTAGTAGTTGTCGTCGGTCTCCTTGACCCGACGTCGGATGCGGATCTCGTCGACGTCACCGACGTCCTCGCTCCCGGCGGCGTTGACGACCTGCGAGCGAGTGAGCGTGCCGTCGCTGTTGTCGAGGACGACCTCGACGGTCGCCTCGCGCGGACCGCTCGAACTCGAGCCGTCCTCGTGACCGGGGTTGTAGATGAGGTCGGTCAGTTTCTCGGCGCGAATCCCGCGAGTACGGGCCAGACCGAGTGCGAAGAGCACGGCGTCGATGATGTTCGACTTGCCGGAGCCGTTTGGACCGGTAACGACCGTGAAATCCTGATAGAACGGAATCTTCGTCTTCCGGCCGAAGCTCTTGAAATTGTCCAGAACGACTGCCTTGATGTACATTCTCTTCTCGAACCCTCCCTGGGAGCGACAGTGGACGGTCGATCGGGACGGCTCCCGATCGGTAGTTATGCAACGATAATGTCGTCGCTACCTGAGTCTTCCGCTTCGTCCCCAGTGTCCTCGGTTACGACCTCCGTGCTCGTCTCGGCCGACGTGTCCGTCTCGGTGACGTCCTCGAGATCGGTTTCCGCCGACGTCTCCGGCGTCTCCGACTCGTCCGTTCCGATCTGTCCCTCGGACCGGCGTTCCGGAACACGCGTCGGCGTCTCGGTGTCGAGTTCGGCTTCGAGGACGCGGATACGCTCTTTCGCCTCGATAAGCTCGTCCGTTAGACCCTCTACCGTCGACTCGAGTTCCGCTACTGTCGACTCGAGTTGCTCGACGCGGTTGTTCGACATATCTTCTAGGCCTTCTCCCTATCACATAAACGTACGTCAGACACAATTCATCCTACTGGTAGATTTTTGTGACAGTCTCGCTGGGAGATTGATTCGATCGGCTATATGAACGAAGTTGATATGTTAACACATGTGCTTTAACCTCCGCTACGCGTAGTACGTGAGTACACAGATGTCCGGACAACAGGTCACACCACCGTCGGTAGCGCGCGACGACATCCACACGATCGACGACGATTCATTCCACGCTGGCAACGTCTGTATCGTCACCGGCGGCGGATCGGGAATCGGACGAGCGACCGCGCTCGCGGCGGCCGGCAACGGCCTGACCGTCGCAGCGACCGATATCGACGAGACCGGCCTCGAGGGGACGATCGAACGTGGCGAGGAACTCGACCTCGAGGGCGAGATCGAGTCGATCGTGGCGGATTTGACGGTCGACGAAGACCTCGAGCGGATCGTCGAGGAAGCCGCACAGCTGGGTGATATCAAGTACCTCGCGAACGTCGCCGGGATGCAACACATCGACGAGATCGAGGACTTCCCGATGGAGACCTACGATCGGATGCACGAGATCATGCTTCGTGCGCCGCTGTACCTCTCGAAGCTCTGCATTCCGCACTTCCGGGAGACCGACGACGGCCGGGGTTGCGTCGGGAACATGGCCTCGGTTCACGGCCACTACGTCACCAGCGACAAGGTCGCCTACAACGTCTCGAAGTTCGGCCTGCGCGGGCTAACCCAGTCGATCGCCGCCGAAGGCGGGGGGAAGATCCGGTCGTTCTCGGTCAGCACCGGCTACGTGAAGACGCCGCTCGTGACGGCGCAACTCGAGGAGACGGCCGAACAGCGCGGCATCTCGGTCCAGGAGGTGATCGACGACGTGATGCTCGGCCAGTCCCGGGCTACGGAGATGATGGAGCCGATCGACGTCGCGAACCTGTTCCTGATCGGCTTCTCCGATCTGGGTAAACACCTCGCCGGTGGAGACCTATTGTTTGATGGGGGGATGACTCTAACCTACGAGTGAAACGATGACGGGGAACACCGCACTCGAGGACGTAGACGAGATCGTCCACGAACCGAGCGACGAGTTCGTGGAGTCGACGAACGTCTACGAGTTCATGCAGGCGTACGGCATCGACGACTACGAGGGACTCATCGAGCGGACGACGACCGACCTCGAGGGGGTCGAGGCGTCGGGCGTCGACTGGTTCTGGGACGAACTGGTCGACTACCTCGACATCGAGTTCTACGAGGAGCACGACGATGTCCGCGATAACAGCGAGGGGCCGCAGTTCACCGACTGGTACCCTGGCGCCGAACTCAACATCGCCCACAACACCCTCGACCGGCACGCCGCAGTCGACGAGGAACGCCGCAACAAGGTCGCGACCATCTGGGAGAGCGAGGACGGCGACGTCCGCGAGGTGACCTACCACGAACTCCACCGCCAGTCGAACAAGGTCGCGAACGCACTCGAGGAACGCAGCATCGGGACGGGCGACACGGTCGGGCTCTACATGCCGATGGTGCCCGAGGTCGTCTCGATCCTCTATGGCTGTTTCAAGGTGGGTGCGATCGCCGTTCCGATCTTCTCCGGGTTCGGCGTCGACGCCGCCGCAACCAGAATCGAGGACTCGGAGTGTTCGGTGCTGTTCACGGGCGACGGCTTCCTCCGACGAGACGACCCGATCTACCTCAAGGGGTCGGCCGACGACGCGATCGAACAGGCCGGCTACGTCGAGGAGACGATCGTCTTCGATCGGCTAGGGGCGAGCGACGAGGGCAGCGAACACGAGATTCCCTGGAACGACGACCGCGACGAGTGGTGGGCAGAGGCCGTCGAGACCCAGGACGACGAGTACGAGACGAAGTCACTGGACTCGAGCCAGGAGTCGATGCTCCTCTATTCCTCGGGGACGACGGGCAAGCCGAAAGGCATCGTCCACACCCACGCGGGCGTGCAGGTCCAGTGTGCCAAGGAACTGTACTTCGGCTTCGATCTGAAGCCCGCCGACCGGTTCTTCTGGGTCTCGGACATCGGCTGGATGATGGGCCCGTGGACGCTGATCGGGACTCACACCTTCGGCGGCACCGTCTTCATGTACGAGGGCGCGCCGGACCACCCCGAACCCGACCGGTTCTGGGAGATGATCGACCGGCACAAACTGACCCAGTTTGGCATCTCGCCGACCGCGATCCGCGCACTGCGCAAGCACGGGGACGAGTGGCTCGAGGGCCACGACCTCTCCTCCCTTCGGCTCCTTGGCTCGACCGGCGAACCCTGGGACCCCGAGTCCTGGCGGTGGTTCTACGAGAACGTCGGAGGCGGCGAAGCGCCGATCATCAACATCTCCGGCGGGACCGAGATCTGTGGCTGTTTCCTGATGCCGATGCCGACCGAACCCCTGAAACCCTGTACGCTCGGCGGGCCAGGACTCGGCATGGACATCGACGTCGTCGACCGCAGCGGCGAGTCGATCAAGGAAGATCACGAACGCGGCTACCTCGTCGCGAAGGACTCCTGCCCGTCGATGACGAAGTCGCTGTGGTCGGGCGACGAACGCTATCTGAACGAGTACTGGTCGACCTTCGAAGACATGTGGAACCACGGCGACTGGGCCCAGAAGGACGAGGACGGGTTCTGGTTCCTCCACGGCCGCGCCGACGACGCGCTCAACGTCGCCGGCCGCAAGGTCGGGCCCGCCGAGGTCGAAGGCGCGCTCATCGACCACGAGACCGTCAACCAGGCCGCCGCCATCGGCGCACCCGACGACACTACCGGTACCGCGGTCGTCACCTACGTCATCCTCGAGGACGGCCACGAGGAGAGCGACGACCTCCGCGAGGAACTGCGCGCCCAGGTCGGCGAGGAACTGGGCAAGCCGTTCCGTCCGCGCGAGGTGCTGTTCGTCGACGAGTTCCCCAAGACCCAGTCGGGCAAAATTATTCGCCGGGCCATCGAGGGCATCTACACCGGCGAAGAACTCGGCGACATGAGCAGCATCGAGAACCCCGAAGCGCTCGACGAGCTTAAAGAAGCACGATAGCCGACCGACTACGATTTTACACACTGGTTTACAGGGGCTGTCTCAGTCGTCCGCGGGCGCACCGACGCCTTTCAGCGTGGAACCGTAGTCGGCGCCGGCAGTGATCGTCTCCGGTTCGTCGACGACGTACAGCACGATCAACACGGTGACGATGTACTTGGTGATGACGTCCAGCACGCTGTAGCCCCAGGAGGTCATCCAGACCTCGAGCAGGGCGAACCCCTCGACGCCGAGCGCCCAGAGGATCGGGTAACCGAACCAGCCGACGACGGTGAGGAGCTTCAGCTTCGTGAACAGGTCCGAGGTGCCGGTCCGCTCGGCCTCGCGAGTCCAGTCGACCAGGATGACGTAGACGATCACCAGGAAGAACGTCGAACTGAGCACGAACCACCACCAGCGCATGAGGTACGACGAGGTGGTCAGCGCGGCCGCCAGGCCGGTGACGCACATCGCGATCGTCATCGCACAGGTGGTCCCGATCTTCGTCAGGTTCGAGCCGGCGATCATCCCGAGCACGATCAGGATGAACGGCGTGGAGAACGTCCAGGTGAGGTACCGACCCCACATCGTGAGAACCTCCTCGCCCGCGAGCGGGTGACCTGCGGGCATCTCGATGAAACTCAACGTCAGCCCCGACGCGAGCCCGGTGTAACTCGAGATCGAGACGACCGAGATCAGCATCGTCGCGACGACGATCAGTTTCGTGCGCGGATCGGTCACTCCTCGGGCCATCGCGACGATGAAGAGGATCGTCAGCCCTGCGAGGGCGATGTTCGCTACGAACGAGAGCGCGAGTAACGTGTCTTCGAATACGAACTCGAAGATTTCTCGCTGCGTCTCCGGTGCTTGCAGGACGATGTCCCGTGTAGTTGCTGCCAGTAATCCGGTCGGTTTCATGGCTACGTTGTCACGTTTGTGCCTGGGCGAAGTGAACGAGGTACCATACTGGTTAGGGCACAGCCGACGACTGCGAGTCGGTTGGTCGACGCCGTTCGGAGACCAGTAGCGTCTTTGCACCCTCGTACCAAACCGACTCGTACCCGTGACCGAGCTTCGATACCTTCCGGACGCCGACGACGTGACGACGTTTACGGCTACCGTCACCGAAACGAGCACGAACAGCGTGTTCCTCGACGGGACGTACTTCTATCCTGAGGGCGGCGGACAGCCGGCAGATCGGGGCGTCCTCGAGTGGAACGGCGGCGTTGCCGACGTGACGGACGTGAAGAAAGATCACGGCGAGGTTCGCCACGACGTCGACCTCCGGGAGGGGAAACTCCCACCCGAGGGAACGACAGTCGAGGGTCGAATCGACGAACGGCGTCGCCGGCGGCTGAGTCGGATGCACACCGCCCAGCACGTCGTCTCCCGCGTCGTGCTCGACGAGTACGACGCCGGCACCGCCGGGAATCAGATCCATCCAGACCGGTCGCGCATCGACTTCGAGCCCGCGTCGTTCGACGAGGACGATCTCGAGTACATCGAGCGTCGCACCAACGAGGCCATCGAGCGGGATTTCCCGGTCGTCAAGGAGAACCGGCCGCGAGCGACCGTCGAGGAGTCGGTCGACGAAGGGCGTGCGCTGCTCGATCTGATTCCCGACTCCGTGGATCCGCTTCGAGTCGTCGAGGTGGAGGAATTCGACATGTGTCCGTGCGGTGGCACGCACGTGTCCAGTCTGGGCGAAATCGGTCGCGTGGAGATCACCGATCACGCGTCGAAAGGCAAAGACACGGATCGAATCGAGTTCGAACTCGCGGACAGTGTGTAAACGATAGTCGACTTCGGCGGGAACTGCCGATCCGAAACTGACTCGCGACGTGTTCGCCGACTTGCGATAGCACGGACGCGACTGTTTTCCCTCGTCACCGTCGTCGCCTTCCTGCAACCGTGGGCAGCGCCGACCGGGTCGGTTCGAGCAGCGACGGTTCGGCTACGGACGTTTTCGAGTCGAAACATGGTTCTTTCCTTTAACTATCGAAATGCATATATACAATATCATGGTGCGTCGCGCCATGGGAGTGAAAGACAACCAAGGGGTAGTGGAACGAAGCACGTCTGCGAATCGACTACCGACCTCAGCGGGGGTGGTGTGAATGGCTAGTGTCGTCGAACTCGCGGCTGCGGCGCTCCCCCTCGTTCTCACCGCCGTTCTGATCGTCGGCCTGCTGTGGCCGGCGACACGGGCGATGCCGCTCGCGTGGATCGCAGCCCTGCTCGTCGGCTACCTCGTGTGGGCGAATCCGGTCGACTTCCTCGTCGGTGCCTCGATCGTCGGCGTGATGACGGCACTCGAGATCCTCTGGATCGTCTTCGGCGCACTCGTGTTGCTGTACACGCTGATGCAGGCCGGCGCGTTCGATCGGATAAACCGGGGCTTCGCGGCGGTCTCGGACGATCGGCGCGTCCAGATCGTCCTGCTGGCGTTTTTCCTCGCGACGTTCATCGAGGGGGCGGCCGGGTTCGGGACGCCGGCGGCCGTCGTCGCGCCGCTGTTGCTCGCGCTCGGGTTCCCGGCGCTCGCTGCGGTGATCGCGGCGCTGATCGGCCACATCATCGCCGTCACCTACGGCGCGGTCGGAACCCCGATCATCGTCGGGATCGAGACGCCGCTGAGCGACTACGAGGGCGTCATCACCGGTGAGAGTGGAATGACAGTTACGGAGTACTCGATGGAGGTCGCTGCCTGGGCCGCGACCTACCACTCGCTGGTCGGGTTCGTGATGCCGCTGTTCGCCGTCGGCATGGTCGTCTACTTCTTCAGCGAGGAGCGATCGATCAAACCGGCACTCGAGGTTGTGCCGCTGTGTCTGTTCGCCGGCATCGCGTTCGTGATCCCCTACTGGACGTCGGCGTGGTTCCTCACGGCCGAGTTCCCCGCGCTCATCGGTTCGATGGTCGGCGGGGCGGTGACGGTCGCCGCGTTGCGGGCCGGCTATTTCCTCCCCGAGAGCGAGTGGGAGTTCCCACCCCGCGAGGAGTGGCCGCGACACTGGGTCGGGACGATCGAACCCGGCAGCGACGGGGAGATCAACGCACACGGCACCGGCGATCGGTCGTCGATGTCGCTGGTTCGTGCCTGGTCCCCGTACGTCTTCCTCGTCGTCTTGCTGGTCATCACGCGAGTTTCCGACCAGATCAGTGAGTTTCTGGTCGAAGGCCTGCTGATCCCGATCGAAACTAACCTCGGCGAGTTCACCGTCGGCTTCGTGCTCGCCTGGGACGAAATTCTGGGGTACGAGGCACTCGAGGCGGGCATCGAGTGGGTCAACGTTCCCGGCTTCTGGCTGCTCGTGAGCGCGCTCGTCGCCATCCCGATTTTCGGAATGAGCGGCCAGCAGGTGAAAGCCGCCTGGCGCGAAGCCGGTGAGAAGATCGTCTCGCCGTTTATCGCGCTCGTGTTCGTCATCGCGATGGTCCAGGTGATGATCAACGCCGGATCGTATCCGGGTGCGACACTCGAGGAGAGCATGATCGAGGTGCTGGCGATCGCGACGGCCGACGTCACCGGCGCTGCGTATCCGACCATCGCGGCCCTGATCGGCGGCCTCGGCGCCGCGATGACCGGCTCGAACACCGTCTCGAACATCACGTTCAGCGGGTTCCAGTTCACGGCCGCACAGGAACTGGGACTGCCGACCCAGATCATCGTCGGTGCGCAGGCCGTCGGCGGCGCGATGGGGAACCTCGTTGCGATTCACAACATCGTCGCCGCGCTCGCGACCGTCGGTCTGGTCGGACAGGAGGGCCGGGTGATCCGGCTGAACCTGATTCCGCTCGCCTACTACGCGATTGGCGTCGGTATCGTCGCAACGATATTCAGCTACGTGGCCTTCACCGGGGTCTTCTAGGAACCACAGGTTACGTGATTCGAAGGGCGAAACGCTCGAGATCGCTACGAAAACCCGTCCGTTGAGCGAACGCTTTGCTTTCGCGATGCTCGAGAGAGGTTTGCTCTCTCATGATGTTCCGGAAGAGGCGCTTCGTTCGACTCACCGTCGCCCATCTTCCCGGATGCCGGCAACCCCTTTCAGCCCCACCTCTGTCGGCTGACCGGTCATGCCACCCTGGGTGGGACTGAAAGGGGCTTTCGTGGTGGTCACACCGATACTCTCGAGCGTCATTTACAGCCTCCGACGTCGGACCACGACCGCGTCCCGTTACGTTTTACCCCGCCCGGCCCGAATCGTGGCTCAATGACTGCCCAGACCGTCCAGCAGGGCGACCTCGTGACCGTCATCGGCCTCGAGGTCCACGTCCAGCTGGAGACCGACACGAAGATCTTCTGTGGCTGTTCGACCGAGCCGACCGACGAACCGAACGAGAACGTCTGCCCGGTCTGTCTCGGCCTGCCCGGTGCCCTTCCCGTCCTCAACGAGGGCGCAGTCGAGGCGGCCGTCAAGATCGGCAAGGCGATCGACGCCGACATTCCCGAGGAGACGCGGTTCCACCGGAAGAACTACTACTACCCCGACCTCCCGAAGAACTTCCAGATCACCCAGTACGACGAACCGATCTGTCAGGAGGGCGAACTCGAGGTCTCCGTCGAAGGCGACCGACGCACCGTCACGATCGAACGCGCCCACCTGGAGGAAGACCCCGGTAGCCTCCAGCACGTCGGCGGCGGTGGCGGTATCGATTCCGCCGAGTACACGCTCGTCAACTACAACCGCGCCGGCACGCCGCTGATGGAGATCGTCACCGCACCGGACTTCCGCAGCCCCGACGAGGTGCGAGCCTTCCTCGCGGAACTCGAGGAAGTGCTCGAGTACCTGGGCGTCTTCGAGGCCGAACGCGACGGCAGCCTGCGTATCGACGCCAACCTCTCGATCATCCCCGAGGAAGATATCGAGAGCGACGACGTCACCGAGATCGGTGAAGAAGCACTCGAGAGCGCGAACCGGACGGAGGTCAAGAACATCTCGAGTCACAAGGGCGCTCAGAAGGCCCTCGCGTACGAGGAGACGCGCCAGAAGAACGCCATCCAGCGCGGTCGGGCGGTCGAGCAGGAGACCCGCCACTGGGACGAGTCCCGCGGGATCACGGTCTCGATGCGCTCGAAGGAAGAGGAGAAGGACTACCGCTACTTCGAGGAGGCCGACCTCCCGCCGCTGCAGGTCTCGGGCTGGAAAGAAGAGATCGCGATTCCGGAACTCCCGCGTGCCCGTCGCGAGCGGTTCCAGGAAGAGTACGGCCTGAGCGAGGAGGCGGCCTCGAAGCTGACCTCGACCAAGCAGGTCGCGGACTTCTACGAGGACGTCGCCAGCGAGTTCGACCCCGACCTCGCGGCGACGTGGGTCGCGGACAACCTGCTGGGCGAACTCAACTACCGCGACATGGAGATCACCGAACTCGAGGGCCGACTCGAGGAGGTCACCCGCCTCGTGGAACTCGTCGCGGAAGACGAGATCACGGCGAAAAACGCCCGTGAGACGGTCCTGCGGTCGATGCTCGACGACGGCAAGGGGCCAGACGAGATCGTCGAGGAGGAAGACCTGGGCAAGACCGACGAGGGCGAGGTCGAGGAAGCCGTCCTCGAGGCGATCGACGAGAACCCCGACGCCGTCTCCGACTACGAGTCGGGCGACGACGGCGCGATCAACTTCCTCGTCGGCCAGGTGATGCAAAAGACCGGCGGCAGTGCAGATCCGGGCGACGTGAACCAGTTGCTGCGGGCGGAACTCGAATAGTAGAGGGATTTCGCCTAGCCTCCGCGTCACTTTCTGATTACTGCTGCACTACGTTTCGGCCATACGAACGCTCTCGTTCGACGAGACCGATCGTCACCGGAGAGACCACCTACAAACGCACCCCCAACCACTTTCCTCTCGCTTTCCGTCCGTCCCCCAATGGTCCCGACGCTCGATCGACGGGAGTTTCTCCTCGGCAGCGGTGGAATCGGAGTTGCGGCCGTAACTGGCGACGTTCGTCCGGAAGCGAACGCGACTCGAGCGGACGACCCGAGCGACGACGCCGTCGCCGTCGTCTCGCAACACGGCCTCGCGACCGACGCGGGCCTCGAGATCCTCGAGCAGGGTGGCACGGCCGCCGACGCCGCGGTCGCGGTCGCCTGTACGCTGTCGGTGGTCGAACCCTGGTTCTCCTCGGCGCTGGGTGGCGGTACCTGGGCGCTGTACTACGAGGCCGAGTCGGAGGAGGTGACGAGCGTCGACGGCGTGGGTCCCGTCGGCTCCGATGCAACGGTAGCAGACTACGAGGACCGCGCCGGCGACTACGGAATGCACCAGTCGGTCGTGCCGGGTGCCTGGGACGGCTGGATGCTGTGGCTCGAGGAGTACGGCGAACTCGACCTCGAGGCGGTCCTTTCCCCGGCGATAACGATCGCACGGGAGGGGTATCCCGCCAGTCCGGGAATGGTAGACTGGCTCGAGCGCCGGGTCGATCGGATCGAGGAGCGGACTGACGCGGCCGAGATCTACATGCCCGACGGCGAACTCGTCGAGGAGGGCGAGACGGTCTCCCAGCAGGACATGGCCGACACGTTCGAGGCGCTGGCCGACGCCTACGACGACGAACGTGACGAGGGACGAAGCGAGGCGATTCAGGCCGCCAGGGACTACTTCTACCGTGGTTCGATCGCCGAGGACATCGTCGAGTTCTCCGACGAACAGGACGGCTACCTCACGCTCCCGGACTTCGAGGAGTTCGAGGCCGAGATCGTCGATCCGGTCTCGATCGAGTACGACGAGGGTCTCGAGGTGTACCAGAACCCGCCGAACAGCCAGGGGATCACGCAGTTGCTCGCGCTGAACGTCCTCAAAGAGTACGACCTCGAGGGGATCGACCCCGACAGCGCCGACGCCGTCCACGTCCAGGCGGAGGCGATCAAACTCGCGTTCGCGGATCGATATCACCACGTCGGCGATCCGGACCGGGTCGACGTCCCAGTCGCTGACCTGCTGGACGAGGAGTACGCGGCGGAGCAACGCGACCGGATCGAGATGGACGAAGCGATGGAGTGGCCGATCGACTCCGGCCTTGAAGAGACCGACGCCGACCACACAACGACCTTCCACGTCGTCGATGCCGACGGGAACGGGGCCGCAGTGACCACCAGCCTCGGCGCGCAGTTCCAGGTGATCGGCGACACCGGGATCCACCTCAACAACCGGATGCGGATGCTCGCGCTCGAGGAGGACGATCCCAACCGACTGACGCCTGGCTACAAGGTCCGGCACACCTCGAATCCCTATCTGGCGACCCGCGACGGCGATCCCTACGTGCTGGGCGGCAACACCGGCGTCGACACGCAACCGCAGGGACAGACCCAGCAGTTCGTCACCGTCGCCGAGTTCGGTCTCGGTGCCCAGGAAGCGATCGACAGCCCTCGCTTCGAGACGACCGCGTTCCCGTCGACGCAGTACCCCTACGACGTCGGCAACACTCTCGAGATGGAACGCGAATTCCCGGACGAGGTCGTCGACGAACTCGAGCAGCGAGGCCACGACGTCGACGTCGGCGGGTCGTACGGGACGGCGAATATGATCGTCGTCGGCGAGGACGGCACCCTCGAGGTCGGCGCGGAGTCGCGGAGCGAGGTGGCCGACGGAAGCGTGGTGCAACTGGACGACTGACGCGACTTCGTCCGTGACCAGCGATACGGCCGGGGTT
This sequence comes from Natronobacterium texcoconense, assembly GCF_900104065.1. Lineage (NCBI taxonomy): Archaea > Methanobacteriati > Methanobacteriota > Halobacteria > Halobacteriales > Natrialbaceae > Natronobacterium > Natronobacterium texcoconense. The sequence continues at coordinate 652,539 of NZ_FNLC01000001.1, read as the reverse complement.
ACCGTCGGTCGCCGACGCGGACTCACGGCTACCGTCGTATCGGTCCGAGATCCCGTGAGTTAATATCGTCAGGCCACTGGCTGTCACATGGACCGTATCACGTTGGGCAACGACGAGTTCGAGGGGCGCAACAACGCCTACGTGCTCGAGGACGACGACGCGCTCGCGCTGGTGGACACCGGAGTCGCGATGGCGGACGTGCGATCGGACCTCGAGGAAGGACTCGCCGACCGCGGCTACGAGTTCGCGGACGTCGACGATATCGTTCTCACCCACTACCACGTCGACCACGCCGGCCTCGCGGGCGAGATCCAGGCAGAGAGCGGCGCCACCGTCTACGTCCACGAGGCCGACGTCCCGCTGGTCGAGCAGGATCCCGACGCGTTCGAGGCACGCGAACGCCGACACCGTGAGTTCCTCGAGCAGTGGGGCGTCCCCGAGGACGCCAGGGAGGAGCTGTTCTCCTTCCTCGACCTCTTCGAGGAGATCGAAGGCGAACCCGTCGACGCCACGCCGATCGCGGACGGCGACGCCCTCGAGGTCGGCGGCCGAACCCTCGAGGCGGTACACGCACCCGGTCACGCTGCGGGCCTGTGCTGTTTCGAGATCGACGACGGCGACGAGGCGTTCGTTGGCGACGCCGTCCTCCCTGTCTACACGCCGAACGTCGGGGGTGCGGACGTCCGGGTCGATCGCCCACTCGAAAAGTACCTCAAGACGCTACGGACCATCGCCGACCGTGACTACGACCGGGTCTGGCCGGGCCACCGCGCCCCGATCGAGGAACCGACCGACCGTGCCCTGACGATCCTCGAGCACCACCGCGAGCGCACGGCGAAGATCCTCGACGTCCTCGAGGAGCACGGACCGGCCGATCCCTGGACCGTCAGCGCCCGCCTGTTCGGTGACCTCGAGGGAATCCACGTCATCCACGGCCCCGGTGAAGCGTACGCCCATCTGGATCACCTGTACCACGAGGGTGTCGTCGGATGCGAGGACGACGAGTACTGTCTTCGAACGAAGCCAGCGGACGTCGACCTCGAGAGCCTATTTCCGACTGCGACGTGGCCTGAAACGGCAGAGTAACGAACGTACTGTTTTCGGTTCGGCGGGGCTGCAAGCGAACGCACGCTCTGGATTTAACCCCTCGTTCGGTCTAGGTCGTGTCGCCGACGACAACCGACGGTCGACGTAAGCGCGTCGAACACTATCCTACTATGAGAGACCACAACGACGACCGACGGGACGACCGAGGGCGAGAGCGAGCAACTGACTACGAAGCACACGACGACCGGCGTCGCGAGAGCAGTCAGCAGCAGGAAGGTGGCTGGAATCAGCCGGGCGACGGCTACGATAGAGGTGGCCACGAACGGCCACAGGGTGGCCACGACGAGCGACGACATCGATCCGGAGATCGAGGGGGGCAACCCCCCAGAGACTATCAGGAAGGTGGCCGCGGTCGATCGGGAGGCAGCCGTTCCCAGCAGGATCGCTCCGGATTCGAAACCGACGCTCGAGACGCGAACCTCGAGTACGGCGGCGAGGCACGACACGACGACCGAAGTGAGATCGGGCGCGACGATCGACGAGGACAGCAGATGCGTAGCGAACGCGGTCAGCGAGGGCGAGAGAGTCACCAGCAGGGCAGACAGACCCAGCAGCAGGGTGGACAGGAGCGCCGCCAGCAGAGTGGCCAGGGTCGACGTCAACAGGGCGGACAGAGCCGACGTCAACAGGGTGGACAGGAGCGCCGCCAGCAGAGCGAGCAAGGGAGAGAGCAATACGGCGGCGAGAGGCGGGGAGAGCAGCGACACAGTCAGGCTCCGGGTCAGCCCCAGCACAGGCAGCGTGGCGGGCAAGAACAGGGTCGAGGGCGAGAGTTCGACACCGGCGGCCGGGAGCAACAGTCACTGCAGAGCGGAGGCAGTCGCCGCGAGGATCCAGGTCGCGGTCGGCGACAGTCTCGAGGCGGCCAGCGACGGGACCAGGATGACCAACGGCAGGGCCGGCGCATGGAAGACGAGCGGTCCGGCGGCCGACAGCAGGGCGGACCTCGCCGGCGAGGACAGCGGGGCAGACAGACGGACACTGAGAGATCTCAGGGCGAGTACCGACAGCAAGGAGACGAGCGTCACGGCATGCAACAGCGACGGCCGCGCGGCGAGGTCGAACAGCAGGACCGCCACGAGAACCGTCCGCGACAGGGCCAGTCCCAGGGTGGTCGCCACCAGCGAAGTCAGGGCTTCCCGGACGAACGACGCGGCCAGGGCCGGCGGGAGGAGTCCACCCAGCGAGACAATAAGAGTCGAGCGCGTCGAGCCGACGACAGGGACGACGACCGGGGAGGGAAAGAGTACGCTCGCGGCCGAGACGATCACTACCGCGACCGGCGAACCCACCGACAGCAGGCCCAGAGCGAACAGGGCGGACGACACGGTCGCAGTGGCAACCATGGCGGACAGGGTGGCCGAACCGAGAGTCGCCGGGACCGCCCCGGTCGAATGGATACCGACCAGTTCGAATCCGATCGATCGGAGGGCGGCCACGGCGAAGACACCCAGTCCGGCGGCGGCCTCGAGTACCGTCAGCGAGGCCAGCGGGCAGAACAGGGCCACTGGACCGGCGACTCCGGCCACGAGTCGAGCGGTGACCGCGACCAACGACGGGGTAGTGGCTCCGACGACGACATGAGTAATCGGCGACACGTCCACGACCGGCCGCCGGGTACCGAGGACGATAGAGAGCACGACGACTCCTGACGGTCCAGGTCGGTATTTCATCGGCCGCGGCTGGCGGACCGTCTCCGATCGCAACCGTCGCCGTTTTGACGCGCCCACGCCCGCTTCCGATATGGGCGGTACCTACGTTCTCGTCGTCGACGTGAGTCGCAGTTCGACTATCGAGGTCGGCGCACTCGGTGAACGCGAGTTCGCCGCCGGAACCTACGCCTACGTCGGCAGTGCGTTCGGTCCGGGTGGGTTCGCCCGCGTCGATCGCCACCGGGAACTCGCACGCGGCGACCGCGACGCCAGACACTGGCACGTCGATTACCTGCTCGGCCATCCGGCGACGACCCTCGAGACCGTTGTCCGGTTCCCCGACGAGGACCGCGAGTGCGAACTGGCTGGCCGACTCCCCGGTGAGCCGGTCGACACGTTCGGAGCATCGGACTGTGACTGTTCGGCCCATCTGCTCGAGACGCCGGACGGTGACGCCGATGCACTGCTCGAGGGGGCCCGGGAAGCGGGCGGCGTTCTCGAGTCCGATCTCCTCTAAATCTCGAGTACGTTTCGCTGCCAATTATTACCGGGAACGAAAAACGAGGTGTATGGGAAACGCCGACGACGATTCCGGCGCGGATGAACCGGTCGTGCAGCCAGCACTCGAGGACGACGCGATGACTCGCTTTCCCGCCCCCGACTTCGAAACACTCCCCGAGGACCTCCAGGAGCGGATCGCGGACGAGACCGAGGACGCAGGATTCACGCCGAACGTGTTCTCGGCGTTCGCGTACAAACCGTCGCACTTCCGGGCGTTCTTCCAGTACCACGACGCTCTGGTCGAGGACACCGCGCTCGAGCGCGAGGAGGTCGAGATGATCGTCGTCGCGGTTTCGGGTGTCAACCACTGTTACTACTGTAACGTCGCTCACGGTGCGCTCGCTCGGATCTACGCAGACGCGCCAAAACTGGCGGACCAGCTTGTCGCGAACTACCGGACCGCGGACGTCAACGACGCCCACCGGACGATGCTGGACGTCGCGGTGAAACTCACTGAACGACCGACGGAAATCGAGGAGGAAGACCTCGAGAAACTGCGCGAGGCCGGCTTCAGCGAGGAAGCGATCTGGGACATCGCCGCGGTGACGGCCTTCTTCAACCTGAGCAACCGGATGGCGATGTTCGCGGACATGCGACCGAACGACGAGTTCCACACGATCGGTCGATAGACGCCACCGACCGCGGAAAAGCCACGAACGGCCGAAATGAAGCGGTCAGTCGTCGCTCGCGGCGTAGCGGGTCGTCTCGGCAGTCACGCCCGCGTCGGGCGTCTCGGGGAGTTCGTTGCGAACGTCGTCGCTTCCCTGCTCGGTGATCGCCTCCTGGTAGGCCTCGGGCATCACCTTCACGAAGCACTCGAGTGCGCGCTCCCAGTTCTCGAGCAGCCGTTCGCCGCGCTCGGAGCTCGTGTAGGCGACGTGGTTCTCGACGAGCCGTCGCAGCATCCGTTCGTCTTTCTCCTCGAGTTCGTCGTGCAGGGAGACCATCCCGGTGTTCGCGCGGTCGGCGAACGTCTCGTCGGGGTCGTAGACGTAGGCGACGCCGCCGCTCATTCCTGCGGCGAAGTTTTTGCCCGTCTCGCCGAGCACGGCGACGACGCCGCCGGTCATGTACTCGCAGCCGTGGTCGCCGACGCCTTCCACGACGGCTTTCGCGCCGGAGTTGCGGACCGCGAACCGCTCGCCGGCGACGCCGTTGACGTACATCTGGCCGTCGGTCGCGCCGTAGAGTGCGACGTTGCCGATGGCGACGTTCTCGGTCGGATCGTAGCTCGCAGTCTCCGGCGTCCGCACCGTGACTTTGCCACCGGAGAGACCCTTGCCGACGTAGTCGTTTGCGCTGCCGTCGAGGTGCATCGAGAGCCCGCTCGCGAGGAAGGCACCGAAGCTCTGTCCGGCAGTGCCCTCGAGGTCGACGGTGACGGTATCCTCGGGGAGGCCGGGCTCACCGTACCGGCTGGTGATTCGGTTCGAGAGCATCGCGCCGACCGCGCGGTCGACGTTCGAGACCGAGGTCTCTACGTCGACCGGTTCCTCGCGTTCGATAGCGTCGCCGGCGGTCTCGAGCAGGTCTCGGTCGAGATGGTCCTCAAGTTCGTGATCCTGCTCGCGGATCTTGTGTCGGACGTCACCCTCGGGGTCGGCGAGGACGGCCGAGAGGTCGACGTTCCGGGCCTTCGGGTGGGCGACGTCGTCGCGTTGCTCGAGGGCGTCGACCTGGCCGATCATCTCGTCGACCGTCCGGAACCCTAGCTCGGCCATGATCTCGCGCAGTTCCTGGGCGATAAAGGTCATGTAGTTGATCACGTGTTCGGGTTCGCCGGGGAACCGTGCGCGCAGGTCGCCACGCTGGGTGGCGACGCCGACGGGACAGGTGTTGTTGTGACACTGCCGGGCCATCACACAGCCAGACGTGACGAGGGAGGCGGTGCCGAAGACGTACTCCTCGGCGCCGAGCAGGGCGGCGACGGCGACGTCGCGACCGGTCTTCATCCCGCCGTCGGCGGAGACGCGGATGCGGTCGCGCAGGCCGGTCGCACGGAGCATCTGGTTGGCCTCTGCGAGGCCGAGTTCCCAGGGGAGACCCGCGCTCTTGATCGACGTGCGTGGCGACGCGCCCGTCCCCCCGGAATGGCCGGAGATGTGGACGACGTCGGCGTTCGCCTTCGCGACGCCGGCCGCGACCGTGCCGATGCCGGCCTCCGAGACGAGTTTGACGTTGATATCCGCGTCCTCGTTCGCCGCTTTGAGATCGAAGATCAGCTGTTTGAGGTCCTCGATCGAGTAGATGTCGTGCAGCGGCGGCGGCGAGATCAGCCCGACGCCCGGCGTCGACTTGCGCACGTGGGCGATCATCTCGTTTACCTTCTCGCCGGGGAGGTGGCCACCTTCACCGGGCTTCGAGCCCTGCGCCATCTTGATCTGGAGTTCGTCGGCCGAGGAGAGGTACGTCGAGGTGACGCCGAACCGTCCCGAAGCGACCTGCTTGACGTTGCACTCCTTCTCGGTGCCGAACCGTTCCGGCGGTTCGCCGCCCTCGCCGGAGTTGCTCTTGCCGCCGATTCGGTTCATCGCAATCGAGTTGTTTTCGTGGGCTTCCGGCGAGAGACTGCCGAGGCTCATCGCCGCCGTCGAGAACCGCTCGACGACGTCCGTGACTGGCTCGACCTCGTCGATCGGGACCGGGTCGCGATCGGAATCGAACTCGAGTAGCCCACGGAGCGTCTGGAGGTTCCGGTTCTGGTCGTTGATCTTCTCGGCGAACTCCTGGTATCGCTCGTAGTCGTTCGCACGGGCGGCCTGCTGGAGCGTCCCGACGGTGTCGGGGTTCCACTGGTGGTGGACGCCATCCGAGCGGTGTTCGAACTCGCCGTGGCGCTCGAGGTCGATCTCGTCTTCGCCGTCGTCGTCTCCGAACGCGGTCTCGTGGCGCTCGAGAAGGTCTTCTTCGATCTCGGCGAGACCGATCCCCTCGGTGCGGTTCTCGGTCCCAGTGAAGTACTCGTCGACGATGCTCGAGTCGAGGCCGACGGCCTCGAAGATCTGGGCACCTTGGTAGCTCTCGACCGTCGAGATGCCCATCTTGGCCATGATCTTCAGGAGGCCATCCTCGACGGCGCCGACGTAGGCGTCGATGGCCGTCGCGGTGTCCGCGCCGTCCGCGCCTGCGGTGAGGTCCCCGATCGTCTCGTAGGCGAGGTAGGGGTTGACCGCACCCGCACCGTAGCCGACGAGCGTCGCGAACTGGTGGACGGTCCGGGGTTCGGCCGACTCGACGACGAGACCGACGTGGTTGCGCAGGCCGTTCCGGACGAGCGCGTGGTGGACGCCGCCGGTCGCGAGCAGGCTCGGGATCGCCACCCGATCCTCGGAGACCTCGCGGTCCGAGAGGATCAGGACGTCGTGGCCGTCCTCGATCGCGGAGACGGCGTCCTCGCGGACACGTTCGATCGCACTCTCGAGGTCAGTGCCGAGGTCGTCGCTCCCGGGTTCGTACGTGATATCGACCGTCGCCGCCGTGATCCCGTTTGCCGAACAGTCGCGGATCGACTCGAGTTCGGCGTCGGTGAGAATCGGCGAGTCGAGGACGAGTTGCCGGGCGTGTTCCGGCGACTCGTCGAGCAGGTTGCGCTGGAACCCGAGTCGGGACTCCATCGAGGTAACCAGTTCCTCGCGGATGTAGTCAAGCGGCGGGTTCGTCACCTGTGCGAACAACTGTCTGAAGTAGGAAAACAGCGGCCGGTTGAACTCGGTCAGGACGGACAGCGGCGTGTCGTCGCCCATCGAGCCGACGGGGTCTTTCCCCTTCTCGAGCATCGGCTCAAGCATGTTCTCGAGTTCGTCGTGCGTGTAGCCGAAGGCAGCCTGGTTCTCTCGCAGGCCGTCGACTTCGTTTCGCGGGGCGTTGTCCCCCGTCGTGCAGATGTCGGTCAGATGGACCTGCTCCTGTTCGACCCACTCGCCGTACCGGTCGTCGGTTAGCTCGTCGAAGACTTCCTCGTCGGGGATGACCCGTCCCTCTTCGGGGTCGGCGAGAAAGAGTTGGCCTGGCTGGAGACGGCCGCGTTCCTCGATGTCCGCCGGATCGGTCTCGAGCGCGCCGGCCTCGCTCGCCACGATCAGCCGATCGTCGGTCGTCACGTCGTACCGGCAGGGTCGGAGCCCGTTGCGGTCCAGAACGGCACCGACGCGTTCGCCGTCGGTCGCCGCGACCAGCGCGGGGCCGTCCCACGGTTCGACCAGCGAGGCGTGGAAGTCGTACCAGTCCTTGCGGTCTTCGTCCATCCGATCGTCGCCGCGCCAGGCTTCGGGGACGAGCATCCGCAGCGCGTGCTCTAAGTCGCGGCCGTCCTGCATCAGGAGTTCGAGCGCGTTGTCGACGCTCGCCGTGTCGGACTGGTCGGGATCGTCGATGATCGGTTTGATCGCCTCGAGATCCTCCAGGACGTCGCTCTCGATATCCGTTTCGCGGGCGCGCATCCAGTTGACGTTGCCCTGAATCGTGTTGAACTCGCCGTTGTGGATGATGTTCCGGTGGGGGTGAGCGAGGTGCCAGGCCCCGAGCGTGTTCGTCGAGAACCGCTCGTGGACCATCACGAAGTTCGACGCGATGCGCTCGTCGGTCAGGTCGGGGTAGTAGGTCGGGACCTGCTCGCCCTTGAGCAGTCCCTTGTAGACGATCGTCTTCGAGTCGAGCGAGCAGACGTAGAATCGCTCTGTTCCGTCGACGTCGGCGTCCTCGACTTCGTTCTCGAGGGCACGCCGTGCGACGTAGAGTCGTCGATCGAAGTCCGTGCCCGAGACGTCGTCTTCGGGTGCGACGACGACCTGCCGGACGTCCGGTTCGGAGTCGACAGCCGTCTTCCCGAGGTCGTCGTTGTTCGTCGGCACGTCGCGCCACTCGAGCACGTCGAGATCGTACTCGGTGAGCGTCGCTTCGAAGAGAGAGACGAGATCCTCGCGTGCGTCGTCGTCCTGCGGAAAGAAGATCGAACCGACCGCGTAGACGTCGGGGAGATCGGTCTCGAGAACGTCAGCGAAGAACTCGTGAGGCGTCTGGAGCATAATTCCTGCGCCGTCTCCCGTATCTTTCTCCGCGCCGGTCGTGCCACGATGCTCGAGGTTGACGAGCAACTCGAGTCCGTCCGCGACGACGTCGTGTCCTCGGTCTCCGCCGAGATCCATGACGACGCCGACGCCGCAGTTCGACCGGGCGTCCCCGGGATCGGCGAGCCCCTGGGCTCGATCGGTGGATGCCGCTCCGTGTGGCTGTGACATACACACCGGTAGCTGGACGTTCTATAAGAGGATGACCCATAATGGCTAAGTGTATTATATATGCATTGAAGGCAATATAAGGTATAATATCCGAACGGTCGGTCGACTCGGCTTTGGAGGACCGGCGTCAAAAGGTGTCAGAGGCACGTAGTGTTCACCCACCGAAGTGAACACCACATGTCCACGTCAACAGCCACTGGTAAGCAATCTTGGGTTAAATGATTAGGTATGAGAGTGATGATCTCCCAGGATTATCGGCCGGTTGCTATCGTGGACAGTTACTCGAAACTACGACTTCCGAGAGGCATGACGGACTCGACGGCGAGGACACGTCGGGAAACCCGTTCAACGGCGGGGATTCTCAGTAGCTCTTCGCGAAGTACGCGAGTTCGTCCGCGGCGTCGCCACAGACCGCACACTCCGCGTCGTCCTCTTCGGGTGCCTTCGGGACGCCGGCGGTCGTTCCGCCCTGCTCCTCGAGTGGCTGCATCACGATTTCGGCCGCGACCTTCTCCTTGATGGCCTCTTCACAGGCCTGATCGCCACACCACGGTACCTTCACGTAGCCACCGTGCTGGCCGATCGTCCCCATGATCTCCTCTGGGCTGTCTGCCGTTCGGACGTTCTCCTCTAAGTTCTCCTCGGCGGCCTCGTAGAGTTTGTCGTAGATCGTCTCGAGGTGTTCGTCGACGGCGTCGACGATCCCGTCGCGGTCCTCGACGGCCTCCTCGTTGTCCGGCCGGTGGACCAGCGTGACCTCCTCGTCCTCGACCTCGTAGGGACCGATCTCAAGACGGAGGGGGACGCCGTTCAGCTCGTGTTCGTTGAACTTGAAGCCGGGGTTGCGCTCGTCGCGGTCGTCGAGTTCGACGCGGAAGCCGGCCTCCTCGAGGTCGTCGGCGATGTTCTCGGAGTACTCGAGGACGTCCTCTTTGGTGTCTTCCTGCCAGATGGGGACGATGACGACCTGGGTGGGAGCGACCGTCGGCGGGAGCACGAGCCCCTGGTCGTCGGAGTGAGTCATGATGAGCGCGCCGAGTGCACGCCAGGACAGCCCCCAGGAGGTAGTGTAGGCCGTTTGCTCCTCCTCGTCTTCGTCGACGTAGGTGATGTCGAACGCCTCGGCGAAGCTCTGACCGAGGTTGTGGCTGGTCGCACCCTGGACGGACTTGCCGTCGGGCATCAGCGCCTCCACCGTGGTCGTGGTGTCCGCGCCGGGGAACTTGTCGTGTTCCGGCTTCTTGCCCCGCAGCACCGGAATTGCGAGCACGTCCTCGTAGACGCGTTCGTACTGGTCGAGTCGGGTCCAGACCTCTTCCCACGCGCCCTCGTCCGTAGCGTGGGCGGTGTGGCCCTCCTGCCACATGAACTCCTTCGTGCGGAAGAACGGCTTCGTCTCGGTCGCCTCCCACCGTACCACGGAACACCACTGATTCAGGCGAAGGGGCAGGTCGCGGTGGCTGCGGGTCCAGTCGGCCATGAAGGGCGCGATGATGGACTCGCTGGTCGGACGGACTGCGAGTCGCTCCTCGAGTTCGTCGTGACCGCCCTGGGTGACCCACGCGACCTCGGGGTCGAACCCTTCGACGATGTCCTTCTCGCGCTCGAGGAAACTCTCTGGGATGAACATCGGGAAGTAGACGTTGTCGACGCCGGTTTCCTTGAACCAGCCGTCGAGCGCATCCTGAATGGATTCCCACAGTGCGTAGCCGCGCGGCTTCGTGACGATGAAGCCGCCCATCGGCGCGTAGTCCGCGATTCCGGCCTTCTGGACCACTTCGGCGTACCACTCGCCGGGTTTGTGCGATTTCGACTCGGTGATACCGAGTTCCTGGCTCTCGTCGCTCATTGGTTCGACAGTCAGGCAGCGCGGTCTTAAATCGTGCGAAGGCCGTCGCTGAACGGAACTCCCGACTCGGCGACTCCCCTGCCTGCGAGCGATAAACGCCCGGCCGACCTTTTCCTGTTCTCACACATTTATACGGACTGGTTACCATTGTAATCCTATGCGAGCTATCGAGGTTACGGAGTACGGCGACAGCGATCGTCTCGAGGTAATCGAGGCCAAGAAACCCGAACCCGACGCGGGCGAAGTCCGAATCGACGTCGAAGCGGCAGGAATCAATTTTGCAGACGTGATGCAGCGTCGCGGTCATTATCCCGGTGGTCCAGACGCACCCTACGTCCCTGGCATGGAAGCTGCGGGAACGATCGACGCGACCGGCGACGGCGTCGGCCTAGACGAAGGCGACCGCGTCGTCGCAATGCTCAACACCGGTGGCTACGCCGAGTACGCTACCGCGAACGCCCAGATGCTGTTCCCCATCCCCGACGGGATGAGCTTCGAGGAAGCCGCCGGCTTCCCCGTCCAGTTCCTCACCGCCCACTCCTGTCTGTTCGAGTGGGGCGAACTCGAGGAAGACGAGACCGTCCTCATCCAGGCCGCTGCAGGAGGGGTCGGGACGGCCGCCGTCCAGCTTGCCTCGAACGCCGGCGCGGAAGTGTTCGGCACCGCGAGCACCGAGGAGAAACTCGAGCTCGCGGCCGACCTGGGCTGTGATCATCCGATCAACTACACCGAGACGGACTTCCGCGAAGTCGTCGACGACGAGACCGACGGCGAAGGCGTCGACCTCGTCTTAGAGAGCGTCGGCGACGACGTCTTCGACCGCAGTCTCGACGCCATGAAACACTTCGGCCGAATGGTCACCTTCGGCGTTGCAAGCGGCGTTCCCGCCTCGGCCGAGAACCAGCGCCTGCTGTTCGAGAACAAGACTGTCAAGGGATTCCACCTCGGGCAGGCCTCCTACCACGATCCGAGCAAGATCATGAAGGCCGTTCCCGAACTCACCGAGGGGCTGACCAGCGGCGACCTCGAGGTCATTCTCGGGAAAGAGTTCGACCTCGAGGACGCGGCCGACGCCCACCAGTATATCGAGGATCGCAAGAGCTCCGGAAAAATCGTCCTGAAGCCCTGACTGCTACTCCTCCGCGGAGTCGAACGCGACGTCCCACTCGAGGTCGTGGCCGGTAAACTCGGCCTCGTCCAGCGGTTCACCGCCCTCGAACGAGAATTCGCCGACGACCGTCTTTCCGTCCAGAACCCCTGGCAGCCACAGCCGATCGTCCTCCCACATCTGGTCGTAGGGGACGTCCTCGACTGCAAACCATTCCGGCCGGGCTTCCTCCGAAGGCGTCGGCTCCCCCGAGAACTCCTCGGTCCGGTAGACGTGACAGACGATGTGGACCTCACCGTCCAGCAGGAACGTGAGTTCGCCGGCCTTCTCGAGGCTCTCGGGATCAATCTCGAGGCCGACCTCCTCGCGAGTCTCGCGGACCGCACACTCGCGGGGCGTCTCGCCGTCCTCGAGTTTGCCGCCGGGACCGTTGTACCAGCCCTCGCCGAGTCCGCGGCGTTTCTCGATCAGGAGGACGTCGACAGTGGTATCGCCGTCGATCGCATCGTCGTGCCCCCGAAGCGGGAAACACAGCGTCGCCTCGATCATACCGAATCGTTCGGTTCGACCGACATAAGCGCACGTATCGGAAGCGAGCGCGAGAGCATCAACGGTTAAGCCGACGTAGTGGCTGTCCCGACGTATGGACTATCTGCTGTGGGTACTGGTTGCACTTCTCGCGTACGCGGTTGTTGCGCCAGTGATGAGCATCGTTACGAGAGAGGTGCCACCTACGCCGGGACTCTTTCTTGCGACGGCGGTCTTTCTCGTCATCGCGACGGGCGTCATGCTGGCCACGGGAACTGCCGATCCCAGCTACGCGTTCACGCGAGAGGCCGTCTACGTCTACGTCGCCGGCGTCTTCCTCACGGTCGGCATCCTCTCCTACACCGCCGCTCTCGAGGCGGGACCGGTAAGCATCGTCGTCCCCATCTTCGGGATGTTCATCGTCGGGAGTTCGGTGCTCGGCATCCTCTTTCTCGACGAATCGCTGACCGCGACGCGGGCAGCAGGCATCGGCTGTGCAGTGCTCGCAATCTGGTTCAGCACGGGTGATGGTGAATGAGACGCTACCTCGTGTTCGCGCTCGTGGCGTTCGCCGCGTACAGCCTCGTCGCACCACTGCTGAAGGTCGCGATGGAGACGATCCCCAGTACGACGGCCGTCTTCATCTCGAACTCGATCATGTTCGTCCTGCTGGGTGCAATTCTGGTCTATCGGGGCACTTCCCCGACGACGTACCTCTCGCATCCGAAAACGCGGTACATTCTTGCCTGGGGAATTCTGCTCGCCATCGGCATCCTGGCGTACTACCGCGCGCTCGAGCTCGGCCCCGTCAGCGTCGTCGTCCCGATCTACGGCCTCTTTATCGCCGTCAGTTCCGTCATCGGGATCGTCGCGTTCGACGAAAACGTGACGGCTCGAAAGGGATTGAGCATCTTCTTCGCCGTGCTCGCGGTCGTCCTCATGTCTCTCTGACCGGCTTCCGCTCCTTTTCGAACTCGTCCGGCCCACAGCCAAGCGACCGATGCGGACAGTACCGACAGTGATCGCCCGGCGTCGTCTCGAGGTAGCCCGGATCGTCGACGGCCGCGAGCGTCTCGAGCACCGACGACCACTCCGGCAGTTCGTCGGAGTCGGGAGCGAACAGGTCGACCCGCGGACTCGAGTCGACCTCGCCAACGTAGACGTAGCCGACGGCGGACACGGGCTCGTCGAACCGTTGTTCGCAGGCGCGGGCGTACAGCACGAGTTGGATGGCATCGGACGGCTCGACACGCTCGGCGGTCGCCTTGTAGTCGAGTACGACGAGTTCGCCGTCGGGCGTCCGACGAACCGAGTCGACGTAGCCGATCACGTTTCCAGTGACGCCGTCAGCATCCTCGAGCGAGAACGGCAGTTCGGCCGCGAGTTGGTCCCAGTCGACGACTGGACGAGCGAAACCGTCCGCTGTGGCCTCGAAGTAGCGATCGACGCAGGCCAGTACGTCCTCGCGGTGGTCGGTCAGCCCTCGAGCGGTCAGCTGCCGGGTCGCCGCCTCGCGCCACTCCTCGAGGCTCTCGTACTCGCGGTAGAACGCCTCTTCTGCGACGTCGTGGAAGACGGTACCGACGGTCCGCGAGCCGCTGTCGCCGGCCGACGCCTCGCCTCGAGCGTCCGGATCGTCGATCGCCCGGACGACGTGATCGAGGTAGTGCTTTCGCCGACACGTGTCGTGAGTCTCCATCGCGGTGTAGCTGTGAGCGATCGCGACCGGAAGTTCGGTCGCGTCCGAGAGCGTCTCGACCGGGAACCGGACGGTATCGTCGGTCAGCGTCGACAACCGTCGGTCGCCCGGAATCCGAAGGCCCTCCCCGCGTCCATTGGCGTGGCTCGCTGCGTCGGCCGCGGGCAACAGGGCGTCGTCGCGCAGTAATCGACCTAACTGGTGGACCGTCTCGATGGCCTCCCGCGTTCGCAGCGGTTCGACCTGCCGGTCCTCGTAGTCGGCGTAGTAGGTGATCGATCCGGGCGTTACGCCGCTCGAGCGAGCCAGTTCCGTCGTTCGGTCGGCGACGGTCTCTGGGTAGGTTTCCCGTACGGTCTCGAAGCTCTCGGTCAACCTCGTCCAGAGGTCCATCCGTCGGCCAGCCGTCGACCACTCGATCGCGTCGGCGAGGCAGGCGTCAGCGGTCTCGACGCCCAGCTGTGCGTCCTCGCCCTCGTAGTCGTACTCGGCACCGAACAGGAAGAGGTGGTTCTCCGCGCGGGTGAGCGCGACGTGGAGCACGCGCCACTCCTCGCCGACTGTCTCGGCCGCGAGGTCGGAACGCAGCGGCGAGTCGACGTCGTCGGAAAGCAACGCCGCGAGCAGTCGTTCGCGGCTCCGCTGGGCGTAGTCCGCCTCGACGCACCACTCCTCGTCCGAGAGGAAGGGAACGAGGACGGTGTCGAACTCCAGCCCTTTCGCCTGATGGACCGTCATCACGTCCACACAGTCGCTCGAGTGCGTGCCACGCGTTCGCTCGCTTTCGCTGCCCTCGAGAGTGTTCTCCAGAGCGTCCAGAAAGTCCACGGAGAGTGTTCGAAGCACCGAGTCGGCGTCGTAGGCGTCGACGAACCGCTCGATCCGTTCGAACTCCGTGCGCTCGTCGTTCGTGAGGAACCACTCGAGTCGCGTCACCTCGCGGAACCGCCGGAGGAATCCCGAGAGCGGGTAGATTCGCCGGTACTCCCGGAGCGTCTCGAGGTGATCGCGGGCGCGCTCGAGGCGATCCGAGCGGTCCAGTCTGTCGCTTTCGACGTCGAAGACGGCGTCCAGCAGCCGTCCGTCCTGTTGCTGTAGCACCCGAAGATCCGACTCCGGGAGACGATACCGATAGAAGAGGACGCGCCGGAGGTGGGCGTCGGCATCGGGATCGACGAGGATCCGGAGGTACGACAGCACCGTCCGGATGCCGGGCGAGACGTCGCCGCCGGGCGAACCGGACACCTCGTGGGGAATCCGGCGACTCTGGAGTGCCTCCGCGACGGCCTGGGCGTGACGGTTCGTCCTGACGACGATCGCGACGTCCTCGAGTCGCCGTCGCGGAACGTTCGCGGCCTCGCCGTTGAGCAGCCGGGAGACGGTCGTCCCAACCTGTTCGGCCATCGGTCGGTCGATCTCGGCGCTCTCGATCTTGACGACGTGATCCGGCGGCGACTCGAGCCCCGTTTCGCCGTCGGCACGCTCGTAGTCGTCGTAGTCACCGTACTCGCCCGGCGTCCGGTCCGCTTCCCGGAGCGTCTTCGAGGACTGTGGGCCGTACTCACAGCGATTCGTCAGGTCGAGAATTTCCTGGCGCGACCGGAAGTTGAGCCCGAGTTCGACCGCGTCGTGATCGTCGTAGACGGACTCGAGTCGGTCCAGTCCCCTGCGATCCGTCCCGCGCCAGCCGTAGATCGCCTGATCCTTGTCGCCGATCGCGAACAGCGACGGCCGGTCGGGGCCGTCGGTCAGTTCCGTGAGCAGGGCAAACTGCGTCTCGTCGGTGTCCTGGAACTCGTCGCAGTAGACCTGCTCCCACCGGTCGGTGATCTCGGGGGCGATCGCCTCGTCTTCGAGTAGCCGTGTCGCCTTCCGCACGAGTTCGTCGAAGTCCAGCGCCCCCTGGTTCTCGAGGGCGTCGTGGTAATCCGCGTAGACGTCGGCGTAGTGGCGCGCGAGCCGGAGGAACTCGACGTAGTGTTTCAGGCGGCCGAAGGGACTCTGTTCGATCCGATCGGTCGCCTCGCGCCGAATTTGGTTGCAGAACAACGCCCGCGGGAGCTGTTTCGTCTCACGCTGATCGAGCGTGAGCGTCTCGATCGTCCCCGTCACGCAGTCCTGGAGAACCCCGAGGTAGCGGTCGACGTCCCGGACGACCTCGCCGTCGCCGAAGGCCGACGAGTCCGCTATCTTCTCACGACAGTACTGGATCAGTTTCCCGTAGTCGACCAGCGACTCCGTCGCGGTCCCGAGGTGGTCCTCGGTGTTGAAGTACCGGAGCGCCTCGGCGTCGAACGAAAGCTCCTCGTTCGCTCGACGGTCGAGCCAGAGGACGAACTCGGTGAGTAGCTCGAGGGTGCGGACGTCCGGCAGGGCGTCCTGTAGTTCGCCGGGAGAGACGTCCTCCTGGCTCATCTCCTGAATGAAGCCGTCGACCGCGCCGGTGAGTTCGGCCGGCGAGCCGTCGCCGGTGGCCGCGGCGAAGCCGTAGTCGTTCTCGGCGAGCAATCTAGCGACGATTCGGCGGCGCTTCCGGTCGGTGACGACGTCGAACTCCGGCGAATAGCCGAGGTAGTAGGCGTACTCCCGGACTAGCCGGTGACAGAACGAGTGATAGGTGTAGACGTCGATCGACGCCGCGATTTCGGGATCGAGCCGGTCGGCGACCGCGTCGCGGATGCTGCCGGCAGCCTCGTTCGCGAACGTCAGGACGAGCACGTCGTCGGGGTCGACCCCGCCGCTCTCGATGGCGTGCTCGATCCGCATGAGCATCGTCGTGGTCTTGCCGGTTCCGGCACCCGCGTCGACGGAGGTACAGGCGGCCGTGCTCTCGATGACCGCGTCCTGGTTTCCGCGGGGCTCGAGCGCGTCGTTCGCCGACTCGCGTTCGGGCTCACCCATCGAACGTCACCTCCGTGCCGACGTACTCGCCACAGCAGACCCGGTACTCGCAGTCGGGACAGACGTCGTCGACGACGTCGTCCCACTGCTCGCCCGGATCGAAGCCGTTCGACTCGATCCGGTCGACGACCGACTCGAGTCGCCCGTCGACGGTCCGGTTGCGGTGTTCGTGAGTCATCCCGAACGTGTGGTGGTCGACGTAGACGTCGGTGAGATCTGCGACCTCGAGGTCCGTCTCGACGGTTTCTCGCACCCAGTTGACCGACGTCTCCGAGCGGTCGGCGAGCGGAATCCAGACGTACCGGCAGGTTCGGTCGGACAGGCCGAGTCGGTCGGCGTAGCTCCGGAGGCCGTCGAGGGCGACGGCGGTCTCGAGCAACGTTCCTGCTGGATCGGGGTCGAACGCGTCGGCCTCGGGGTCGAAGTGATCGATAAACTGGTCCTCGACGTCCTCCCACTCGGATCGGTATCGGAGATAGCCCATCGGCCAGAGCGTGGGGACGAACCGGACGCCGACGAGCGACGAGCCGTCGCCGTAGACGTAGTCGACGCTTGCCTCGAGGGTCACCGATTCGGTTTCGACGTCTTCGTCCACCGTGTCGTCGGAGTCGACGACCGAGACCGTACTCGAGAGTTCGATTTCCGGCCCGACGAGTGGTTCAGCGTTCCCGTCGACGTCTCGTCGCAGTTGCTCGATTCCGGTCGCGTGTTCGACGCCCGCACGTTCGAGGTACGCCCGGAGCGTCGCCTCGAGAACGCGCCGTTCGTGGCGTCGCTGGACCTGCGAGTGAAACGGTTCGTCGTGGTCGTTCCACAGCGCCGTCAACCGCCGTTTTGCGACCGTCTCGAGTGTCTCCCGGTCAGTTTCGCCGGTCTCGAGGGCGGCACAGATCGCCGTTCGAAGCAGGGAGACGCGGTCGTCGGTCGCGTCGTCCTCGCCGGTCCCCTCGAGGTCGTGGACGTGCGCGAACTCGTACTGGCGGGGACAGTGGAGGTAGGACCGAAGGGCTTCGACCGACAGAGCGTCGGACCCGTCAGTCATTCCGCATCACCTCGCCCGCCGCGAACTCGAACTGCGAACGCACCGCTTCGGCGAGTTCGTCGTCGACGTCTCCGTCCGACAGGACGACGGCAATCTCCTCGAACAGTTCTTCTGTGTCCGCGAGGTCGGCTTCGCCGCCCGTACTCGCCTCCCGGAGGACCCGCTCGAGTTCGCCGTGTGGCTGGTCGAGGACGGCCTCGAGTGCGTTCGTCTCGCCGTGGATCGCTGCCTCGTCGCGGGTGTCGGCGTCCTCGAGGGCGAGTCCGGGCGTCGATGCGATTAGCTGGAGGTAGCGGGATTCGTCGTAGGTGCGGCGCAGTCCGCCGGAACCTCGCTCGTAGGAACAGCAGTAGAGGCGACTCCGTGCGGCGCGGGCACCGAGCGCGAGCCGTCGCCGCGACCGCTGGGCGTGATAGGTCTCGAAGGCGTCGCCGACTTCCTCCGGGCTGTCGACCGTCGCGAACGTCTCCGCGACCGTCTCGGGCGAGGGATCCGTGACGGCCGGATACGACGGCATCTCGCGGAGCCACGCGTCGGGGAACAGTTGCGTGAGAAACTGCTCGCCGGGATACGCGTCGTCGATCAGGTCCAGCAGGAAGACGACCTCGTAGGCGTCGTACTTGAGGCCGTCGACGGCACAGACCGTGACGCCGCCGGTCGGCGGCTGGGTCTCGACGGCGTGGACGTACGGCGCGTCGTACCGGATCGTCCGCTCTAACATCCGTCGAAGTCCCTGCCAGTCCGGGCCGACGAGGTCCGTCTCCTCGACGAAGTCGGCGATCTCGAGGACGCGACGGACGCCCTCGTACTGCTCGCGGGCGTCGACCCAGTCCTCGTCGGCCGCGATGCGGCCTTTCAGGTTCGTCCGCAGAATCCACTCTCGGAGCCCGCGGACGACACTCGAGTCGTCACACGCTGCGAGCAGATCGGGCGAAAAATCCTCGACGCGGGCGCGGAGGCGCTCGAGGGCGTCTTCGCGCGCGAATTCGTCCTCAGCGGCGTCCGCTGTCGACGTCCGATCCCGCTCGCACTGGAGCGCGACGAACGCGTAGAGTTCGTTGACCGCCGGATCCTCCGCGAGCGACGGGGTTCCGATGGTCGCCGTCGGCACGCCCGCCTCGCGGAGCCGTCGTCGGGTGTCCGGAACCCGTTCGATCGAGGGGACGGCGACGGCGAACTCGTCGTACGTCCAGTCGTCTCGCCCGGACAGCGACTGGATTTCGGTGGCGACCGCCCGAACCTGCTCACGTGCGGTCCGGGAACGGATGCGGTGGGCTCGTCCTGTGTGGTTCTCGCTTTCCGCACTCGAGTCGCCGCCGGTCTTCGGCGGATCCCCAGTCGCGAGAAATCGGACGATATCGCGGTGTGGCGGGCCGGTCCTCGAGTCGGCGTCCCCGTCGAGTAGTTCGACCTCGAGTCCGTCGCCGACGACGTCCTCGATTCGGCCGGGTTCGACGCGGGTTCGCTCGACGCTGGCGTGGCGCTCCCCGAGACAGACCAGCCGTGCGTCGGCCGAGAGTGCGCCGAGGTAGCGTCTGTCGAGGGCCCGGTACTCCTCGAACTCGAGGGCGAGCACGGCGTCGAACGATTCGGTCACTCGCGTTCGAAGCCCGTCGGCGTCGTCCTCGAGCAAGTCGACGGCTCGCGGGATCACGTCGGCTCGCTCGACGTAGCCGCGGGACTCGATTTCTTCGTGGAACCGGTCGTTCATCGCGTAGAGGAACTCGAGGCAGTCGTGGACGTCCGTTCCGTCCTCGAGTCGGCGACGCTGGCGGGTCGCCTCGAGCAGCAGTCGTCCCACGTCGCGGGCGAAGCTCTCGTGGCGGGCCGCCCGCTCGAGGTAGTCGGGGACGTCACGGCTCGCGCCGTCGATCACGAGCGAGATGAGTTCGATACGTTCTTCGTACTCGAGGCGATCCAGCGTCGGATCGTACTCCTCGATAACTTTCGAGGCGTGTTCGGGGACCGACTCGATCCGGGGAGAGCGCGGCGTGCCGTTCGTCGAGTCGACGGCGGCCAGTCGCTCGCGGACCGACTCGAGGCCGGCCGGGTGACGTTTCAGGACCAGCACGTTTCGGGGACCGTACTCGTCCGCGAGGGCGGCGTACTCGCGGGCGACGTCCTCGAGGGGGTCGAACGCGGGACGTTCTCGAAGTTTACAGCTACCCTCGAGGGGGACTGTCGGCGACATCGATTGGTACGTCACCGTGTAGGACCGAGTTGGTACATAAAGGTACGGCGGTCGATCGACGCGAGTAGTGGCCGGCGCGAGCGCGACGCGGTTCGTCATCGTTTTCCTGTGATGCGACGACCGTCGACCATGGACGACGCACTCGTTATCGGAGGGACGCGATTCATCGGTCGCCACCTCGTGACGGAACTGCTCGCAAACGACTACGACGTGACGATTTTCAACCGGGGTAACCACGACAACCCCTTCGCCGACGAGGACCGCGTCGAACACGTCCAGGGCGACCGGACTGACGACGACGCGCTCGAGGCGGCCGCGGACGCGGTCGACCCTGACGCCGTCTTCGACTGCGTGGCCTACTACCCGGAAGACGTCCGGAGGGCGACCCGGATTTTCGACGACTGCGAGGCGTACGTCTACATCTCGAGCGGATCGTCCTACGGCCGCGAGGAGATTCCCAAGCGCGAGGACGAGACGCCGCTGGAGCCGTGTACCGAGGAGCAGGCGACCGACGACTCCCACGACACGTACGGCAACCGGAAAGCCGAGGGCGACCGCGCGGTCTTCGAGGCCGCCGAGAACGGCGTCAACGCGATGGCGGTCCGCCCGCCGATCGTCTACGGCCCCCACGACTACACCGAGCGACTCGATTTCTGGATCGACCGCGTGAACCGGTTCGACCGGGTCGTCGTCCCCGGCGACGGAACGAACGTCTGGCACCGCGTCTACGTCGAGGACGTCGCCAGCACCCTGCGAGTCGTCGCCGAACGCGGCGAACCCGGCGAGGCGTACAACACGGGCGACCGGCGCATCGTCACGCTGGACGAGATGGTCGAACTGATCGCCGACCAGCTAGAGACCGACGTCGAAATCGTCCACGCCGGTCCGCGCGAACTCGAGGCCGGCGACATCGACCTCGAGGACTACCCCCTCTACCGCGACTATCCACACGTCCTCTCGACGGCGAAACTCGCAGACCTGGGCTGGGAGTCGACGCCGCTCGAGGAAGCGATGGGTCGAGCGGTCGAGGACCACCTCGAGAGCGACCGTGATGGGCGCGAGAACGGGCCGGACAGGGAAGCGGAGGAACGCGTGCTCGGTATTCTCGACACGTTCTAGTTCGTCTCTCGCCGAGCGATCCGACACGCTCTAAGTTAGCCCCGGCGAGCGATCGCGATACCAGCGACGGCGGCGACGAGGTTCAGGGCGCCGACGACCGCGAACGCGAGTCCGTAATCGCCCGTCACGTCGCGTATCCAGCCCGTAACTGCGGGGAGAACCAGCGCAGCCACGTTTCCGATCGCGACGACGAACGCCACGGCAGTGGCGTCGCGACTCGTCGCCGCTGCCGTCGTCTTGAAGATCGCTCCGAAGGGTAACGATACCGAAGCGAGCGCGATCAGCGAGAGCACGACGAGGATCGCCGTCTGCCCAGACCCGGTGCCGGCGAGCAACCCGAACAGACAGACCGTCCCGACGGCAGCAGCGCCAGCGATCACCCGGCCGTCGTGGATGTCCGGCCGGAGAACTGCGATACCGCCACCGACGCGGCCGAACGAGGCGACGAACAGCGCGAACGCGCTCATCGGCCCGACGATACCGAGATCCGCGAAGTACGCCGGAACGAACGTCGAGAGCGTGACGTACGCCCCCAGCGTGGCGACGTTACACGCCGCCGCCAACAGCACGATCGGAGAGCGGACGACCTCGAGGCGACTCGGGAGTTCCGCGGCGTCGCCGTCGGTCGCTACCTGCTGTCCGTCGGCGGTCCTCGGAGTCGTCAGGTCCGCTCGAGAACGCGCCGCCCAGAGCGCGACGATCGCCGGAATCGAGACGAGCGCGCCGACGGCGTGGACGCCGAACCAGCCCGTCTGGGCGACGACGACTGGCGTCACGAGGAAAGCGACGGCCCCGCCGCCGGTGAACATCGCGCCGTTTAATCCCTGCTGCCAGGTCGCGGTCGGTCCCTCGTACACTCTCGAGAGGTGGGTCGCACAGACGGTCACCGCGAGGCCGCCGGCGAGTCCCCAGACGGTCCGGAGCGCGAGCAATACTGCGAACGAGGTGGTCAGGTCCATGACCAGAGCGAGTCCGGCGTTGGCGACCACGACCGCGAGCAAGACGCCGACGGTCGGCCGGTCGTCGACGAGTCGGCCGCCGACCGCCTGGACGACGACGAACGACGCGAGCGCGCCGCTCATCAGGAGTCCGACGGCGGTGAAGCCGACGCCGAACGTCTCGACGACGACTCCCGGAACGGAGGCGTAGGAGAACAGGACGTAGCCGACGCTCGCCGCCGCGAGGTGTGGACCGTACCGAATGCCGACGTCACGTCTCACTGTACTGGTCGGTCGAAGGAATTCGGGCCCCAAGTATGCCACTATCCCGGCGACGGTGTCCGCGGACGTGCGACGAGAACGATTTTATGCCCCCCACACCGTTGACAGCATATGTTCCAGAAGTCGAAGTGGATTCGACTCCCACGAAACGTCGCCGTCGGCCACGGCGTCCTCGACGAGGTCGTCGACGTCGTCGACGATCTTCACCTGCAGGGACGACCGCTGTTCGTCACCAGTCCCACGCCGCGCGAGGTCGCCGCGGATCCGATCGCCGAAGACTTCGAAGCTGCAGGGATCGATCCCGCCGTCGTCACGATCGAATCCGCGACCTTCGACTCCGTCGAGAAGGTGATCGAGGTCGCCGAGGCCGAGGAGGTTTCCTACCTCGTCGGCATCGGCGGCGGCAAGGCGATCGACATCGCGAAGATGGCGAGCCACCACCTCTCGATGGGCTTTCTCTCGATCCCGACGGCCGCCAGTCACGACGGGATCGTCAGTAATCGCGGCTCGGTTCCCGACGGCGACACCCGCCATAGCGTCGCGGCAGAGCCGCCGCTGGCCGTCGTCGCCGATACTACCGTACTCGCGGAGGCACCCTGGGAACTGACGACCGCCGGCTGTGCGGACATCATCTCGAACTACACCGCCGTCATGGACTGGCGGCTCGCGAAACGGCTCAAGAACGTCGAGTACTCCGAATACGCCGCCGCACTCTCGGAGATGACCGCCGAAATTCTGGTCGACAACGCCGACCTCATCCGCCCCGGACTCGAGGAGTCGTCCTGGGTCGTCACCAAGGCGCTGATGTCTTCCGGCGTCGCGATGAGCATCGCCGGCTCCTCACGACCCGCCAGTGGTGCGGAACACCTCTTCTCCCACCAGCTCGATCGACTGGAACCGAACGCGGCGCTGCACGGCCATCAGGTCGGCGTCGGCTCGATCATGACCGCGTACCTCCACGGCGGGGAAAAAGGGTTCTGGACGGACATCCGTGACGCCCTCGACAGTATCGACGCACCGACGACCGCCACGGAACTGGGCATCGACGACGAAACGGTCCTCGAGGCGCTGACGTCCTGCCACGAGATCCGCGACCGCTACACGATTCTCGGCGACGGGATGAACGAGGAGGCCGCTCGAGACGTCGCGACGAAGACCGGCGTCATCTCCTGATACGATTTTCTCTCGCTCTCCGTCCGTTAACGACGAAACCGACGGGTTCCGAGTGCCGAGACCGCGACGGCGACGCAGCCGCCGATCGCGAGGTGTGTCCAGTAGGTCGTCAACCGGTAGAGGATCGCTGCGGCGGTTGCGACGCCGGCAGAGACGCCCGCGGTCGCGACGAGCAGGCTCGCCAGCACGACCTCGATACCGCCGCTGCCACCTGGTAACGGCACGACGCCGCCGAACGACGCAAGCGGCGCACAGATCAGCACGAGCGCAAGCGGCGCACAGATCAGCACGAGCGCCAGCGGCGCGTCGACGCCGAGCGCGAGCAACGCGAAGTACAGCGGCAACGCGTTGAACACCCAGCTCACGACTGCGATCCCAAACGCCACGGCGAGCGTCCGGCGGGACGCCTGGATCGCCTCGAGCGTCCGGAAGAAGCCGTCGATTCGATCGATAAGAAACCCTCGTTGCCGGGACAACCGCGAGTACGGTACCTTTCGAACGACAGTCTCGCATCGCGTCGCGAACTCGAGGGAGATCCGTCGCGCGAGTCCTCGGTTAGCCACGACGAGAACACCAGCGGCGACGAGTCCGCCGCCACCGACGACGGCAACCGCGGCCGAGACCGCGTCGAGCGACCCGCCGGCAACGACGAATCCTGCGACGCCGAGTCCGGCGACGACGAGACTTCCGAGGACGTTGAACCCCTCGCCGGCCGCGACGACCGCGAGGTTGTCCTCGAAGTCGGAGTCCGATCCGGAAGCGAGCAGATACGCCATCACGGGCGTCCCCGTCGATCGGCCCCACGGGAGGGCGCTCCGGGCGAAGTAGCCGGAGAGGTAGGCCGTCACGAACGCGGTGCCGCGGGCACCACCCGCGACTGGCTCGAGCAGCCGTCGGACCAACGCGGCTCGAAGCGCGAGCATTCCGAGGCCGGCGACGACGGCGGCGGCGAGCGCGGCGGGGTGGGCAGCCCGCACGTTCGCTACGACTTCGTTCCATCCGACGCCGTAGACGAGAAGCGAAATGGCGACGATCGCCGCTGCGAGCCCGCCGATCGCCCGTCGCCAACGCATGGACGCGCCTTAGACGTACGGGTGGGTTAACACCAGTGAACCGGAAACGATGGCCGGTTGTTGGGACAGGAATGCGGACGAATAGTGCGGGACGTGATCAGACGTGTTCGTCCAGGAAGTCCGCAATCTCGGTGTAGGCCTCGATGCGATTCTCGAGTTTCGAGAAGCCGTGGCCCTCATCGTCGAAGATCAGCTTTCGGACCGGAACGCCCTGTGCTTCGGCTTGATCAGCGATCTGTTCGGCCTCGCCGACCGGGACACGGGGGTCGTTCTCGCCGTGGAGGACGAAAAGCGGCGCGTCGATATTCTCGACGTTGTTCGTCGGCGAGATCTCCTCCAGGAACTCGCGGTCCTCCTCGAGGCTTCCGTACTCCGCTTCGCGGAGTTCGCGTCGCCAGTCGCCCGTGTTCTCGAGGAAGGTGACGAAGTTTGCGATGCCGACGACGTCGATGCCGGCCGCCCAGAGGTCGGGGTACTCGGTGAGCGCGGCGAGCACCATGAATCCGCCGTAGGAACCTCCTTTGGCGGCGATCCGGTCGGGATCGATTGCGGGATGATCCTGGAGCCACTCGACGCAGGCCTCGATATCGGCGACCGAGTCCATGCGTTTCTCGACGTCGTCGA
The DNA here is from genome assembly GCF_900104065.1 of Natronobacterium texcoconense. Taxonomy (NCBI): domain Archaea; kingdom Methanobacteriati; phylum Methanobacteriota; class Halobacteria; order Halobacteriales; family Natrialbaceae; genus Natronobacterium; species Natronobacterium texcoconense. The sequence continues at coordinate 627,455 of NZ_FNLC01000001.1, read as the reverse complement.
GAGCGGCGTAGTCGGCGCCGTAGCCCGCGGAGCCGCGGACGTTCGGTTCGAAGTAGGCGTACCCCCGGTCGAGGAAGTACTGCTTGACGCTCGAGAACGACGGCCGGCGCTGGCTTTCGGGGCCGCCGTGGATGTCGACGATGACCGGCGTGTTCCCCTCCTCGTGATCGTCGGGCAGGGTGAGGAAGCCGGGTACCTCCAACCCATCGAAGCTCTTGACGTGGACGAGATCGGACTCGTCGAACGTCTCCTGTGGGATCCCCGCAGTCGGGGCTCTCGTCCACTGTTCGGCCGCACCGGACTCGACGTCGACCACGAAGACGTTCGTGTTCACGGCGTCGCCGGTCGTCGACAGCGCGAATCGTTCCGCGTCGGGATCGAAACTCACGCCGCCGGCGACGCCGCCCGGCAGGTCGGGTTCGGGGAACGTCTCGAACACGGTCGGTTCGTCCTCGTCGAACTCGCCGACGGTCAGTTCGGTGTACCCCTCGACGTTTCGCGAGTAGACGAACCGGCCGGTCTCGTCGTCCAGTGCGATGCCGTCGACGTTCCACCCCTCGCCGCGAGTGACCGTCTCGAGGTCTCCCGTTTCCAGGTCGAGATACGCCAGATACAGCGTGTCCGCGTCGCCCTCGTCGGTGACGAGGTAGATCCCCTCACCGTCGGGGGCCCAGCTTGCACTGCCGTAGCGGACGTCACCGTCGTGAGGCGTGAGATGCTCGAGTTCTTCGGTCTCGAGGTCGAGCACGTACAGGTCCTGATCGAAGTTCGAGTAGGCCTGCGAGACGAGCAGCCGGGAGTCGTCGGGGCTCCAGCCGGCGAGTGAGAGCCAGCCGTCGCCCTCGTAGACGAGTTTGGCCTCGTCTCCGGTTGCGTCGCGATCCTGCACGTAGATGTCGAAGACCGACTCGTCGCGACGGTTCGAGGCGAAGGCGAACCGGTCGCCGTCGTGACTCCAGCCGCCCCAGCGGTGTTTGGCGTCGGGCATCGCCGTCAGATTCTCGATCTCGCCGGTCTCGGCGTCAAGCCGGTAGAGCTGAGCGCGCTCGTTACCGCCCTCGTCCATCCCGAAGATCAGTTCGGGGCGTTCGGGCGACCAGGAGGCGAAGGTCACTCGTTCGTCGTAGAAGGTTCGCTGCTCGGGCCACTCCTGTGGGTCCGTGAACGTCCAGACCTGAGACGTCCCGGTGGTATCCATCAGGAAGGAGAGTCGCTCACCGTCGGGGCCGAACGACGCACCGTAGGCGCTTCGAATGTTGAGATAGCGTTCGATCTCGTACCGACTCATATCCGGAGCGTTGCGACTCGAGATGGTAGGCGTTTGGGTTCCGGTTTGCACGGCCGCTTCGACGGTCGACCAGCCGCCTCCTGACGGCTTCCGTGGACTGTATCGCGATCCTCACTCGGCTAACGTCCACTTACACGGGGTCGTACCGCGTGTACACCCTCTTTGCGACGCCTGGCTTCGACGCAGGCCCGACGGCGCGAACCTGTCTCGAGCAATTTCGGCTCCATTGCTGTGCTTAACAAAGGTCGTCGACCGAATCCGTGGGAGCGATGACAGGTGCGAGTACGGGAACGGGAGACAGTGGTTCGGTCTGGACGCTGGTCGTCACGATTCTCGTCGTTCTGATCGCGTTCGGAGCGACCGTCGCGATCGTCGCGCCGGAGTTTGCAAGCGGAGACTCCCCGTCGCCGGAGGGAGACGTCGAACCGATCGGGGAGCCCGGTCCCGGCCCCGGCGAAGGAGTCGATCCAGGAGACAGCGAGAACGGGTTCGACGACGCCTCGAGCAATAACGGATCCGACTCCGACGAGGCTGACGGAGACGAAGAAAGCGAGGGCGATCCACCCGTGGACAACGAAACTGACGACGGTAACGACGACGAAGCCCTCGACGAGGACGAAGACGAGGCGACCGATTCCGACGACACGGACGAAGCCGAAGACGAAGATGCCAACGATACGGACGGCGATACGGCGGAAACCGGCGAGGCTGACGAGACGGACGAAGACGATGCCGAAACGGAAGAACCCGACGACGAAGCCGATGAAGCTGACGAGGCGGACGAAGACGATGACGACGAGACGGAGTCGCCCGGACTCGGCGACGACAGCCCGGTCGATCCCGACGAGGACGAAAGTGTCTTCGACCAGATAGATGCCTTCGTCGACAACGTCACCGAAGACGACTAATTGATCGACTCGAGACTCGAGAAAATATCTCGATGTCCCGGTAGCGGACTCGAATGGCCAGGATTCAAGGGTTTTCGATTCGCTGTTAGCGACGGCGTCGGGCGGACGGGCGTAACGAAAAAAGTGACTTTTTATCCCATCACTACGTGGCGACACCATATGCGCGTCGCGTTCGTCTCGTTCGAGACGGTCCACCATCGGGATACCGAGACGAAGCGACGACTCCAGACGGTTCTCAAACTCCTCCAGAACGCCGGACACGACGTTCACGTCTTCTGTGCCCGGTTCTGGGAAGGAGATCGTTCGACGTTCGAACGCGGCGGAATCACGTACCACGGCCTCGTCTCCGACCTCGAGTCACGCACCTGGTTCGTCGCGCGGCTGCCGTTCTCCATCGTGTCGCTCGGCCCGGACGTCGTTCACACGAGTCCGGAGCCGCCGGGACAGGTGATCGCGGCGAACTGGGGAGCGACTCTCACACGCGTGCCACTGCTTCTGGAGTGGTACGGCCAGGAAGCGGTCCCCGACAATCGAGCGATGCGCTGGGCGCTTCGCAAGCCCGACCGGATCGTCACCCCCTCGGAACTCGTCTCCACGTGGGTCATGGAACGCGACGTCAGCGACGACCGCGTCGACATCGTTCCGAACCCGATCGACGTCGATCGAATCCAGGAGACGCCAGTCGGCGAGGAAGTCGACGTGATCTACTCGCGACGCCTCGACGAGGGCGCGAACCTCGAGAGCCTCTTCCTGGCGCTGGCCGAGTACCGCGACCGCGACTGGACCGCAAAGGTCCTCGGCGACGGCCCGGAGCGCGACACCTACGAACGACTGGCGAGCGACCTGCGGATCGAGGACCGCGTCACGTTCGCGGGCGAGTGCTCGCTCGAGGAACGGATCTCGGCCTACCGTGGCGCACACGTCTTCGCACAGACCGCCGAGTACTGCGTCTTCCCCACCGAGATGCTGTGGGCGATCGCCTCCGGCTGTGTCGGCATCGTCGAATACCACGTCAACTCGAGCGCCCACGAACTCGTCGTCGGGTGGGATCGAGGCTTCCGGACCACGAGCGAGGAAGAACTCGCCGACGCCATCGTCGAGGCCGGCGACCTCGAGAAACGCGAGTTCGACGAGGCGTTCGCGAAGTACGACAAGGACGCCGTCTTAGAGCAGTACCTGACGACGTACGAACGGCTGCGGGAGTCGTCGGGCGTTCTCTGATACGGGCTACTGGCTCCATTGGATTATTTGGAAATTTATATATTTTAATTGGTCTGCTGAATACAGAGGATGAGTGCAGTATGACAATCGAGGTGACTTCACGTTGATCCAAGTGAATAAGACATTCAGTAGAGATGCGTACTAAACGGTGAGTTAGAGGTTGCAGGTGGTCTCCTCTTTCAGTTTGGCATCTCGAACCGTCAATGAGCTATTATGAACTAGTCCCTCTGTAATCACTAGGTCTGCAAAGAGACAGTCTCCCTCGGGCGGAGGGGAAATCCCTTTCTCATGGCTTAAATGGGCGATTTGTACCTTATCTACGCCGCTGACAACATAATACAAATAGTACTCTGCTGGCTCTGATGACCACGTTGGCTCAATCCACACTTCATTATCTGCATCGATTTCACTGGTGTCGTGGTACACGCGTTCGTTGTTTCTCTCAATTCTTAGATCGACTTTATAATCTTCATATGTCGTATTAATTATACGGATGCTCCCGAGTCGGAAACCAGACTCAGAGTCAGATAATACATGGTCCATACAACCTGCTGTTGCTGAAACTCCGCAAATAGCAAGGAGGTGGCGGCGAGTTAGCATTTCTGTCATTCACTGTAAGTAATTCTACTTCTCGTATATGTTTTTGGCTGGTAGTGCTTCCTGAATTGAACGCTCGAACTTCCACGTTGATCGCTCCTCAGGTCGTGACACATTTGCGCTCTCTATTCAGCACGACGTTTATGCCATCTCTTGGAGGTTTCAACGGATCCGGACTACTGTACGTCATTTCCAGCGTAACCGCGACTTCGCCTGCGGTTTCGCCGGTACAGCAATCCGTATGAGTTTCGGCAGGTCGAAGCCCCGGTCCGACGTGGGATACATATAGGATCCGCGAGAGGCTTGGGACATGGACTGTGACTTCTGCCGGATCGTCGCCGGCGACCAGCCGGCACACGTCCTCTACGAGGACGAGGAGACGATCGCGATTCTCGACGAGAACCCCGCCGTCACCGGACACAGCCTGATAATCCCCCGTTCGCACGACGAAGACGTACTGACCGGCGCGGAACCGACGACGACCGGCGTGTTCCGGACGGCCCGACTCGTCGCCGCAGCACTCGAGGAGACGCTCGAGCCCGCCGGATTCAGCGTCTTCCACACGAGTGGGCCGCTCGTCGGAACGGTGGATCACGCCCACGTCCACCTCCTGCCGCGGTTCGAGGACGACGGCGTCTCGCTGTCGCTGGCACGCGAGACGCTGGCGGAATCGGAGGGCGAAGAACTGGCGAACGGGATCCGAACCGTACTCGAGGACCGGTCGTAGCTACAGATCGAACTTCGAGGCCGCGGTTTCCATGTCCTTGTCACCACGTCCCGAGAGGTTGACGAGGATCGTCTCGTGTTCGCCCGCTTCGGCGAGCTGGATCGCCCGCGCGACGGCGTGGCTCGATTCGAGCGCCGGGATGATCCCTTCGGTCTCGCTCAGTTCGCGGAACGCGGCCAAGGCCTCCTCGTCGGTGACGCCCGTATACTCACAGCGGCCGACGGCACGGAACATGGCGTGTTCGGGGCCGACGCCGGGGTAATCCAGTCCCGCGGAGACGGAGTGGACGTCGACGTCGTCGTCGATGACGCGCGTCTTCATCCCGTGTATGACCTCGTCTTTCCCCTCGGCCAGCGGCGCGGCGTGCTTGCTCGAGTCCGCGCCCTCGCCGCCACCTTCGGCGCCGTAGAACGCCACGTCGTCGTCGCGGAACGCGTGGAAGAGTCCGATCGCGTTCGAGCCGCCGCCGACGCAGGCGACCGCGGCGTCGGGCAACTCGCCCGTCCGCTTGAGGAACTGTTCGCGCGCTTCGTCGCCGATGACCGACTGGAAGTCACGGACCATCCGCGGGAAGGGGTCGGGGCCGACGACGCTGCCGACGAGGTAGTGCGTGTCGTCGACGTTCTCTGCGAAGTCCTCCAGAGCGGCGTCGACGGCGTCTGCCAGCCCCTCGTCGCCGCGGGTGACCTCGTTGACGTCGGCACCCATCAGGCGCATCCGGAAGACGTTCATCTCCTGTCGCTCGACGTCTTTTCGGCCCATGTAGATCTCCGTCTCGAGGTCGAACAGCGCACCGGCCATCGCGGTCGCGACGCCGTGCTGTCCTGCTCCGGTTTCGGCGATCAGTCGGTCGCGGCCGGCGCGTTTGGCCAGCAGCGCCTGGCCGAGCACGTTGTTGATCTTGTGCGCGCCGCCGTGCAGCAGGTCCTCGCGCTTGAGATAGATGTCCGCGCCGTAGCGGTCGCTCAGGTTTCCGGCGTAGTACAGCGGCGTCGGCCGTCCCGCGAACTCCTCGAGGTGGTCCCGAAAGTCGGCCTGGAACTCCTCGGTCGTCGCAACCTCGTCGTAGGCGGCGGCGAGTTGCTCGAGTGGCCTCTCGAGCGGTTCCGGAACGTGTCGACCCCCGTATTCGTCGAACGTTCCCTCGTCGTGTGCATCGTTGGACATACCTGTCAAGTAGGGGTTCACTCTCAAGTAAGTTCCGCGCCGCAGTGTGCAATGCTTGCCCGCGTATTATCCGACAGAGTGTCGTTGCCATCGGTACGCAGTCGATGCGAATCTCACAGTTACTCTCCGGCGATCGTTCGACCCCCCAGGGACTCCCGAACTTCGACTCGACGACCGTGTTCGTCCGGGCGGCGGCGAGCTACCTCCGGGGTGAGCAGTTCCCCAGGCTCGGGATGCTTCACCCCGGGCTAACCCCACTGGCGAAGCGCGTCAATCACCTCCCTCGGCGACTCCGGACCGCCATCTACACGCAGGGCGGTGCGAACGAGGGCGTCTCGCCGGACGACCTCGACTCCGTCGACGTCGAACGCTTCCGCGAGTGGGTCGTCGACCAGTACCCCACGCGGGGGTATCCGGCGGTGATCGTCGGCTCGAGCAACGGCGCGGGCGTCTTCCTCTCGGCACTGCTGGGTATCCCGTGGCTCCCCCAGACGTTTCTCGTCCCCGTCCGGCGGGACTGTCACCCCGACGCGATCCGTGAGGATATCCGATGGGGGTACGAACACGCCGAGCCGTTCCTCGAGGCGAACCCCGACGTGTCGCTCCACCAGATGCACGACCCCAACCAGGATCGGCTGATGGTCCGGAAACTCGGCTACTTCCGGACGAAATCGTGCGTGCTGGGCGAGGCCTACGAGGAGTTCCTGAAAACCGTGCTCGAGCCCGGCGGGACCGTGATCTCGCTCGAGTGCGAACACGACTGGCCGGCGATCGACCTCGGCGACCGGCACAGTTTCCAGCTCGGCGGGCTCGGAGGGCTCGAACCCGAGGAGTACTACGAGGGCAGCGAGAAGATCTCGGAGTTCCTCGAGCGACAGGACGCCGACGTCCGCGAGTGGGACGTGCCGGAACCCGACGGCCGGACCCTCGAGGCCGAGTGGGGGTTCGAGCCCGCGCTGCTCGAGGACGTAGAGCGGGTCGCCGACGAGCAGGGATACGACCTCCGGCGGCTCCAGTTCGACGATCCGCGCGATCTGAGTCCGTTCGTCGCGGATCTCTATCGACGCCGGTACGAAAGACGAGACCGGTCGGTCGATCGGCTGTTCGTCCAGTCCTTTGCCCTCGTCGAACCCTGGTGGACGATCCGGACCGGCTCTGTTCCCTACTGGGCGGCGTTCAACACCGAGTCGGACACCGAATTTATGGAGGAGTACCTCGAGAACACGGACGCGTACGACGAGATCCGGGCGAACCTCTTCGCCCACGGCGTCGAATCGGCAGGACTCGCGTCGGCCGACCAGTGGCGGAGCCTCCTCGCCCGAGCGCAGGACGGCCACGGGTTCGTCGGCACCGACCCCGAAGAGTTCCCCTACGACGTGGAGGTCCAGGTCCGTTACCACGAGGACATCTCCGACGATATTAGCGCACGCCATCCGCATCCGCCGCCAATGGCGTTCGATCGGTTCGACGAGATTGCCGGGGAGGTCACCGACGAGTACGAACTCGAGTGGCTCGAGTAGTGAGAAGAGTGCGCTCGAGTCGCGCTACTGCCTGGCGGCGACGGTCTCGCCGGCGGTCGCCTCGTCGTCTTCGGCGTCCGAGTCGGCTCCGATCACGTGTCCCTTGACGAACTGTTTCGTCCGTTCGTGCTGTGGATTCTCGAAGAACGACCGTGCGTCATTTTGCTCAACGACCTCGCCCAGGTAGAGGAAGACGACCTCGTCGGCGAGCCGTCTGGCCTGGTCCATGCTGTGGGTGACCATGACGATCGTGTACTCCTCCTTGAGGTCCGCGAGCGTCTCCTCGACTGTCTCGGCCGAGATGGGGTCGAGCGCGGAGGTGACTTCGTCACAGAGCAGGACTTCGGGCTCGACGGCAAGCGAGCGGGCGAGACAGAGCCGCTGGATCTGACCGGTCGAGAGTTCCGCGCCCGGCGCGTCCAATCGATCCTCGACCTCCTCCCAGAGGTTGACCTTCCGCAGGTAGCTCTCGACGAGTTCGTCGAGTTCCGCCTGAGAGTCGTAGTCGCCGTGGATCCGCAGGCCGTAGGCGACGTTCTCGTAGATCGACAGCGGCAGCGGCGTCGGCTCCTGTGGAACGTAGCCGATCCGCCTGCGGATCTCGGGTGCGGGGTCGTCCGTGTCGTAGACCGACTCCCCGTTCAGGGCGACGTCACCCGTGATCTCCGCGTTGGGCTGGATCTCGTGGAGCCGGTTCAGCGACTTCAGCAGCGTCGACTTCCCACAACCGGAAGGGCCGATGATGGCAGTCAACTGGTTCGCGGCGAACTCGAGGTCGACGCCCTTGACGGCCTCGACCTCGCGGTCTCCGGTGTACGTTACGGCGAGGTTCTCGGTGGTGAGTGTCGCATCTGTCATGAGTGGCTACCTCCTGGTGCGAACCGGGCGTAGCGGCCGGCGAGCAGTTTCGAGACGAGGATCAGCCCCAGCACGACGACGATGAGGATGAACGCCGCTGCGTAGGCGTGTGACCGGACCTCGGCGTTGAACGACATCGCCTGGTCGAAGATCATCACCGGCAGCGTCGTCGCGCCGTCGAAGGGGCCCGAGGGCATGTTCGTGCTCCGACCCGCGGTGAAGAGAACGGTCGCGGCGTCGCCGATGCCGCGGGCGAAGCCCATGATGATCCCGGCGACGATCCCCGGCAGCGCCGCACGCGCGGTCATCAGCGCAGCCTCGAGTCGGGTTCCGCCGAGACCGTAGGTCGCTTCCTTCACGGTGTCGGGGGCCGACCGCAGTGCCTCGTCGATGTACCTGGTCATAATCGGGTACTGGAAGATCGCGATGGCGACGATCCCGAAGAACAGGCTCGTCCGGGCACCGATCGCGATGATGATCGTCAGGACGAACACCCCGTAGACGATCGGTGGCGTCCCCCAGAGTACGTTCAGGAACATGTTCACCGCGTCGGCGAACCGTTCGCTCGAGTAGTCGCTCTGGAGGTAGATCGCGGTCGACATCGCGAGGATCGCGGAGACGACCGTCGCCGGGCCGACGATGAAGACGCTGCCCACGACGGCGTGCAGGAATCCGCCCTCGGCCTCGAGCATGTACCGCGATCCCGGCGGCGTGATCGCGATGGCGGGGTCGGTGAGGAACACGCGTCCGCCACGGTAGAGCGTCACGGCGACGACCATGACCATCACGGCGACGACGAGCGCGGCGGCACCGCGGGCGAGCCAGCCGAACAGCCGCTGTCTGGCGTAGCGGTCCATCAGTACTGCCACCTCCGTTGCAGTCGGCGGCGGACGAGCATCGCGCCGAAGTTGAAGAGCCAGACGACGACGACGAGCATCAGCCCGACGAAGATCAGCGCCGACTGGGTCAGCGGCAGCGACATGAGTTCGCCGAAGTCGTTGACGATCAGCGTCGGGAGCGTCTGCCCGGTCGCAAAGAGCGAGTCGGGAAGCTGGGTCTGGCCACCGATCAACATTGCGGGAACGATCGTCGCGCCGAAGACCCGTCCGAAGCCGAGCAAGATTGCCGAGAAGATGCCCGGCCCCGCAGCACGCAACAGGACCGACCGGATCGTCTCCCACTTCGTCGCGCCGACGCCCAGCGAGGACTCCCGGAGTTCGTCCGGCAGGGCCTCGAGCGACTCGACCGACAGTGAGATCATGAAGGGGGTGACGACGATCGCCATCACAAGACTAACTGTGAGAATCCCCAGGCCGGTCGCGCTCGAGCCCACGGCAGGCGCGAGGTAGTCGCCGACGAACGGGACGACGACGATCAAGGCGACGAGCCCGAAGATGACGCTGGGAATTGCCGCGAGGACGTCGATGAACGAGGAGACGATCGTCTTCAGTCGACCCTCGGCGTACTCGGCGATGTAGATCGCCGCGAGGATCGCGATCGGCGTCCCCATCGCCATCGAGAGGATCGTGACGTAAATGGTCCCGACGATCGCCGGAAGGAACCCGAACTCGTTCTGTGCGGGATCCCAGTTCGACGAGGTCAACATCTGGACGACCGAGTACTGCTCGAGCAGCGGCAGCGACTGGTACAGCAGCGTCAGGACGATCAGCGCGAACAGGGCGATGGCGAAGTAGCCGGCACCGAGAAACCAGTCGCTGCTCAGCCGTTCGAGAAGCAGGCGACGGCGGAGCCGGCTTCCTCGTCCTCGAGCACTACCCGTCGATTCCGTCGAGCCCGACATTCAGTTCACGGCCCCTCGGCCAGGTTCTCCTGTGCCTCCTCGAGCGTGTCCTCCTCGAGCGGCACGTAGCCGTTGTCCCGGACGTACTGCTGGCCCTCGGTGAGGACCCACTCGACGAAGTCGTAGGCTTCGCCCTCGAAGCCGCCGTTGGACGCGAGGAACATCTCGCGTGCTGGCGGGGCCGGATACTCGCCGGCTTCGACGGCCGCGAGGAAGTCCTCGCGAGTCTCGTAGAAGTCCTCCTCCTCGGAGAGTCCCTCGCCGTCCCGGTCGAGCGGCACCGGACGGATGTCGCCCTCGAGTTCGCCACTGTCGAGGTCGTAGACGTAGTTGATGTTGTTCAGCGAGATGGCGTTCTCGTTGCTTGCGACGGCCTCGGCGACCGGCTGATCGCCGTTGTGGTTGGCGTCTGCGTAGTCCTCGAGTTCGCTCTCCGTGTAGGCGTCGCCCTCGCCCGCGAGGAAGTCGCCCCACTGCTTGTAGGCTGCAGAAGCGTCCGAGCGGCCGTAGACGGTGATCTCCTCGTCGACGTCGGCGTCGACGAGTTCGCCCCAGTTGGTAATCTCCCGGGTGAAGACGGCCTCGAGTTCTTCGCGGGTCAGGCCGTCCTTCTGGAGTTCCTCGAGGACGGGGTTGTCGACGTTGACTGTGCCGACGACGGTGTCGATGAGCATCGGGACGGCGAACAGTCCCTGCTCGGTCTCTTCGGGTTCGGGTTCGCGGCCCATCATCGCGATGTCGACCTGGCCGTTGAACAGGTCGGAGACGCCGACGCCGGTGCCACCGCCGGAGATGTCGAACGAGACATCCTCGTGCTGGTCCTCGTAGATGTCCGCCCACACCTCGACCATCGGCAGTGGCCCGACGCCACCGGAGATTCGAACGGCGTCGCCGCCACCGAAGGCACCGGTACAGCCCGCAAGAGAGATAGCAGACCCGACACCTGCAAGCTCCAGTACAGAACGGCGCGAATAGGTTCGTTGCATGAACTATCCCTCCGTAGTGTTCCCGACCTTGTATCCCCTCGTTAGCCTGCAATTCTTTGGTTTTCAACCAGAACTGGGCAAGCGTTGCCAGCGAAGGCGTGTGAATAACAGCCACGGAGAGGTACCGCGATCCAACCGCAGGCCCTCGATTTCGGTCTCTGAAGGGCCGGGCCGATCGGCGAGCGAACGTCTCGAACGGTGAAACAGTCGCGCTGACGACCGCTAACGCAACCAACGCACGGGATCGGCGACGCAGTGGCAAATATTGGTGCGAACTACGTGCCGAGATCGATGCTCGTCGGTGACGATGCGCTCAGAACAACACCGTAAGTGCCACGAGAGACAGCGTACTGGCGACGATCAGCGCCGCCAGCACGACGGCCGCAGGTGCGAGTCCGGTACTCCGGAGTTGAGCGAGCCGAATCTCCATCCCGAGCCCGACGAACGCGAGCAAGAACAGCCAGCTATAGGCGTTCTCGATCGATGCCTGCTGTGCCGGTGAGAACGCGCCCAGGCTCGAGAGGGCGACAAGCACGAGAAATCCGAGCACGAACTTGGGGAACTCGTCCCAGAGGGTCCGGACCGAGAGACGGCCACCGTCGGTCCCGCGGGCGTAGTAACTCGCGTAGGCGAGGACGACGACCCCGATCAGGGCGTTCCGGGCGAGTTTCGTCATCGTCGCCCACTGGCCAGCGGCGTCGGAGTGGGCGAACCCGACCGCGACGACGGGCCCGGTCGAGAACATGCTGACGCCGGCCCAGACGCCGAAGACGGTGCTCGAGAGGCCGAGCAGGTCGCCGACGATCGGATAGACGACGAGGGTGACAGCGTCGAACAACAGTACGGTTGCGGCGGCGTAGGCGATCTGATCCTCACGAGCGCGTATCGCGCCGGCGACGGCGACGACGGCCGAGACGCCACAGATGCTGGCTCCGGCCGCGAGCAGCGATCCGAGTCGGTCCCCGAGTCCGGCGACGTTCCGGGAGAGCACCTCGACGAACAGGAGCGTGCTCGTGGTGACGACCAGCAACACGAGCAGGACGCGCCCGCCGACCTCGAGGACCGTCTCGAGCGTCAGCGACGCGCCCATGAGGACGATCCCGGCACCCAGCCAGAGCTTGTGGGTCCCAACGCCGGGTGCGAGGCGGTCGGGGACGCCGACGGCATTTGCCAGTACGAATCCGAGCGCGATGGCGACCAGCAGGTGGTTGACGCCGACAGCGAGTCCGACGGCGCGAGCGAGAACGGCACCGAGACAGAGGGCGACGAGGCCCGGAAGAAGTCGACGTACCGACATTTCGTCACCAGGGAACCCGGACCTCGAGTGCGACGGTCGTCGCGACGACGATCGCTGCGACGACGACGCTTTGCCAGTCACGCTCGAGCGCCCGCCAGCGGGATCGAAGCGTCGCGACGCCCACCCACAACCGTTCGATCGACATTCGTTCGGAGCGTCCGGTGTGGCGTACTTACGGCTGTCGATCCCTCGGCGTCTCGGGGAATCTCGTCGGTATCGGATAGTGTTGCCATCGTCTGTGACGGGCTGGTGTCGCTATCGTATGTGGGAAAGTAACAGGGACACGTCGAACGTCACCATCACCAGCAGGCCCGACACCTACCCCAATCGCTCTCCTACGACCGGTATGAGCGACCGGGAAGACGACCCCGAAGAACACCTCAAACGAGTACGCGAGCACCTCCAGCTGGCTGTCGACGGCGCGGACCGAACGATCAAGTCACAGCTCGAGTCGATCACGGCCGGCGTTTTCGAAGAACAGGACGGCCGACTCACCCAGTCCGAACCGGGGCCGAAGGACGATCGGATCGTCGAAATCGCGGAGAAACTCGACGGGTTGGCCGAGGAAGCGTCGGGGGAGACAGCCGATCACGTGTCGACGGCTCGAAACCACTGCATCCAGTACGTCGAGGAGAGCGAACGGGCGTAGTCAGCGGTCGACGCTCCCCAGGACGATATCCAGGCTCCCGAGCGACGCGATCAGGTCGGGGACGTACTCGCCTTCGGCCATCTCGGGCAGTGCCGAGAGGTTGTGGAAACACGGGCTGCGGATCTTGAACCGGGCCGGGGAGTTCGTGCCGTCCGAACGGAGATAGATCCCAAGTTCGCCCTTCGCGGATTCGACCGCACGATAGGTCTCGACGTCGGCGTCCGGCTTCAGCGTCCGCGGGACGTTACTCTGGACCGTGCGTTCGTCCTCGGGCCAGTCCTCGAGCAGGTCGAGACACTGCTGGACGATCTTGGCCGATTCCTCGACTTCCTGCATGCGACAGAGGACGCGAGCGTGGTTGTCACAGCCGTCGCGGGTGACGACGTCCCACTCCAGATTCTCGTAGTAGCCGTACGGATCGTCACGCCGGACGTCGTAGTCGATCCCCGATCCACGGGCGACCGGTCCCGTGACGCCGTAGTCTTTGGCCACTTCCGGCTCGAGAATTCCGGTGTTGACGGTTCGAAGCTGGAAGATTTCGTTGGTGACGATGAGGTCGTGGTACTCGTCGAGTTTCGCGGGCAGTTCGTCGAGGAAGTCCCTGGTCTTCTCGATGAACTCCTCGCGGGGTTCGGGCAGATCCCAGCAGACGCCGCCGAGTCGGAAGTAGTAGAACATCATCCGCTGGCCGGTCAGGTCCTCCAGGATGTCCTGGACCACCTCGCGGTCGCGGAAGGCGTACTGGAAGATGGCGGTGAACTCGCCGTAGACGTCGAGCGCGAAGGTGCCGAGCGCGAGGAAGTGACCGAGCATGCGACCCAGTTCCGTCGCCATCGTTCGCAGGACCTGGGCGTACTCGGGGACCTCGATGTCGGCGACGTCCTCGATCGCGCGGGCGACCGCCCACTCGTTGGGCAGGTTCGCCGTGTAGTCCCACCGGTTGGAGTAGGGGATGATCTGGTGGCGGTAGGTCCCCTGCTGGCACATCTGTTCCTCGCAGCGGTGGAGGTAACCGATGTCCGGATCGACGTCAGCGACTGTCTCGCCGTCCAGTACCGCTTTGAGGTGGAGCACGCCGTGGGTTGCCGGGTGGTGCGGGCCGATGTTGAGCAACATCGTCTCCGACTCGGCGCCCCTGCGGCTCTCCTGGAGTGGGTTCGCGTGTTCGGCGAACTGGATTACCTGCGGCTTGTTCTGGTCGTAGTCCAGCGAGAGCGGATGTCCCTGCCACGAGTCGGGCAGCAAGATTCGTCGCATGTCGGGATGGCCCTCGTACTCGATGCCGACGAGGTCGTAGGCCTCCCGCTCGTGCCAGTCCGCGGTCCGGAAGACGGGTTCGGCGCTCTGACAGACCGGATCGTCACGCGGAAGTTGGACGACCAGCGATACCTCGTGGGTCCGCTGATCGTACTTCGTCAGGTGGAGAATCGACTCGTACCGATCCTCGTACTCCTGGGCAGTGATACACGAGAGGTGATCGAACCCCGCCTCCTCACGAAGCAGCGTCAGCACCTCCTGGACGTCGGTCGGCCGGATCACGAACGCAGGCGCGTTCTCGTGGTCGTCCCGACGGAGCGTGTACGCCGACAGCAACTCCTCGAGTCGGTCCTCGTCGACGCCCTCTTCCCGGATGTGATCGTACTCGGGGTCGATGCTCGGCCGTTCGTGCTGTGGTGTCTCGCTCATTTCGATCCCCGACGCGCCGGTAGCGCGGTTCGTCTCACCTACAACTAACGTGGAAATGAGGGTTTTCCACGCTCGGAGAGACTGTCCGGCAGGAGGAAACGAAACTACGAATCAGTCCCTGAACCGCCGGTCGTACTCCGTCCACAGCGCCGCCGCGACCGTGAAGTCCTCCGCGCTCGCGTAGCCGCGTTTGACGTACGGCTCGCCCTCGAACGTACACACCTCGAGGAAGTTGCCGTAGGGAGCGAGCAGTCGCTCGATGCGGTTTACTTCCCGCTGGGCTCGCTCCTCGAGGCCGTATCCAGCAATCCCGTTCGCGTACGTGAGGCTGTTCCAGGGCCAGACGTGGTAGTGGTAGTCCCGGTGCAGGAGGAAGAACGGGTGGACCTCGGTCGGGCCGAACGGACGCGCTCGCATCCGGAGGCCGTACGGCGTCTCGAGAGTCGAGAGCGAATCGGCGATCGATCGTGCCCGTTCGTCGTCGACCAGGCCGAAGTAAAGCGCCGTGACGTTCGCGTCACACGCGAGCACGGACGATCCCCGTCGCTCGTCGAAGTAGCTGCCGTTCCAGAGATGCGAGACGAGTGCGTTCCGAATCGACTCCGACTCGCCGGTAAACGTCGTCGCGATCCCACGCTCCTCGAGTCGCTCGACTGCAGCAAGCAACAGCACGGTGTTGTACGCTTCGCGTGGCTGGGCCGCCGAGTCCCACCAGGAACTCCCCCTCCCTGTTACCAGTCCCGTCTCGGGACCGACGAACTTCTCGCGGTAGATCGCCGCGAGATCGATGATCGAGTCGGCGTGTGCCTCGAGGCGATCGACCGCCGAGAGCAAGAGGACGAGAGCGGGGAACGTGTCGACGCCCTCAGCCGGCGTCGCGGCCCGGTATTCGTCGTGGAAGTCGGTGTAGAAGACCTCCGAGAGTGAGTCGATGATTCGATCGCCAGTCTCTGCGACCTCGGACCCGTAGCCGGCAGCCACGAGCCCACGAGCCGCGAAACAGAGGTCTCGCGGCCAGACGCCTCGAAAGTGTCCGCCGGCCTCGAACCCGCGTTCGGCCCGTTCCGCGAGGATCGTCTCGGCTGCCCGCTCGAGCGAGCCACGATCCCGATACCCGCGACGGCGTTTGGCGACGTAGTGGGAGAGACGGCGACCGAGTTCGCGGGCGTGGTACCGCCAGGTCGGAACGTGACTCCGCGGATCGGACGGCGGCGGATCGACTCGCGGACCGGTATCGAACACCACCCGGTTACGTGTCCTCGTCTTCGTCCGCGCCGGCTATTTCGTCCTCGTTGTCCGCGTCCTCGTCCGGATCGACTTTCATGTGTGATGCGTCTTCCTCCGGGGTTTCCTCCGGTTCCGTGGCGTCGGTCTGTGACGGCTGTGCCTGCTCCGGATCGGGACCGGTCGCTTCGGCGGGCTCGTCGGCCATCGCCGTATCGGAAACGTCGATCTCGACGTCGTCATCGTCGGTGTTTCGTCGGGGATCGTCCGTGTCCGTGGCGTCGGGTTTCGATCGTGTCTCTCCCTCGTCTTCCCCGTCCGTAAACTCGATCTCACCCTCCGATTCCGCGTCCCGTTCGTCACCGAGTTGAGCGGAACTCGAGACGTCGCCCTCGGGACCGGTTTCTGACGTTCGACCGAGGTCGTGGCGGGAGCCAGCCGCGTGCGCCTGGTCGGAGACGTCTTTGCCGTCGGTTCCACCCGCTACGTCTCCGGTGTCGGGTTCGAACGTGCTCGGTCCCTCGTCTCGCTCTCTGGATCGTCGCTCGAGTCCGTATCTCACCAGTCCGCCGCCAGCGATGGCTTTCGGTATGGCTCGAAGCTGTCCCTTCGCGAGCGACCGAAGCGCGGAGACGAGCAAGAGCCCACCCCCTGCGACGCTGATTGTGCCCCGCGGGAGGGCGTTCGAAAGCGAAACGACGCTCGAGATCGGGTCTCGCGTCTCGAGGTCCTCGTCCGGTGTCAGTCGGTCGATCGTGTCGTCAGCGGATAGGTCGTGGTCGTGATCCTGATTGTCCGTCATGGAAACTCTCCACGCACGGTGCGCTTGCCTCTCCTACAGGAGCCGGACGGTTGAAGCTTGGACCGGCAGATGAAAGAACGGAGATCGGACGGACTGCTGGACGTCATCGACGGCGCAACCGCATGCTGGTTCGCGGTTGCACCAGTAAGTCGTACAGGGGGCCGTATCAGGCTTCGATGGCCAGTCCTGCTTCCGTCAGTGCCTCGTCGACCGAGCGGTCGTCGTGGACGACGCCGCTGACGGCCGTCGCGATCGCTTCGGGATCCTCGTGCTGGAAGATCGATCGACCCATCGAGACGCCCGCGCCGCCGGCATCCATCACGCCACGGACCATCTCGATCGTCTCGCGGTCGGTCCCCTTCGAGCCGCCAGCGATGACGACCGGAAGCCGGGTCGACTCGACGACGTGCTGGAAGCTCTCGGCGTCGCCGCTGTAGCCAGTCTTGACGAGGTCCGCGCCGAGTTCCTCGGCGAGTCGAACCGCGTGACCCAGTGCTTCGGGGTCCGTGGAGTCGACGCCGGGGCCGCGGGCGTAGGCCATCGCGAGGACGGGGATACCGAACCGCTCGGCGTTCTCGGTAACCTCCGCGAGCTGGCTGATCTGGTCGGGTTCGTGGTCCGAGCCGACGTTGATGTGGAAAGAGACGGCGTCGGCGCCGGCCCGGATCGCCTCCTCGACGGTCCCAGTCATTCGTTTGTCCTGTTCGTCTGGACCGATCGTCGTCGAGCCGTTGAGGTGGACGATGTACCCCTTGCCGTTCTTGTTCTCGTGAACGCGTGGGGCGATCCCTTTCTGCGTGAGGACGGCGTCCGCGCCGCCGCGAGTGACGCCGTCGATGGTCGATTCGATCTCTTTCAGCCCCTGGACCGCGCCCATCGTAATGCCGTGGTCCATCGGGATGATTACGTACGATCCGTCTGTACCGATCCGCTCGAGTCGTGCGTCAGTGCCGGTGGTAGTCATTGTGAGGTTGTAGCAAACTCGTCGTTATGGCTGTTCTGGTTCCGGTACGTTTCCGTCGAACGCATCGGGGTCGATTCCTGCACCGCGGAGCGCACCCCGTTTGAGTTCGGTCGCCTTTGTCTCGAGTGCGTCAGCTGCAGGCGCGTCGCCCTCGCCGTGTTCGGCGATCAGATCGACCAGCGCGCTGCCGACGATGACGCCGTCGGCACCGGCCTCGATGATCTCGGCCGCGTGGTCGCCCTCGCTGACACCGAAGCCGACCGCCTTCGGTACCTCGTACTCCTCGAGACGCGTAAGGCTGTCGTGGGTCGCCGTCGAGACGTTCGCCCGCGCGCCCGTCGTCCCGAGTCGGGCCTGAACGTAGGCGAAGCCCGATACCTGGGACATGATGTTCTCGAGGCGCTCGCCCTCGGTCGTCGGCGCGACGATAAAGACGAGGTCGAGTCCGTGGTTGTCACAGGCCTCCCGGAGGGGATCGGTCTCCTCAGCCGGGAGGTCGGGGACGATGATCCCCGAGAGGCCGGCGTCGGCGGCACGTTCTACGAACGGCCGGACGTCGGGTTCGTTCCGCGGCTTCGCCGCGTCACTATCCGAGGCGTGTGGCGCCTCGCTCGCTCCGTACTGCAGAATCATGTTGTAGTACGTCATCACAAGCAACGGTGCTTCAGTCTCGAGGTCGTCGACCAGTTCGAAAAAGCCCTCTGGCGTGGTGCCGGCCTCGAGCGCGCGGTTGATCGCCGCCTGAATCGTCGGCCCCTCGGCGATCGGCTCCGAGAACGGCAGGCCAAGTTCGATCAGGTCCGAGCCGCCACGGTCGAGGGCCTCGACGTACTCTTTCGTGTCCTCGAGGGAAGGATCGCCCGCGGTGACGTAGGTGATCAGTGCGGGGTGGTTCTCGCGGATGGCGGCCTCGACGTCGCTGTCGGTGCCGCCGTCGGCGCTCACGGGTCGCTCCTGGTCGTCGCTCCCCGCTCGCGTTTCTCGAGGCTCTCCTCCCTCCGGTCGTCGATCCTCGCCAACCATTACTCGAGCACCTCCACGTCCGGCGCGGCCTCGAGATCACGTTTCTCGGTCTCCTCGAGGACGGTCTCTAGGTCCTTGTCGCCGCGGCCGGAGACGGTGACGACGACGATATCACCCAACTCGTCGTGATGTTCTTCCAAGTATCCCAGCGCGTGACTCGACTCGAGCGCCGGGATGATCCCCTCGAGGTTCGACAGCCGATGGAAGCCGTTCAGTGCGGCGTCGTCGTCGACGTTTGCCGGCGTCACGCGGCCCGACTCGACCAGGTGAGCGAGTTCGGGACCGACGCCGGCGTAGTCGAGCCCCGCGCTGACGCTGTGGGATTCGACGATCTGGCCCTCTTCGCTCTGGAGGAGTTTCGTCATCGCGCCGTGGAGCACGCCATCGGTGCCCGTCGAGAGCGTCGCGGAGTTTGGTGCGAGGCCCTCCTCGGCGTCGATCTCGAGGCTCGAGCCGCCGGCCTCGACGGCGTACAGTTCCACGTCTTCGTCTCGCGGACTACGTCCGCTCGATTCGTTCGCGAACCGTGGGTTCGCGCAGTCCGGAACGAACGCGTGGAACGACCCCATCGTGTTCGAACCGCCGCCCGCGCAGGCGACGACGCTGTCGGGGAGCCGTCCCGCTTGCTCCTGTACCTGTGCGCGGGCCTCCTCGCTGATGACCGACTGGAAGTCACGCACCAGTTTCGGGAACGGGTGGGGACCGACGACCGACCCGATAACGTAGTGGGTGCGCTCGACGGTCGTCGCCCAGTCGCGCATCGTCTCGTTGATCGCCTCCTTCAGCGTTCCCGACCCTGCCGTCACGGGGTTTACCTCCGCGCCGTTCATCCGCATCCGGTAGACGTTCGGTCGCTGGCGGTTGATGTCGGTCCGGCCCATGTAGATCTCACAGGGCATGTCGAGGTGGGCCGCGGCCATCGCCGTCGCCGTGCCGTGCTGTCCGGCACCGGTTTCGGCGATGATCCGTTCTTTGCCCATGTATTTGGCCAGCAGGACCTGCCCGAGTGCGTTGTTCAGTTTGTGCGCGCCGCCGTGGACCAGATCCTCGCGCTTGAGGTAGATCTCCCGGTCGTAGCGCTCGCTGAGCCGATCCGCACGCTGTAGCGGCGTCGGTCGCCCGCCGAAGTCACGCATCCGTTCGCGGAACTCGTCCATGAAGCCGTCCTCGTTCTCGAGGACGTACCGTTCGTAGGCGTCCTCGAGTTCCTGCAGGGCGGGCATCAGCGCCTCGGGGACGTACTGGCCGCCATAGTCGTCACCAAACGTAGCGTCACTGGTTCGTTCGCGTTTCTCGTCGTCGTAGTCGCTCGTGCTCATGTCTCTTCCTCCACGGTCGATCGCGTCAGTCGTCGCGTGTTCGCCTCGACGTCAGCCTCTTCCGCGCCGTGGTCCATAATGGCACTACCGACGAGCAAGGCGTCGGCACCCGCCGCCCGCATCCGACGGACGTCCGCCGGCGTCGAGATGCCGCTCTCGGCGATCAGAGTGACGTCGTCAGGCACGTCGGCTGAAACCGACTCGAACGTCCCCAGATCCACCTCGAGTCGCGCCAGATCCCGATTGTTCACCCCGATGAGATCGGCGTCCGCCTCGAGGGCTGCCTCGAGTTCGGCCTCGTCGTGGACCTCGACCAGCGGCTGGAAGCCGCGGTCACGGGCGGCAGTGACGAGGTCTGCGAGATTATCGACGAACCGTGCGATCACCAGCACGAGGTCGGCTTCGACGACATCGAGTTGCTCCTCGCGAAGAAGGAAATCCTTCCGGAGGACGGGGACGTCGACGGCCTCGCGCACTCGCGTCAGCGTCTCGGGCGAACCGCCGAAGTGGGTCGGCTCGGTGAGGACCGAGATCGCGGTCGCGCCGCCCGCAACCATCGCCTCGGCCAGTTCGACGGGGTCGTCCTCGCGGGTGCCGTCCGCGGTCGGACTCGTCGGCTTCACTTCCGCGATCACGGGGACGCGTCCGTCCGTTTCCGCGCGCTCGAGGGCGTCGGAGAACGGTCGTGGCGCGACCTCCAGCGGAGTGTCCCCGCCCGGCCGTTCCCGGGCAGCGGCCAGTATCGACTCCACCTCGGGAGCGAGCGCCGTACTAGAGTTCATTATTGTACATCGACGTACTCATATGTACAAAAGCCTTGCGCCATCGGGACGTGACCGGCGATTATTCAAGCCCCTACCCCGTACCCAGAGCGTATGGAGGACGTTACCGACGCTGGGATCTACGCGCGGGAATCGTCGTACCTCGACTGTTACGTGCAACTCGGCGTCGCCAGCGGGCGTGTCCTGGACGTCTCGTTTCCCGACCACCCGGACGACGAGGCTACCGTCGTCACCGACGACAGCGAGGAAAGTCCCGTCCTCGAGCGGATCTTCGAGTACCTCGACGGACTCGAAGAGGTCACCTTCGACGACGTCCAGGTCGCGCTGACGGTGCCGACCGACCAGCGGTCCATTCTGGAACAGGTACGGCAGATACCCTACGGCGATCAGGTCGGCGTCGAGGCGCTGACCCGAATGACGCCGGAACTCGACGCCGACGACGAGGACGATCAGATCCTCGTTCGGACCGCCCTGGACGCGAATCCAGCACCAATCCTGATCCCCGACCATCGCGTCCGGGATGGGCCAAGCGCCGCACCGCCGGCCGTCGAACAGAAACTGCGCTCGCTCGAGGGGCTGTAGACGCGCCGTCGGACCGTCTCCAGAATCAGTTGTCGCTCCAGACCGTGTACAGGTACAGTCCTACCCCGGCAAAGACCGCGAGCGACGAGAGGTCGTCGATCACGGACTGACCGGTCGCGAGGAAGGCAAACTGCAGGAAGCCACCGAGCGTGAGAAATATCGCTGCAGCGAGCGTCGGCGACGGCTCGCCACCGCTCTGGCGGTAGAGGACCACGCCCAGCCCGATCGCGATCACGCCGAAGATTACTGTCGCTGCGAGCATTGCCAGCGGCTCGTTCGCGACCGCGCTGTACCCAACCAGTGCGAAGTAGAGGACGACGCCGAAGAAGATCCATCGATACGCCCGCTCCGGAATACCGGTATCGTCGATACTACTCATACCCGTAGCGAAGGCCGGCTACCCCTTAGCTTTCAATGGTTTCCGCCCACTCGAGTCCCAGCCCCTCGTGGACGAGAAACTCGAGGGCGTTGATGAGGTAGTGGGCGACGACGACTACGAGCAGGCTCCCGGTGAAGATGAACACGGTCGCGAGGACGAAACCGAGCAATCCCGTGACGACGATGCCGACCGATCCCTGCATCCCGTGGCCGATGCCGAAGGCAATCGACGAGAGGACTGCGAGCAGCCACGGATCGATGCCAAAGCCCATCGAGAGCGCGCCGATCAGCGCCGCACGGAAGAGTAGTTCCTCGAAGACGGCGATGATCGGCAGGACGCCGACCAGCAGGATGACCCACCCGCGAGTCGTCTCCGGAGCCAGCAGTTCCCGTAACTGCTCGTCGTGATCGAAACCGAACCAGGTCGCCGTCGCCGCACCGATCTCGTTTGCGGCGTACAGGACGAGTCCAGCACCGATACCGACGAGCAGGCCCGTCTCGAGATAGCTCAGAGAGAACTCGATGCCGAGCGCCTCGGCCGGGAGTCCCGTGTAGATAGCCGCACCGATCAGGACGAGCGCGAACATCCCCTGTGAGAGCGCGACGTTCGCGAGGATAGCTCCCGTCGACAGCGACGCGGGGTCGACCTCGCCGTGGGCCGGACGGTTCGGTTTGTCGGGCCGTTCACCCTCGTCAGGTCCGGAGTCGAGCTGATCGCTCTCGTCGGTTTCTTCCATCAACGCGGCCACGTCGACGGCGGAATCTGCCTCGCTCTCGTCGACGTTCGGCCCAGATTCTTGCGAAACGCCGAGCGGGTCCGACTCGAGGTCGGAACGCGAGTTCTCGAGCGGGTCGTCGTCCGATGCCGTCGCTTCGGGGTCGTCGGAAAACGTCGACTGAGTCAGATGTGAAAGAACCAGCAACAAAACGAGGACGACGCCCGTGATGCCGGCGAACGTCGCCCAGTCAGCCATCGATTACTGCGGGCTCGGGTTCGACCCGCTGACGGCCTGCTGTCGATCCAGCGCCGTCCCGGTGATCGACTTGAGTCGGTCGACCAGCGAGTCCTTCTTCGGTTCGCCCATCAGCGCGACGTCCAGCACTTCGCTGATGTTCGCACACGGGATGATCTCGACCATCTCCTCGTACTCGTCTTCGATCATCACGTCTTGCTCGTTGGCCTTCGGGATGATGACCTTGTCACAGCCGGCTTTCGCGGCGGCCTCGATCTTGTGAGTGACGCCACCGACCGGCAGGACGTCTCCTCGGACGGAGAGCGATCCGGTCATCGCGACCGACTGGTCGACCGGGATGTCCTCCAGCGCGGAGATGACGGCGGTCGCCACGGTGATGGAGGCGGAGTCGCCGTCGACGCCCTGCTGTCCGGCCTGGACGAACTGGATGTGGATGTCTTTCTCCGAGAGGTCGACGTCGGAGAACTTCTTGATGATCGCCGAGACGTTCTGGACCGATTCCTCGGCCATCTCCTGAAGCTTACCGGTGGCGATCACCTGGCCACCACCCTGGGCGGGTGCGATTTCGGCCATCACTGGAAGCATGATACCGGAGTCTTCACCCATAACTGCGAGGCCGTTGACGCGACCTTCGACGGCCTCGTCGGTGACCTGCAGTTCGTAGTCCTTGCGGCGTTCGATGTAGTCGTCTGCGAGTTGCTGTTCGATCGACCGCGAGCGCTGTTTTGCCTGGAGGACGTCTTCGCGGGTGGTGTACTCCCGGTCCTCGGCGCGGGCGATGTCGCCGGCGACGCGGACCAGTCCACCGAGGCTGCGGAAGTGCAGCGTCAGGTGGTTCTTCCGACCCGAGCGACGCTTCGCCTCGAGGATGAGTTCCTCGACGGCGTCGTCGGTGAAGTGTGGCAGGCGGCCGTCGCGTTCGACCTCCTGGGCGACGAACCGGGCGTACTTCCGGCGCATCTCGGGGGTGTCCTCGATGGTATCCTCCATGTACACCTCGTATCCGTACCCTTTGACGCGGTTACGGAGTGCGGGGTGCATGTTTTCCATCGCGTCTAAGTTCCCTGCCGCGATCATCACGAAGTCACAGGGAACGGGTTCGGTCTGGACCATCGCACCCGAAGAGCGCTCGCTCTGTCCGGTGATGGAGAATTCGCCTTCCTGGATCGCCGTCATCAGCTTCTGCTGGGTACGGACGTCCAGGGTGTTGATCTCGTCGACGAACAGCACGCCCTTGTTGGACTTGTGGATCGAACCCGGTTCGACCCGGTCGTGGCTCGGCGTCTCCATGCCGCCGGACTGGAACGGGTCGTGGCGGACGTCGCCCAGCAGGGCACCGGCGTGAGCCCCCGTTGCGTCCTCGAACGGTGCCTGTCGCTGATCGCCGTTGTCGACGATCATGTTCGGCACCATCGCGTCCGTACCGCGAGAGGTGTACCGGAAGATCAGCCAGATAATACCCGCTGCCAGGATACCGAGCAGGATGTTCGCCGCCAGGAGCGCGTACCCGATGACGATCGCGATGATGATCCACATCAGGATCGACCGCATCTGGTTGCGCTTCCGGGCTTCCTCCTTGTGGGCGTCGATGATCTGTTCGCCCTTGCCGGCGGGAACGGTCCGAACTTTCGGCGCGTTCCCGTCGTCGGGGTTGTGGTAGACGAGAACGTCCTGCAGATCCTCCTGGGGTAACAGCTGGCTCATCGCCTTCGCCAGCATCGACTTGCCGGTCCCCGGCGAACCGATCATCATCACGTGGCGACGCTGCTTGGCTGCCTTGATAATGATGTCCCGAGCCTCGTCCTGACCGATGACCTGATCGACGAGCCGGTCGGGTACCTCGATGTCGTCCGTCGAATCGATCTGGAGACCGCCGAGCAGATCGTCCTCGGCGTTCTCCTCGTCGATTTCGACACCCGGATCGACGTCGACGGTGCTACCGAGATCCTCGACGGTCTCGATGTCGTCTTCGTCGTTGGTGGTCGACTCCGAGTCAGACCCGACGCCGGTCGCGTCCTCGTCGGTTCGGTCACCGTCCTCCTCGAGCGGCGACCGTGCTCCCTGTGGCCCTTCGTCTCGGACTGGCTCCTCGTCCTGGGAGCGGTCCGCCTGGCTCCGTTCCTCGTCGGGAGCGTCGCCAGGTTCGGAAGGATCCTCGGGAGTGTCGTCAACGTTCGTATCGTTGCTCATAGAACTCTGTTCAGTACCTGATTCGAAGGGATTGGGACTGATATACTTTCTCCATGCGGAGGATGGTGTGGATGGCCGCAGACGGCGTCTACAGCGCTCGAAAGCAGGAAACAGATTACCGTTCATCGAACGAGACAGTGACGAGCTGCGCCGGTCGTAGCCCGGACGACTCGAGGAAATTCGAGAGAGAACACGCCACGCTTAAGCGCCTCGCTGGTAGAGTTTCTGGCATGACACGGGGGTTCTACATCGGACGGTTCCAGCCGTTTCACGACGGCCACTACAACATGGTCGAACGGATCGCCGACGAGGTCGACGAACTGATTCTCGGAATCGGCAGCGCCGACGACTCACACACCGTCCGGAACCCGTTTACTGCCGGCGAACGGATCATGATGATCACGAAGTCCCTCGTCGACAGCGACCTCGTCACCTACGCCGTCCCGATCGAGGACCTCGAGCGCAACTCGGTGTGGGTGAGCCACGTCCAGAGCATGAGCCCCGACTTCGACGTCGCCTACTCGAACAACCCACTCGTCATCCAGCTGTTTCGCGAGGCCGGCATCGAGGTGCGCCAGTCGCCGATGTTCAACCGCGAGGTCCTCGAGGGGTCTGAGGTCCGCGAACGGATGATAAACGACGGCGACTGGGAGTCGCTCGTTCCGGCACCCGTCGTCGAGGTCGTCGAAGAGATCGGCGGGATCGAACGCATCCAGATGGTGAGCGACTCGGACACGAACGGCGGCTGATCACACACTGATACGGTTCACTGGAAGTCATTTCCGGCGCAACCGCGACCCAGGCGGCGGTTGCGCCGGTAAATCGGTACAGCAATCCGTATGAACCCGTGCCGAACTCCCTTTCCTCGACCGGCCAGTACGAACTCACATGATCACGCTCGCATCCGACTTCGGAACGCCGTATCCAGCGGCGATGAAGGGAGTGATCCTCCAGCGAACCGACGCACGACTGGTCGACGTCGCCCACGATTTCCCCCGGCAGGACGTCCGAGCCGCTGCGTTCTGGCTCCGCGAAGTGCTTCCGTACTATCCGCCCGCGACGCATCTGGTCGTCGTCGACCCCGGCGTCGGCACCGACCGGGACGCGCTCGTAGTCCGTGCTGGCGAGCACGTTCTCGTCGGACCCGACAACGGCGTCCTCCGGCCGGTCGCTCCACGACTCGCCAGTGACGGCGCGCTCGAGGCGTACGTCGTCGACGAAACCGAAATCGGATCGGTCGTTCCCGCCTCGACCGGCTGGACGCCGGAGACGACCGACGGACCCGCGAGCAACACGTTCCACGGCCGGGACGTCTTCGCACCGACGGCCGCCGACGTCCACGAAACCGGCCTCGAGGACCTCGACTCGCTCGAGTCCCTCTCCCCGGTCGACGTCGAGGCGACCGTCGACTGCGAGTTGCCCGCAGCGACCGTCGACGGCGACCGCGCGACCGGAGAAGTGCTTGTCGTCGACGACTTCGGGAACGCGATCACGAACGTTCCCGGAAGCTTCCTCGAGGGCCGGGAGCAGGTCGACGTTGGCGGCGAGACGGTGCCGGTCGGCGACACCTTCGCGGCGGTTTCCGTCGGCGAGCGACTCGTGACCGTCGGGAGCCACAGCTACGTCGAACTCGACGTCAATCAGGGACGAGGGGACGAGGCGTTCGGACTCGAGGTCGGCGATGGCGTGGTTCTCGAGGGAACGTAACTACTTTTGGGTCGGAACGCCGTCAGGTTCGATGACGATTTCGCCGTTCGACCGAACAGTCACCGAACAACCGGCGAACGGAAACGAGAGTTCTCCCTCGACCGTTCGGCTGTCCGCTTGCCAGTGTGTGACCAGCGTGTTCAGCGCGTCCGGATCGACACGCTCCGAGAGCGCCTCGAGTTCGTCCGGACCGACGCCACGGATCGACGTAACGGCCATGAGGACCGCCGTGGTCGCCGGCTCGTACTCCCCATCTACACACCACGTGTGATAGGTTTCGCTGTCGCTGTCGTAGTAGATGGTTCGTCCGGCAGTGTCGTCGATCGGGGTCAGTCGATCCGCGGGTGCTGATCCGGACATAATCGACAGACTCGCATGTTAACACTTAACACTACTGGCCAATTACCGAGGGAGCCTATCGAGCGCCGAAGAAAAACGGAGAACGAATCGCGTTACTCGGCAGCGATGACGTCGTCGATGCGCGCGATCATCGTCGCGGCTTCGGTCGCGCTCTCGATGGCCTCGCGCTTGACGTCAGCCGGGTCGACGACGCCGTACTCGAACGGATCGTCGATGGTGACTTCCTCGCCGCTGGTGATCAGACCGGCACGGCCCTCGGACTCGTGGGCGGCACGGAGGTCCACGAGCGAGTCGATGGGGTCACGGCCGGTGTTCGCGGCCAGCGTTCGCGGGACGACGTCGATTGCGTCCGCGAAGGCGTCGACGGCCAGCTGCTTGCGGCCCTCGATACCGGCGGCCTCCTGGCGGACCTTGTCCGCGATTGCGATCTCGGTCGCGCCGGCGCCGGGGACGACTTCGCCGGACTCGAGCGCCGTCGCAGCGACGTCCAGAGCGTCACCGATGGCGCGCTCGAGTTCGTCGACGACGTGTTCGGTGCCACCGCGGACGAAGACGGTGACGGCCTCGGCAGCCGCGCCACCCTCGACGAACGCGAGGTCGTCGTCACCGAAGTTCTCCGAGCGAACGCGGTCGGCCTCGCCGAAGTCTTCCTCCTCGAGGTCGTCGAGGGCTCCGACGCGGCGGGCACCGGTCGCGGAGGCGATGTCCTTGGCGTCGCTGTCGCTCAGGCTGTCGAAGACGAGGACGTCCTCTCGAGCGAGCGCGGCGGCGACGCGGTCGGCGACGTCGTCGGTCGTGAAGACGACGTCGGCACCGCTCTCGGCGATGGTCTCGGCGTAGCCCTGCAGTTCGCTCTCTTCAGCGTCGATAGCGGCGTTGAGCTGGTCGATCGAGTCGATGGCGTACTCGGCGTCGACGTCGCCGGTGCGGACGTCGAGTTCGACGTCGAGGATCGCGATCGAGGCGTCCTCGACCTCGTCGGGCATGCCGTCGTGGGCGGGATCCTCGTCGACGACGATGCCGGGGACGAGTTCGGTCGCGTTCGAGGACGCACCGATCTGGGTGTGAACGGTGACGTTGTCGCGGGCGACGCCGTCGTCACTCTCGACGTGGCGGACGGCCTCGACGACCGTCTCGGCCAGCGACTCGGCGGTCAGGCCGCCGGTACCCTTGCCGGTCATGCTGGATTCGGCGACCTGTTTGAGCACGTCGTCGTCGACCTCGGCCTCCTGGACCTGCTCGTCGATCGCCTCGAGAGCGATGCGAGCGGCCTCGTGGTAGCCTTCGACGATCGTCGTCGCGTGGACGTCCTGCTCGATCAGGTCCTCGGCTTCACCGAGCAGGTTGCCAGCGATCACGCCCGCAGTCGTCGTGCCGTCGCCGACCTCTTCCTCCTGGGTTTCGGCGACTTCGACGATCATCTGGGCCGCGGGATGCTCGATGTCCATCTCGTCGAGGATGGTCGCCCCGTCGTTCGTGATGACGACCTCCCCGCTGGAGTCGACGAGCATCTTGTCCATCCCACGGGGGCCAAGCGTCGTCCGTACCGACTCGGCGACTGCTTTGCCGGCCATGATGTTGGACGACTGGGCGTCCCGGCCCTGGGTTCGCTGGCTGTCCTCGCTCATGATGAACATAGGCTGTCCGCCCATGCGTCCCTGTTGTGCCATAGTTGAAGCCTCAGTAACTATGTCGTCAGCACTTCTATATAAGCGTTTCCCTACCGGAGCCACTCCGTCTTGCGATTGTCGTGTGAATCGTCGCCACGGCAGCGCGAGCGAGAAGCCGGTACCAAAATATGGATCGGCCTACAACGACCCAGTGGGATGCTGGAACTGGAACACGGGTTTCGGGTCGTCGACGTCTACACCACGCTGGCGCTCGACGAACGGGAAGGGGAATCCCGAACCCGGAGACCGGGACGGACGATTACGCCCGATCGACTCGAGCGTGAGATGCACCAGGCGGGGATCACGCGGTCGATCGTCTTCCCGCCTGCCAGACGCGAGACGAGCTACGTCGCACCGAACAACGGCGTCGCTCGTCACAGCGTCGATCGGCCGTTCGTCGCGTTCGCCCGGATCAGAGGAACCCGACACTCGGAACACACTACGACTGGCCGCCTTCGAAACGCCGTCAACCGGCCAACGGACGACCACACCACGCCGGAAGACGTCGAAATGTACGCCTACGACGACCGATTTCACGGCTTCGTCCTCGACCCCACGGTCGACGACTACCCCGACGAGGACCTCCTCGAGACCCTCGAGGACGTCGGACTCCCGCTGGTCGTTCACGGGGGTGCCGACGCACCGCCGAACGCGCTGGCCGACGCCCTGCTCGGCCGCGAGTTCCCCGTGATCGTCGCTCACTTCGGCGGGCACCCGCTCGACCGCAAACTCATGCATACGATGGTCGACCTCCTCGAAAAGTACGACGACTGTTACCTCGAGACGAGTTTCGTCCGCTATCGCGACGTCCTCGAGCGAGCCGTACTCGAACACCCCGATCGAGTCCTGTTCGGCAGCGGTGCACCGGCAAGCCACCCGAACGTCGCCGTCATGGAGACGCTCACTCTCGACGTCTCCGAGGACTTGCTCCGGCGGATCTTCTCGAAGAACGCGTGTCGCGTGATCGACGTGCTGTCACCGGACGCGACGAGCTGGCAGTGACCGGCTCGACGCCGCGTCCGTCCCGAATCTTCGTTCCGTGCAGGGAGTCTGTCCATTTATGCCACTGCCCCGCCATCCGATAGATATGGACGCGAGACGGAACCTCGAGTCGGCGCTCTCGAGGACGACCGACCGACGAACAAGCGGGGCCGAGAATGGGGTATAACCTGGACGGTCGAGTCGTCGACCGACTCGAGTTACTCAAGGTGTACACCTACGGGCTCTGTATGGGGACGGCCGACGCGCTCCCCGGCGTCTCCGGCGGCACCGTCGCCCTGCTGCTTGGCTTCTACGGTCGGCTGATCGCAGCCATTACGTCCCTGACGCCGAGACGTGGCCTCGACGTCCTCCGGGGATACGATCCGGACCGTCGAACGCGAGCGCGAGAGGCCCTGCTCGAGATGGATCTGCAGTTCCTGCTGCCGCTCGGCGTCGGGATGGTGACGGCCGTCGCGCTCATCGCCGGTGCGGTCTCCGCACTCGCGGAGTCGAACCCCATTGCGCTCTTCGGCTTCTTTACGGGGCTGATCGCCGCGTCCGCGGTCGTCCTCTTCCGGAGCCTGCCGTTTCGCTCCCTCCAGCACGCTCTCGCAGCCAGCGCCGGTACCGTACTCGCGTTGCTCGTCGCCAGTGGCGTCGTCGAACTGCCGGGCAGCGGTGCACTCCTGATCTTCCTCTCGGGCGCGCTAGCGATCAGCGCGATGATCCTGCCGGGCATCTCCGGCGCGCTCATCCTGATCCTGCTCGGCCAGTACGTCTTCCTCTCGGATCAACTGACGGCGTTTCTCGGCTCCCTCGGAGCGCTCGTATCGGGGAACGGGACGCTCGAGGGCGTGATCGGCCCCGGAACGACGGTCGTCCTGTTCGTCACGGGTGGGTTCCTCGGACTCGTAACGATCGCGAGAATCGTCCGTCGAGCCCTCGATTACCGGCGGGAGCTAACGCTGCTTTTCCTGGTCGGACTGATCGCCGGATCGGTTCCGGCACCGCTTCACAACGTCGGCGAAGTCTACGCCTGGACGACCGATATCGTCCTGCTGACCGGTGGCTGGGCGATCGTCGGCGCCGTCGCCCTGTTCGGACTGGACGCTCTCGCTGGCGGGTTCGACCCGGAGTGAAAAGAACAGTCGCGCTATCGCCGGTCGTACATCCGCACTGCCCGGTCGTGTCTGGCCGAGAGGCCGTACGGATTGCGCTGAGCCGACCGGTCGCTGTAGCGGGCTCGGATTCCATCACGTAGCCCGCTGCCGGCGTTGGCGGCGACGTCGGTCCCGTTCGACAGCCAGTCCGTGGGTGTCTCGTCGCCGGAGACGACTTCGCGAACGGTGCCGACCCCGTCGCGGAGCGCACTCCCGACCGTCCGGACGACGACGTTCGGTCGCGGCCCGTAGTTTTTCGCGAGACGATAGGCCAGCGATCGGTAGACCGCCCCCCAGTCGGCTGCTGGATCGAAGGCGGGATCGGTCCGCCCGCCGTCGGTTCCCACCTCGCGACAGACCGCCATCTCCATCGCCCAGTCGACCTCGAATCCCAGTCCCGCAACGCGGTGGGCACAGTCCCGTGCGCCACCGACCTCGAGGTACTCGTCGAAGCCGTCGAGTGCCTTGAGCACGGTTCGATCGAACGCGACGTTGTCGCCGTCGAAGAGCGTCACGTCTCGCCCGGCGACGGTCCGGGGTCGGCGAGGATCGGCGCCGCCGAACCTGTCTTCGCCGGTCACCGGCCCGGTGACGACGTCCGCACCGTTCTCGAGCGTTCGTTCGATGGCGCTGTGCCAGCCGGCTTCGACGGCGTACTCGCCGTCGAGAAACGCGACGACGTCACCGGAAGCGACGCCCAGACCGGCGTTCCGGGAGACGTTCGGGTTGCGCTCGGAGATTTCGACGAGGACGTCGACGTCATCTCGCTCGCGGACGACCCCACTGGTCCCGTCGGAGGACGGACCGTTGACGACGATAATTTCCGTCGACGGTGGCGTCCGCTTCTCGAGGGCGTCGAGACACGACAGCAGTCGCTCTCGGTCGTTGAGCGTCGAGACGACTGCCGAGAGCTCCATACCCGCTCGTAAACTCTCCGGTAATAAAAATGGGACGGCCACGCCAGACGGCCAAATTCACCCTCTCGAACCGATCGTTCACCGAATTTGTTAGATCAGTGTCTCGTTTCGAGCAACGAAAACGACTATCGGCAGTCGATCGCAAAAAACGTCGCGGCGGGGTCAGCGGAGCCGCGTATTCCAGTAGGAAACCGACGCGAGGTGGTCGGTTACCGAGTTCCCGCCGACGGCCTCGTCGATCTGCCGGATCGGGTTCGCGAGTCCGTTCGGAATCGATCGGTAGAGTCCGTACGGGGCGAGGAAATCGTCTTCGACGTCGACCAGCGTCAGGTCCGTCTTCGCGAGCAACTCCGAGACTTCGCTCTTCGAGTAGAGTCGCGACCCCATCGGCAGCGCCCAGTTGTAGACGCTGCGGGCGCTGAAGCGGTTGAACGTGTCGAAGACGATCTGATCGCGCGAGACGCGACGCATCTCCCGGAGGAACGCTTCGGGGTCGTCCGCGAGGTGGAAAAACCGCATCGCGATGACGGTGTCGAAGTGATCGTCCGGGAAGGGAAGTCGTCCCGCGTCACCCCGGAGGAACTCGAGTTGTCCCTCGGGGTCGGCGTCTTTTGCTTTCTGTCGTCCCTGCTGTAGCATTGCCGCCGAAATGTCGAGTCCAACGACGTCTGCTCCCTGCTCGGCGAGCATGACGGTAAATCGCCCGGTACCACAGGCGATTTCGAGGACGTTCCGGTCCTCGACGGGCATGATCGCCTCGAGGACCGCCTCTTTCTCCCGACGGTCGATCAGCTGACCACCCTTGGAGAATCGCTTGTCGTCGTACTCCTCGGCGACGTCGTCGGCCTGGTACCACTCCTGTCCTTTCACACTGGGCGCAACTACAGTGGGCGGACAATAAAACGATACTGGAGTCTGTCCAGTACGATCACCACCTCTCGATATGTGCGAAAACCACGAGACAGGGCCGATGGAGGTTACTCAGGCCGGTTTTCCCGGATGTACGGCCGAGATAAATATGTGTTTATATAACTTATACAAACTACATTGTTCCTATCTACATATAGGGAAGGTTTACCAGCGGCGACTTCACTGGAAGTGTTATGAGCACGAGTACCACTGAGGATCGTGGTGGAGCGACCGAACAGACGCTGACCGAAGAGGAGTACCGCGACCGCCTGCGTGACCTGCCACCGAGCGCGAAACTGGTCGCGAAAGTCCTCGAGACCGACTCCCCGCTCTCGCAGGGACAGCTCGCCGAGGAGTCGCTGCTGCCCGACCGCACCGTCCGCTACGCGCTCAACCGCCTCGAGGACGTCGGACTCGTCGATTCCCGATACAGTTTCCGTGATGCGCGCAAGCAGGTTTACTTCCTGAAGTACTGAGTCGACCACGACCGCCACGGTCGATTGCGCCATTACGACACGCACTTCTTCGATCCCCCGTCATCTCGAGTTATGGACGTGGCTCGC
Organism: Natronobacterium texcoconense; assembly: GCF_900104065.1. Classification (NCBI taxonomy): domain Archaea; kingdom Methanobacteriati; phylum Methanobacteriota; class Halobacteria; order Halobacteriales; family Natrialbaceae; genus Natronobacterium; species Natronobacterium texcoconense. The sequence continues at coordinate 594,245 of NZ_FNLC01000001.1, read as the reverse complement.
TGCGTCGTCCCGACTGGAACGCGGGCACCGACCGGTGATACGAACGCTTACGTGCTCGGAACCGGGACCGCGATGCTCGTCGATCCAGCCGCTCGAACCGACGAACTCGACGACATCGTCGGAGACCGGACCGTCGAACACGTACTGGTTACCCACACTCATCCGGATCACGTCGGCGCAGTCACACACTACGCCGCCGAAACTGGGGCCACCGTCTGGGCTCGAACAGGTCACGCCGACCGATTCCGAGAAGCGACCGACTCCGTTCCGGACCGCGAGTTCGGTCCGGGAACGGAGATTCCCCTCGGCGACGACCGGGTACGGATCCTCGATGCCCCAGGTCACGCGCCCGACCACGTCGCACTCGAGGCCGGCCACGACGGACCGATCCTCTGTGGCGACTGTGCAGTCCAGGAGGGAAGCGTCGTCGTCGGCGCACCCGAGGGAGATATGCGCGCGTACGTGACGACGCTCCGTCGGCTGTGGGCAATCGATCCGCCGTCGCTGTATCCGGGCCACGGCCCCGAAATCGTCTCGCCACGGGAGACCATCGAGCGCCTGCTCGACCATCGGGCGCGACGCGAACAGCGCATCCGCGAGGCCGTCGACGACGGCGCTCAAACGCTCGAGGAGATCCTCGAGTCGGCCTACGAGAAGGATCTGACCGGTGTCCGTGACCTCGCGCGGGCGACGGCCGTCGCACACCTCGAAAAACTCGACGTGGAAGGGCGACTCGAGTGGGACGGCGAGCGTGCGCGTCCGGCGACCGGAAAACGTCAGTAATTGTGAGTATCCGTTCGGTATTCCGTCCCGCCATCGACAGTACCGTATGGACGACGATCAGCGGTCGATCACGCGCCACTACGACGAACTTGCGTCCAACTGGGAAGCGATAACGCGCGGACCGACGAAAGAACGAATTCTCTTCCCAGCTATCGACTCCTTGCTCCCGTCGCTATCCGGGAAACGCGTCCTCGACGCCGGGTGTGGCGACGGCTACTACGCCTCCCTTCTCGCTGACCGGGGTGGAGACGTGCTCGGTATCGACGCGAGCCAGGAGATGGTTCGGGTCGCCCGCGACCGGTACGGCGACGACGTCGAGTTTCGTCGTGCGGACCTCTCCGAACCGCTCCCCGCTATCGAGGACGATTCCGTCGACGTCGTGCTCTGCCAGCACGTGTTTTCACACCTCCTGTCGCTCGAGACGCCGCTCTCGGAGTTCGCTCGCGTGCTCCGCCCGGGCGGGACGCTTGTGGTCTCGACCCACCATCCGTTCCACGACTTCCTGATCGTCCGTGACCGCGAGTATCCGAACACGACCGACGCACTCGAGATGGACCTCGATCCACACGTCGTCGCCGACCGGGAGAAACCCGCGTATCACGAGACGGAACGGTTCGAAGTTCACTGGGGAGGACCCGACAGCGAGAACCCGGGAACGTACTACCGACGTCCTCTCCACGCGTTGCTCGATCCGCTGCTCGCCGCCGGGTTCGACCTCTCCGAACTCGTCGAACCGGAGCCGACCGAGGAGTTCCAGCGCGACTATCCGGACCTCGCGCGCGAACTCCGCCACCGGCCGTCGAGGTCGGTCTGTCTCCGCGCGGAACGATAGCACTCGACCGCGAGAGCGACTGACTTTTCCCCGCCGGGACGTAGGTACAGCCGTGCAATCCCTCGAGGAGGAACTCGAGCAGGCCCGCGACCTCTCGGTCGCCGACCTCGCGGACGCGATCGAGTCGATCGGCTTCGAGTGTACGCGCTGTGGTGCCTGCTGTACGGGTCACGGCGAGGACGAACACACTGCGACGGTGTTTCCCGACGAGGTGCGCGACCTCGAGTCGGCCGACGGGGAGAGCGACACGGTTCCGTCGACCGAGGAGCGCGACTGGCGCGACGTCGCCCGGCCGATGCCGTACGGCCTCGAGGAGACCGACGAAGGCTTATCGGGCGAAACGTTCGAGTGGGCGCTCCAGACCGACGGCTGTGGCGACTGCGTCTTCTACGAGGAAACCGACGACGGGATGGGAGCCTGCGTCGCCCACGACGACCGCCCGCTGATCTGTCGAACGTACCCGTTCAGCGTCGCGCTCGCGGGCACCAGCCAGCCGATGGGCGAGGCAGTAGACGAAGCCGGCATCGTGCGCGCTCACGAGTGCGAGGGACTCGGGCGAGACATCTCTCGTGAGGATGCGGAGGAACTCGCACGCGCGCTGAAAGAGCGTGCCGTCAGAGAACTCGAGGAAGCGATCGCCGTCCGGGACAGCTACGAGCCAGCCGGTCCCGACCCGGGCGAGGTGGTCGTCCACGATTCGGAGGGCGCGAAACGGATCGACGGACGACCGTTAGAGGACAAGTAGTTTCTACAGGAGTTCTCGTTTCGCAAACTTCGCGAGCATCGGGACGTCACGGACGCCGAGCAGTTTCCTGATCGCACGGAAGTTCCCGTTGTTTGCCTTCGCGAGCGTGTCGTCGTCGAGCCGGTTCAGGTCCGCCATCAGCTCGTCGTACCGCTCGTTTTCGGCGAGATACAGCAGTTTCGTCATCAGCTGTCGGTTGCGTACGTTCGGCGCGACGTCGCGGTGCCACAGGGTCTCGTAGACCTCCAGGTTCTCCGCGTTCGGCTCGAGGCCGCCGTGTTTGAGACAGCTGTCGGCCGTGGCAGCGGCCGCCCGGCCCGATTTCATGCAGGTGTGGATCCCCTCTCCCCACAGCGGGTCGACCGTCGGTACGGTGTCGCCGATGGCCATGAACCGGTCGGTGTGCATCTTGCCGGGCATCTGGATGTGTGCCGAGCCGCGGTGTTGTTTGCCCTCGATGGGTTCGGCGTCGTCGAACCGCGGATCGGTCTCGAGCCAGTGCTCGAGGTAGTCGTCGATCGTGTAGCCGTCCTTGGCGTACTGCTTGTGGTAGTCGTTCTGGATGTAACAGAGGCCGACCTTGGCGGTGTCCTCGCCGGTGTGGAAGATCCAGGAGTAGCCACCGGGTGCGATCTCGTGGTCGAGTCGCAGCATCATCGCGTCGTGCAGATCCGCGAACCCGGGGCGATCGACGTCGATCCCCTCGAACTCGTACTCGATGCCGATGGCGTGATTCTCGCGTTCCAGGTCGCTAACGCCGAGTTTCTTGGCCAGCGGCGCGCTCGGACCGGTCGCGTCGATAACGATCTCGCCGTAGACTTCCTCGTCGCCGTTGTACTCGACGCCGACGATCTCGCCGTTTTCCATGATCGGACCGGTGACACGCGCGTCGAACCGGTACTCCGCACCGTCTTCGCGACTGTCCTCGACGAGGAAGCGCTTGAAGTCAGCGAACTCGAGGACAGCACCGGGCTGGTCCCGAACGTAGTAGTCGGTCGGCGACTCGAGGACGACGCTGTCGGTGTACTGCATTACCACGTCGTCCGGAACGCCGAAGGAGGCCATCATCGACGGGAACGTACCTGCCGTCGACTTGTTGCTCTGGCGCGGGAACTCGTCTTCAGCCTCGGTCTCGAGGACGACGACGTCGTATCCTCTCGCTGCGAGGTCTCGAGCACACTGGCCACCTGCGGGGCCGGCACCAGCGATCACCACGTCGTAACGATCGTTCATGATTCGAAACTGTCTCGGGGCCTAATTAGTCTGTTCGGTCCCGGCCAGTGACAGGTTTCTGATTACTTTTTGGTTCAATTTTCATCTGTCGAGATCGAGAATCTCTCTCGGGTACTGAGTAAGTCGGGACCGCGTATCTTTTTTGCCACGGTCGAGAAAGATCGTCCATGGTCGACGTCCTCGACAACAAGCGGGCTGCGACGCGGTTCCGGATCCTCGTCCAGATCGCCGAGCGACAGCCTGCAGTCAGCCAGGGAGAGATCGCCGAGGAAGTCGGCGTCACGAGTCAGGCGGTCAGCGAGTACATCCGCGAACTCGTCGACGACGGCCTCGTCGAGAAAGAAGGCCGGTCCCGCTATCGCGTCACCAAAGAAGGCGTCGACTGGCTCTTTCAGGCCGCCGGCGACGTCCGGCGGTTCGCAAATCACGTCACCGAGGACGTCCTCGGCGCGATGGGCGAAGACGCCGCCATCGCGACCGACGACGTAGAGGAGGGCGACATCGTCTCCCTGTCCATCGAGGACGGCCTCCTCCACGCGACCCCGGGCAACGAAGGGGGCGCAACCGGCGTCGTCACGACCGACGCCGAGGCCGGCACCGACGTCGGCGTCACCAGTTTCGAAGGCGTCATCGACCTCGAACCCGGATCCGTGACCGTCCTGCAGATCCCCGCCGTCAGAAGCGGCGGCAGCCGAGCGGCCGACCTCGAGAACGTCTCGGACCGCTGTGATGAGGCCGACCTCGTCGTCGCAACGGGCGTCGAAGCCGTCGTCACCTGTCGCGAAGCCGATACCGAGCCAGCCGCCAGCTTCGCCGTCGGCGACGTCGCTGCCGCGGCCGCCGAACGCGGCCTCGAGGTCGTCGCCGTCACGACCGCCGACGCCACCGGACGGGTCACCGACACGCTGCGGGACGCAGACGTCTCTTACGAAGTGCTCGAAGCTTAACGTCGCCAAAAACGCCTCGGCCAACGTTCTCGAGAACTGTTCGTACGGGTCCGACTCAGTCGCGAATTTCGTCCGTAACTCGTTTGCCAGACCGAATCCCTCCCTTCATGAACCCACGTCTCTCGTTCGGAAAACCCGATCAATCGCGTTGACGACGCTCGAGCGTCCGCAACTGTTCGATCCGCGCTTCGGTCGCGGGATGTGTCGACGGACGCCACTGTAACACTCGACGGATCCGGAGCCGGATCGGAGAGACGACGTGGTCTACGAACGGATCGACGATCCAGGACTGTCCGTCACCGTCGACGTCGTCCGCAGAGTCGTGACCGCGGGCACGCTGTCTCTCCGCTTTCTGCCACTGCCGTTCCTCGGATTCTCCCTCGGAGACCTCGCCACCGAACCGTTCCTCGAGTCGAAATTCCGAGAGGTTCTCGTACCACGTTCGAAACTGGCTCACGAACCAGCGTTCGAACCACCCTTCCGCCTCGTCGTCCGTCTCGTCGTCCGGTTGCTCGGCCGAAAGCGACTGCGGGATGATTCCGAGCGTCGCGCTCGCGTCTAGACGTAGGTCCCGTTCCGGACGACTGTTTTCCTCGAGCGTTTCGAGCGCACTCGCCATCGCAGCCGGATCACCGGTTAACCGACTCGCACCACGATCGGCGGCGTACTCGCGGGTCTTCGCGAACAGGCCGAGCGTGATCGCGTTCACCCCGAGCAACAGCCGAGCGACGGCGCTCACGACGAGAAAGACCGTCGCGATCACGAGATACGGACCGACGAGAAGGACCAACAGCAAAACCCCGACGACGGCGAGGTACGGCACGATCCACAGTGCACCGAAGGTGTACGCGACGACTGCGACGATCGTTACGAGCAATCCTCGAAGCGCTCGTTCCCGCTCGAGCAACCGATCACCGATCGCAACGACCGAGGCAACGACGCTTACGACCGTGAGATCGTGATTCACGAGGTGAGCGATTTCGTGAGCCAGTGCCGCGTCGAGTTCGTCGTCGTCGAGGGCCTCGAACAACCCTGTCGTGACCACGATCGTCGGAGACCGTTGCGTGCCGACGGTCAAGCAGTTCGGTTCGTCGTGGTCGGCAACGGCAACTGACGGGACTGGGACGTCTGCCTGCTTCGACAGCCTCCGAATCCGTGCACCGACGTTACGTGGACCATCGCCGTCGACCGTTTCGTGTTCGAGTCCGGAGACGACGGTCTTCGGTCCGTATCGTGCCTGGACGGCAACGAGAGCGATCGCACCGAGTAGTACTGCCCCAGCGGTAAGCGGGAGACCGGACTCGACAGGTATCGACCGACCGCTTGCGGACAGTACCTGCAGGGTGCTCCAGGCAAGTACCGAGAGGACGAACACGTTGACCCCCACGACCAGCACGAGCGCCGCGGCAATACGAATCTGGAGCCATCGGTCCGGTGTCAGCGTCACGCTGTCACATCGAACCTGTAACTACAACACTATTTTGGAAACGGCGACCGGTGAATCGAGCCCGGTCCGTGAACGAACGACGCTGCGTTGATTTACCGTATTCAACCGATGTACCGCAGGTCGTCGTCCGTCGGCATCTGCTGTTGTTGCTGTTGTTGTTCCATCTCCTGGATCTTTCCGATGACGTCTTCCATCTCATCAGCCCGTTCGTCCAGGGTCTCGTAGTCGAGTTCGAACCCAAGGAGGTCTTCGAGTACCTCGAGTACCGCACGGGCGCTTTTCGGATCGACGAGGTAGCCGCTGGTCTCGCCCATCAGACAGGCCGCCTCGAAGCCGCGGCGTTCGCCGAGGCCCAGCAGCAGCCCGGAGACGCCGACGATGCCGCCCGCTGGTTCGTCCTCGCGGAACTCGACACCGGCGTCCTCGAACGTCTCGCACATGGATTCGTCGCTGACGGCACCGACGACCGCGTACTCGTCGATGAGTTCGCCGGTTGGGACGCCACCGAGCGCGAACACCTCCGACGCGCCGAACTCCTCGGCGATGTCCAGAAACGCCGTCGTCAGCAGGTAGTGGCCGTCGTTGGTCTGTGCCTGATGGTCGCCCGTCAACAGGAGCAGGTCACGACCCTCGGGAACGGAGACGGCGTGGAGCTCCGCACAGGTCAACTCCGAGACGCCGTCCTCGACGGTCACCTGCGGCGGAAACTCCCGAGAGTAAATGCGACGAACGAGCGTGCTGTCCCCCTCGAGTTCCTCGAGCAGGTGGTCGACCGCGAGTTTGCCGACGTGACCGACGCCCGGCAGCCCCTCGACGAGTACTGGATCGTCCAGTTGTGCCTCCGCGACCGCGTCGATCTCGAGTTCGTCCATACCCGTATCAGCGATTGCGACGTTTAAGAGACCGTCGGTACTCGCCGTACGGGTCCTCGGGATCGAACGGCGCGGGCGCGCTGTTCTCGGCGTCGGCACCACACTCCGGACAGTCCGCAGAAAGGGTATACACCGGGCGGTCGTGTCGCTTGCGCCACGCCGAACACACCCGGATGTCGGATTTCATTCGTCGTCGGTGCGACGCTCGCGGTGGTACTCGCCCTCGCCGTCGTGGTCCTCGATGGCGGCGACCGCGCGCTCGGCGCTTTCCTCGAGTTGAGACTCGGCGGTCTTGTAGTTGGGCGCCTGCACCTCGATGCGGTACTCGGGCGCGCCGACGTAGCTGACCTCGAGGTCGACTTCGTCGGGCACTTCGCCGTTCCCTTCCGCAGCCTCGAGCGCCTCACGGATGCCGTCGACGCCGGACGGCGACGGATTCTCGAGGTCGACGTAGCCGGTGACGTTGACGTACGGCACCGAAACGTTCTCGCGGGCCGTCTCGACGATGGCGTCGAGGTTGTCGGCCGAGAGATCGGTCTCTTCGAGGGCCTCCTCGCCGTGGATCGCGGCCTGCTTGAAGCCCTGATAGAGGCTACCGTGGGCGGCGATCAGTTCGTTCGCGACCTCTGTGTAGACCTCGTCGTCGGTTTCCTCGCCCAGCGCGAGTTCCATCCAGTTGTCGGCTTTCTGCTCGTTTTTCCACTGCTGGATCTTCTCGGAGCGCTGGTGGTCGTTGACGTCTTTCAGCGAGAGGTCGATCTGCTGGGACTCCTCGTCGACGTCCAGGACCTTACAGACGACGATCTGGCCCTCGCGGACGTGGTCGCGGACGTTCTTGATCCATCCGCTGGCGACCTCGGAGATGTGGATGAGGCCGCGCTTGTCCTCGTACTCCTCGAGATCGACGAAGACGCCGAAGTCTTCGATCTCGTCGATCTTGCCGACGACGAGTTCGCCGGGGTCGGGCCAGCCGCTGTATTTCATCGTGATTCGACCGTTTCGACTATCTCGTGGTCGATCTCGGCTTTGCCACCGGTCGGTCGGGCCAGCGTCGTCCCGCAGACGGCGCAGGCGACCTCCGTGGAGGCTTTGCCGAAGACGACCTGTTCGTTCTCACAGTCGCTGCATTTGACGCTGTAGAAGTTTCCTGCCATCGTAATCACTCCTGGAACTCGAGTCGGCCGGCGCGCCATCCCTTGCGGAGGTGGGCCTTGCCACACTCGCTGCAGCGGTACTTGAGGTCGGTCTTCTTGGTCGGCTTCTCGCCACTGGGGACCTTCGAGAACTTACCGGAGTTACCGATGCTCGAGGTCTGGCGCTTGCGCTGGCGGTCCGCGACCTTCTTCATTCCGGTCGAAGCGCCCGTTCGCGACTTCTCGACTTCGTGTTCGTGGTGTTCGTTACAATGCGGGCAGTACGTATTGAATCGGCGTGGCATCTGCATGGTTATCTCACTTGCCGTGGGCTAAGACGGGGCCGTTTAAAACCCGTTTGGTTCGTCGTCGCCGTCGGCGGCTTTCCTCAATGCAGTTTCACGTCTTCGAACCGACGTGCAAGCGTTCTCATTATAGTAACCACTGCAACTATTCACATACTGATCGTACAGCGGTCGTACGATCAGGTGTCCATTGACTTGCAGTGGCTACTACACGTGTCCGAAGCGTTTAATCGTCCCTCCGACGAACGCCGAGATATGAAGCAGCTCATCATTCACGGGGACCCCGGAATCCGGAAGGGAGCCATCGTCGAACACGGCGGGGAGGAACTGGTCTGTTTCGGCATCAACCGCAACGGCGAGTGGCACGGCCCCGAGGAGGTCCAGCTGTGGTGTACCGTCGGCGACCAGTCCGAGTACGAGGACTACGAGAAGCGAAACTACGTTCCCCACTTCCTCGACGTCGAGCGCGTCGACGCCGAAGAGATCCAGGTCGTCCGAGCGAAAGGCGACCTCGCCGTGTAACTGTCTCGAATTTTTCAGCACGCTTTTGAGGTATCGGGCGAACCTTCTCCACAATGAGCCGGACGATTGGCCTCGTCGTTCCGGCGTTCCGCCCGAACGTCGATGCTCTCCGTGCGTACGTACTCGATCTCGAGGAGCGACTCGAGCCCGAAACGATCAGAATCGAACTCGACGATCCGGCGGACGAGACCGTCGAGCAACTCGAGGCGCTCCCCGCGACGATCAACGCCGTCGACAGGCGTCGCGGGAAGGGAGCCGCGGTGACGGCCGGGTTTTGTGCGCTCGAGACCGACGTCAGGGCGTTCGCCGACGCGGACGGGAGCACGGCAGTCGAGTCGGTCGCGACGATCGTCGACCGCGTTCGTACTGGAAAGACGGATCTCGCGGTCGGTTCCCGTCGCCACCCCGAGGCCGACGTCTTGAGCAGTCAGTCAGTACTGCGTGAACGTCTCGGGGACGGGTTCGCCTGGCTCGCTCGACGCCTGCTCGCAGTCTCGGTGTCGGATTACCAGTGTGGCGCAAAGGCGATCGACGAGGTCGCCTGGGCCGACGCCTGCCCCCACCTCCACGAACACGGGTTCGCCTGGGACGTCGAACTGCTCGCCGTCGTCGACGCCCTCGGCTATCGGATCGACGAAGTCCCCGTGACGTGGGCTGATGCCCCCGATTCGACCGTCTCGTCTGTCGAAACGCCACTCGAGCTCGCACGCGGGGCCGTCCGCGCACGTAATCGCGCGAAACAGGTTACCGGGGACAGCGGCGACACGACGCTCGGGAGACGGAAAACGGAGCCGACGATACTCGAACGACTCGGTATCGACACCGAACTGGAGCGAGACGTAGACGATGACTGAGTCGCTCCTCGAGGCCGTCCGGACGCGGGTTCGCGCGCTCGTTTCGGTAACCCGGTTCAGCCAGTTTGCCGGCGTCGGAGCCGTCGGTGCCGCCGTCGACAACGGCGTGCTTCTCCTGCTGGTCGAGTTCGGTGGCGTCGGCTTCGTCCCTGCCAAGGTCGTCGCCTGGGTGATCGCGATCGCGGTCATCTTCGCGATCAACGAGTCCTGGACGTTCTCGACGTTCGGCGCGATGTCGCCTCGAGCACTGGGGAGACGACTCGGCCGGTCCTACACGGTTCGGTTTGGCGGGTTTCTCGTCACGCTCGGCGTGTATACGGCGCTGATAGAGTTTTTCGCCGTCTGGTATCTGCTCGCGAACGTGATCGGTATCGGCGTCGGCTTTTTCGTCAATTACACCTTCGAGAGCCTCTTCACGTGGAAGGTTCACCGGGAGTAACGTGAGGAATCCGCACACGGCAGGGGAATCACAATCCTTAACTAGTCCACTCGGTTATGAACAGGTAGCGGGATGGGATAGCCAGGAGATTCCGGCGGGCTCATAACCCGCAGATCGGTAGTTCAAATCTACCTCCCGCTACTTTTGACGAATTCGACGACGAACGACGAGCATAGTGAGGAGTGAGTCCGTAATTCGTCAAAATACGCCGCGTAGATTTGAACGAGAAAAGTCGCAACCTGCGAGCGTAGCGAGCAGGTCCGTCTTTGCGTAGTTCAAATCTACCTCCCGCTATCGTTTTGGTTCGAACGACAATTCCGGGTGACGTCCGTTCGAAATAGCGACGCAGTTTCGCGATGACGAGAGACGTTGCTCTGACGAGTTGCTGATTCGGATTGGACACTTCACGGTTACCTGTTGGCACTGAATTCTGAAACGATACTACCGGCCAGGAACCCGATTTCGAGAGTGACTGCGTTCGCTCCCAATCAGCAGGAAACGGTACGATACGGGGTTACTCGTTTCAAAGTTGGGTTACCCGCACAGGAAGAACTGTCCACTGCTATACTACACAATTGATTATTTTTGTATGGGAATGTCCATCGGATTGCGGAAACCATCATACAAAGTTAGTCCACTATTATCGGCTGAAGTTAGATGATCGTCTATTCATGCGCCATAGATATTCCCAACCCACTATTGTCACACCAATAATGTGAATAGAAAATACTAACTTATTTATACTGCCGCTTAGATATGGTTGGTATAGTGTCGCATGAACGTGACACGGCGACGGGAAAAGTGGGGTTACTCACGTCGACCCAGTCGCCATCCGTTCGAAGACACGTCTGACAAGGGGAAGGACATTCAACCGATAACCAATACAAATCATGTCAAAGAGTAACACAACGAATCTCGATCGACGACGGCTTCTTCAAGGTATCGCTGCCACCGGTGCAATCGGTCTCGCAGGCTGTATGGGTGGTGAGAACGGGGACGAAGAAATCGATGTCTCGACTGCCCTCGACCGAAACACGGTCGACCTCGACGCCGTTCAGGAGGGTGGCCGACTCGAGTTCGCCATTCCGCGCGACAGCATCTCCGACTACGACATCGCTCAGAGTACCGCGGCAGAGGACACGGTCGTCTTCGAAGCCGTCTACGACGGACTGACCACGACGGACGGTACTGGTGAAACCAATACGTGGATGGCAGCGGAGTACGAGCCAGACGAGGCGAACGACGTCAGCGTCGAAGACTACGAGGAGTACATGGTCGAGATGGAGCCCGACAGCGTCGAAGACGGGGTTGCGTTCTTCAGTGACTCCCTCGACGATAACAACCTCGTCCTGATGCAGCATCCGGACGACGAACCGGAGGAAGGCGAGCCAATGCGCGTGCTGACCCGTGACGAGGCTGCCGACGCCGTCGACGACGGAACGTTCGGTATCCGGATCGAGGGCCGACTCCACGAAGGTATCGAGTTCCACAATGGCGAAGAGCTGACCGCAGAGAACATCGTCCGCTCCTACGATCGGTACGTTGGCTCCGACAACGAGGGACAGATGTTCGACAGCTTCCTGCACGCCAGAGCGCCCGACGGCGACGACGGGTACACGTTCGAACTCTACGCCCAGGAAGCAGACGCCGCCGCGTTCCTCGAGCTGCCATCGTACATCTTCCCGTCCGAACACTTCGACGTTGCTGCCGGTGATCTGGACCCACGAGACGACGAGGACATGGTCCCGATCGGGACGGGTCCATACGAGATCGCAGAGTTCGAGGAAGGATCGCAACTCCTGCTCGAGCGGACCGACAACTACTGGGTCGAAGAGGTCGGCCTCGAGAACATTCCGTGGTACGACGGTCCTTCGGACTTCCCGGAGGCTCCCGTCATCGACGAGATCAACATTCGGTTCGTCGACGACAGCGCCGGTCGGAGTAACGCACTCGAGGACGGCGACGTCGACATCGCGTACGAACTGCCATCGGAGGCCCGAAACAACTTCCACGCCTCCGAGGACTTCGTCGTCTCCGCGAATCCGGCGTTCGGGTTCAAGTTCATGCAGTTCCCCATGGAGGACACCGACGAAGGTGGCGCGTTCGCCGAGCGGGAGGTCCGTCAGGCAGTGAGTGCGCTCATCCCGCGCCAGCAGATCGTCGACCTCGTCGAACAGGGCTGGGGTGACCCAGCACGCGCACCGATTCCGGAGCCGGCAAGCGATATGGGTACCGCCATGGACTACGAGGAACTCGAGTCCCAGGACTGGGCCTACAACGTCGAGCCAGATCCGGACGAAGCCGAAGCACTCCTCGACGAAGCGGACGTCGAAAGGCCGGTCGAGGTCACCATCGAGACCAACTCCGACGACGACGAGCGAATCGACAAGATGGAACTCGTCGTGGACCAGCTCAACGAGAGCGGTCTGTTCGAGGCCGAACTCGAGACGCCGGCTGCACTCGGTGACTGGACCGGAGAGCTCTACGAGGATGGGGCTCGCCACGATAGCGCCGAGCGCAACGCCCCTGCCGTCATCGGACTTGCAGGGACGCCGGATCCGCACGGATTCCACCAGGTGCTTCACCACCCGATGATGCACAACGGGTGCTGTAACTTCTTCTTCCCGGAAGGGACGTTCCCTGACGAGTTCATCGATCAGATGGAGAGCTGTCGGTTCGGCGTCGACGTGGCCGAGGACCCCGACACTCGCCGCCAGGCGTACGACGAGTTCTGGCCCGAGGTCGTCGACATGAGCGCGAACGTGATCGTCGACTACTCGCTGAACACGGGGACGACCAGCAACGAGGTCGTCGGATTCAACGTCCACCCGCAGACCCAGGCGATCCTGACCTACGCGCTCTACAACCCAGCAGACGAACAGCTCATCTATCTCGATCGGTAACGCGGCCCGAGTTCCACATCTTTCCAAGGTATGAGTTTGCAAAAGTTCATTCTGAGAAGAATACTGTCATCCATTCCAGTACTGTTCGGTGTTTCAGTGATAACGTTCGGGCTCATGCATCTTGCGCCCGGTGACGTGGTCGATCAAATGGTCAACGCAAATCCCAACGTCCCACCGGGAGAAGCCACCCGACTCCGTCAGGAGTACGGATTTCACGATCCGATCTGGGTCCAGTATCTCGACTGGTTGACTGGCGTCCTGACCGGCGACTTCGGTGAGGTGTTCTCCGAAAGTCGCGACGCCAGTGCGATCGTCTGGGCCCGCCTTCCCGAAACACTCCTCCTCGGGGCGTTCGGCTGGGTGTTTGCCGTTCTGATCGCCATCCCTGGCGGGATCTACGCCGCCATCAACAAGGACCAACTCGGTGACGACATCAGCCGTGTCTTCGCCCTCTCGGGAATCTCGATCCCGAACTTCTGGCTTGGCCTGATGCTGATGGCGTTTTTCGCCGTCTACCTCGACTGGTTCCCGACGCTCGACCCCCAGACCGCCCTCCTTTCGAGAGAGATGCTCTGGTGGTTGATCCTTCCGGGGATCACGATCGGGACGGCAGCGTCGGCGAATCTGATGCGTATCATGCGGACGTCGATGGCCGAGGAACTCAACAAGGAGTACGTGACCGCTGCGCGAGCGAAGGGGCTCCCCCAGCGGACCGTCTTCCTGAAACACGTCCTGCGGAACTCGCTCATCTCGGTCACGACGGTCGCCGCGTTCCTGACCGCGAGCCTCGTCTCCGGTTCGGTCGTCGTCGAGGTGGTGTTCGGCTGGCCCGGTCTCGGCAGGGAGCTCATTCAGGCGATTCAGCTCAGAGAGATCAACCTCATCTTGATCATCACACTGCTGACCGGTACCGTCATCGTGCTCGCGAACTTGCTCGCCGACATCGTGTACGGAATACTCGATCCACGAATCAGAGACGAATACTAGATATATGTCAACACAACGAGGACGAATACGAATCACGGGGTTCGAGACCGACGATCTCGAGGACCGGGAACCGGACACAGCCCACGACGAAGAGTACGTCGAACCACAGAGCGTGTGGCGTCGAATCGCGAACCGTCTCGTCCGGGACAGGCTGGCGTTGCTCGGAATCACGGTCGTCGTCGTGATGACGGTCGCCGCACTGCTTGCACGCCCGATCACGATTTCGGGAGTGACGGTACAACCGTTCTCGCTCGCACCGTACGATCCGACTGCGACGGCGGTGGGCGGACGGCACGATCCACCGTCACTCGATCACTTCATGGGAACCGATCGACTGGGGCGAGACATGTTCTCCCGGGTTATGATCGGTGGCAGATACAGTATCTCGATCGGAATCATCGTCACTGCGATCGCGTCGACGTTCGGCGTGATCTACGGGAGCGTCTCCGGTTACTTCGGCGGCTGGGTCGATAGCGTCCTCATGCGCTTTCTGGACCTCGTCTTCGCGTTCCCCGCACTCGTGCTGGCGCTGGTTCTCGTGTCCCTGTTCGGCGGCGGGTTCTGGCCGCTGGTCGGTGCGTTCGTACTGGTCGGCTGGGCGTCGTACGCACGTATCATCCGCGGTGAGATTCTGAAGGTAAAACAAAACGAGTACGTCCTGGCCGCGAAAGCACTCGGCGCACGGGATCAATCGGTGCTGTTCCGACACATCATCCCTAACGCCATCGCGCCAGTGATCGTCCAGGCGACGCTGAGCGTCGGTACCGTCGTCATCGGCGTCGCCGCACTCGGGTTCCTCGGGATCGGCTTCGACCCCGGTACGCCCGAGTGGGGGACGATCCTCGACGGCGAACGGGATACGCTGGCGACCGGTGACGGCGGCAGCTGGTACTGGTGGGCGACCGTCTTCCCGGGCCTGATGATCTTCCTGTTCGTCATGTCGATGAACATGATCGGTGACGTCATCAACGACGCACTCGACACTCAGGTCGACGACATCGGAGGTGGTGGATAATGGCACTACTCGAAGTCGAGAACCTGACAGTCAACTTCTACACGTCGGAAGGAGTCGTTACGGCAGTCGACGAACTCACCTACGAAATCGACCGCGGAGAGAAGTTCGGCGTCGTCGGCGAAAGCGGTGCCGGGAAAAGCGTCACCGCGCTCTCGCTGTTGCGACTCATCGAGAGCCCCGGCGAGATCGAACGCGGTTCGATCCGGTTCCGTGACCCCGATACCGTGGCACGACTCGAGGAATCGTATCCCGACCACGTCGTCGACGTCGAGGAACTTCGCAACGAGTACGACCTCGAGGCGGTCATCGAACGGCTCGAGGGAGACGACGACGAAGAGACAGAGCTGGCCGATAACCACCGGTACGACGAACTGAAAGAATCGCTGGCTGCAGGCGAACTGGACATGCGTGACCTGATCGATCAGGGTCACGCGAGCGAAGCCGGCGTTATCGGTGAGGAGGATTTCATCGTCTACGACGGTGACGAGCAGTACGTCGAACTGCTCCGTGCACCGGAGGCGGCGGTACGTTCGCTCCGTGGCAACAACGTGGCGATGATCTTCCAGGACGCCCAGACTGCCCTCAACCCGGTCTACACGGTCGGCGAACAGATTTCCGAGGCGATCAGACATCACCTCGATTACAGCGACGAGGAGGCGAAACAGCGAACGATCGAACTGCTGGATCAGGTCGGCATTCCGGACGCCGAGAATCGGTACACGGACTACCCACACGAGTTCTCCGGCGGGATGCAACAGCGGGCAGTGATCGCGATGGCACTCTCGTGTGACCCCGACGTCCTCATCGCCGACGAGCCGACGACGGCGCTGGACGTGACGACGGAGGCGAAAATCCTCGATCTGCTCAGGGACATCACCGACGAGTTCGACACGGCAGTACAACTGATCACGCACGACCTCGGTGTCGTCGCCGAACTCTGCGATCAGGTGATGGTCATGTACGCGGGTCAGCCCGTCGAGAAGGCACCGGTCGAAGAGCTGTACTACGACCCGAAACATCCCTACACGGTCGGTTTGATGAGTTCGATTCCGCGCATCGGCGACGACCGCGAGCGGCTACAGACGATTCCCGGGTCGATGCCGGACCTGATCGATACGCCGTCGGGCTGTAGTTTCCATCCCCGGTGTCCGTACGCCGAAGACGCCTGCAAGCGAAAAGAGCCGAAGATGGTCGAGTTCGACGAGGAGTCCGAGAGTCGCTCGGCGAAGTGTCTCGAGTACACCGACGATCTCGAGGACGGCGTCGGGTTCACTGTCACCGTCGAGGACGACCGCCGTATGAACGAAGCCGTATCCGGTGAACATCATGAGTAGCGAGAACGAGCCGATCCTACGGACGGAGAGCCTGTCGAAGTACTACGAGACGGACAGTGGTATCGTCGACAACCTGCTCGGACGGTCACAGCTCGTCAAGGCAGTCGACGACGTCGACCTCGAACTGTATCCGGGCGAGACCCTCGGCGTCGTCGGAGAGAGTGGCTGTGGAAAGACGACGCTCGGACGGTCGATGATGCGACTCGTCGAACCGACAGAGGGGTCGGTTACGTACCGAAAGGAAGAGGACGACGGAACGGTCCGGGAGATCGAGTTGACAGACCTTTCGAGCTCCGAACTGCGGGACCTCCGGACGGACCTGCAGTACATCTTCCAGGATCCGTTCTCGAGTCTGAATCCGCGACTCACCGTCGGCGACATCATCGGCGAACCGCTGGACATCCACGACATCGCGAGCGGGCAGGAACGAACCGAACGCATCCAGGAACTGCTCGAGACCGTCGGGTTGAGTGCGAGTCACGCCTACCGATATCCACACGAGTTCTCGGGTGGGCAGCGACAGCGGATCGGCATCGCCAGGGCGCTGGCCGTCGATCCGGAGGTCATCATCTGTGACGAGCCGGTGAGCGCACTCGACGTGAGCGTCCAGGCACAGATCCTGAACCTGCTGGAGGACCTTCAGGACGAGTTCGACCTCTCGTACATCTTCATCGCTCACGACCTGAGCGTCGTCGAACACATCTCCGACCGGATTGCCGTGATGTATCTCGGCGAGTTCGCCGAGGTGGGGACGACCGAGGACATCTTCTCGGAACCGTACCACCCCTACACCGAGGCGCTGCTTTCGGCGATCCCCGAACCGGATCCGCTCTGGGAGGGCGAGAAGATCCTTCTCGAGGGACAGGTTCCCTCGCCGATCGATCCGCCGTCCGGCTGTCCGTTCCACACGCGATGCCAACAGGTCATCCCGCCGGGCGAGTTCGATCTCGAGCAGTCGACGTGGCGTTCGATACTGAACTTCAAGCTTCGAGCCGAGGAAGCCGAATCGGTAGCGGAGCTGTTGACCGTCTCCGACGAGTCACTTCGTGAGGACGTCACGTCGCTCCCACGCGACGAGTTCGAAACGAGGATCCGCGACGAGTACGGGCTTCCGGAAACGGTGGGCGATCCGTCGGCAGAGACCCTCCTCGAGCGGTCGATCGACGACCTGCACTCGAGTGGCGTCACCGACGCTGTCGCGACCCTCGAGGAAGCGTTCGTCTCGCCGTGTGAGACGACGGTTCCCCCGGTTGCCGACGTATCGGAGACACACGAGATCGCGTGTCTGCTCTACGACGACCAGTATGGGACCGCGCCGGTCGATCGGACCGGCGAGAGCGGTGACGGCGCCGTCGCGGACGACTGAGACGGACTGCTGTCGCGATTTCCTGTCTTTCCCCGGAAAGATTTAGTTACTCCCGGCGCTTGCAGTAGTTGATGCGCCGGATCTACGAGTCGGATGCAATCACACGGGACGACGACCCCTTCTCGCCGAGCGAACGTGATTCCACGACCGAACCCCAGGCAGCACGGTCGATCAACGGCTCGGCC
The DNA here is from genome assembly GCF_900104065.1 of Natronobacterium texcoconense. Lineage (NCBI taxonomy): Archaea > Methanobacteriati > Methanobacteriota > Halobacteria > Halobacteriales > Natrialbaceae > Natronobacterium > Natronobacterium texcoconense. The sequence continues at coordinate 576,343 of NZ_FNLC01000001.1, read as the reverse complement.
TGGAGCAAGCGACTGGTTCCACACTGGCTCCGGCGACGCGCGATTTCGCTCGAGGTGACGACGCCGGAAACGGAGTTCGCTCCTGAGACGCCGATTCCGTTTACCGTCACGATGAAAAACGCGTTGCCGATTCCGATCACCATCCGGACGGCGTCGCCGGTACTGTGGTCGTGGTCGGTAGACGGCGTTCCGGAAGCGTCCCGTGTCACGACTCGAGATCCACCCGAACGAACCGGTGAACTGCACTTCGACCGCGGCGAGCGACTGCAGTTCCGGAAGACCTGGTCGGGGCTGTTTCGCGTCTCCGACCGGGAGTGGGAGCCGGCCGAACCCGGCGAGTACACGATCCGTGCGGCGATCAACGTCGACGGCCCGCTCCGTAACGGACTCGTCGACGAGACGACGGTCCGGATTCTCGAGTAGGCCACTGGCCGCTCGGTGAATCGATTTCTTCCGTCCGCTCTCGTTTATTCGTCGTCCGACCGCTCGTCTTCCGGAAGTGTCACCCCGACACCCTTCAACGCGAGGTCGACGTCAGCATCGTCGTCGATCCCCGTCGGTCGGTCGTGAAATCGGCGACGGATTCGTTCCGGCAGGTAGGTCTCGGTGAGTCGGGGCGTTCCGGGGACGAGATAGCCTCTGAGGTAGATCACGACGAGCGTAAACCCGAACGTCGCCAGGCCGAGGACTATCGACGCCGTCATCCCCGCCCCGTATCGGCTGCCGACGCCGACACCGATCGAGAGCACCACCGCGATGCCGACGTTGAGCACGGTACACGGAACACATCGGTTGTCGCCCGTGTACTCCGGCTGTCGAAACCAATCCAGGAAGTCGGAAACAGACATCTGCTGAACCAGAACGGATCTCGTTACGATTCCGCGATCGCGTCCGCCGAAAACTCCAGGAATCGACGATCACAGTCGTCACAGCCGACCGCAAAGACCGTCATATCCCCACAGCAGGACTCGACCGTCCTGTCGGTCGAGGAAATCGGACCCGAGCAGAACAGACACTCATCGAGGAACGACCGCAGCGACTGCAGCAGTCGGTATCGCTGTCGAACCGGAACGTCGTCCCACTGGTCGGTTTCCGCGCGCAGTTCCCGGTCCGTCGCGACGTCGAGCTGGAGTGCCCCCTCAGAGGGCCAGCTCCGGACCATGTAGTCCGTCTTGTAGGCCGTGTACGACCGGTCCGGGACGGAGACGTCCGATTCGTCGGCACCGAACATGGTCGCGATGTCGTCAGTATCGACGCCGTCGGCACGAACCTGCTCGAGTTGCTCCTCGAGTCGGTCGGCGAACTCGACGGTAAACTGGAGATTCTCGCCGTCTTCGGTCAGTTCGACGATGCCGAGATCGAGGAGGAACTCCTCGGGATCTACCGCGTTTTCCTGTCGATATTTGATGCGCTCGGCTGCCGATCCGTTAGACATACTCTCCCTATATTGGCTATTCGATAAAAAGATATTCGGTCGAAAGCGGTCGATGTCCAGCGCCGGATCCAGAAACGAGTCTCGTCGGCGAACCAATCGTTACAGTTCGGCAGCGGCAAACTCGAGCGGTCGAACGCGAGTTCAGTCGTCGCCGTGTTCGTCGACGATGACGACTTCGCCGTCGACGACGTCGACGTTGATCAGCGTCTTGACGTCGTAGCCGGCCTCGTCGACCTTGTTCTCGCCGCCTGCTTTCTTGATGACGGCGACGGTGTCGACGACCTCGGCACCGATTCCGTCGAGCGCGTCGAGCACGGCCGCGAGCGTCCCACCCGTCGAGAGGACGTCGTCGATGACGAGCACGCGCTCGCCCTCGCGGACGTCGTTGATGAACATCTCGTTCTCGGAGTAGCCAGTCTGCTGGGAGATTTCGACCTCGCCCTCGAGTCCGTACTCGCGCTTTCGGATGACCGTTACCGGGATGTCGGTCATCAGCGAGACCGCGGTGGAGATGTGAATCCCCATCGCTGCCGGCGTGACGATCCGGTCGACGTCCTCCAGGTCGGCCTTGCGGGTGATGCGGACGACGATCTCGCGGAGGAGATCGGACTCGAGTTTGGGGATACCGTCGCTGATCGGGTGGACGAAGTAATGATAGCCGTTTTTCTCGATAATCGGCGCCTCGAGGAGCGACTGCTTCAGTTGATCCATGTCGTGGGTCGGTTGGTATCGGAGTAAAAGTTGACGATACGTGTCGGTTCCGTGCTACTCGTCACCGTGACTCAGCTCCGGGGGCTGATCGCCGTGGCCGAGTCGCATGTTGCGCTCGTAGTAAATGTGACCGACTGCGGTTACGGTGAGCGTCACGGCGATGATTCCAGCCCAGGTGGTCGACGAAAGGAGCGTCAGCGGATAGATACCGACCCACAGCGCGGCGACGAGCGCACAGCTTACCGCACCGAGCGAGAGATACAGTTCCCGCCACGCGAACTCCCGTCCCGGGACGATCTCGAGGTAGACGCTGATGTCTCGGGTTCGAGCAGTCGGTTCGACGACGCCGTGATCCGAATCGAACGTGAGGATTCCGGCCTCGTCCATCTTCGGGAGATGCGTCTGCTGGAGCGTCGTGTACACCCGCTTTCGCTGTTCGGGAGTGACGCTCTCGAGGGAGGTATCGTACTCCCAGGCGGCGATCTGCTGGGCGAGATCGCCGAGTTCGACGGGGCGGTCGTCCCGTTTCAGGAAGTGGAGGACGTATCGTCGCCGCTGGTTTCGAAGCAACTCGAAGACGTCGCCCTTCGAGAGGGGAGCGGTGCTTCTGTCGTCCATCTGGGTTCGCTGGTGCTGGGCCACCACGATCACCTCGCCGTACTGACAAAGTACCTACCTGATTTCGGGAGTATCTCCATTAATTCGTGGGTTGTACGCCTTCTATATAATACTCCTGCCACGCGAGTCAACGACGCGTTACGGAGCGAGTATCGCGGCGATCGACTCGGCGATTTCGCCGCCGAGTCCTGCCTTCGTCCCCTCGAACCGTGCTGCGTCTTCGGCGTGGACGAGCAGCGCCCTCGTCTCGTCTGCCCCCATCACGCTCGCGTCGTTTGCGACGACGAAGGCGAGGCCGGTTCGCTCGAGCGTCGCACGGGCCTGCTCGATCATCGCCGTCTCGTCGCCGGAGGTCTCGGTCTTGAAGCCGACGATCGGCAGGTCGGGCCGCTCGTCACGAATCTCGTCGATGAGTTTCGACGTCGGCTCGAGTTCGAGCGTTCGCTCCTGGCCCGACCGAAGTTTCTCGGCGCGTTCCTCGGTGGTATAGTCGCCGATCGCGGCCGCCGAGACGAGCGTGTCTGCACCGTCACAGGCCTCCCGGGTCGCCTCGAGCATCTCCGCGGCGGTTTCGACCTGCCGGACGTCCGCGTAGGGGACGTCGCCCCGCTCCGGATCGGACGCGAGCGGCCGTGGACCGACGACGCCGTGAACCAGCGTCACGTCGGCCCCGCGCACGTAGCAGGCCCTCGCAACGGCGCGTCCCATCTTCCCCGACGAGCGGTTCGTGAGCACGCGGACGGGATCGATCGATTCGGCGGTCGCGCCACTCGTGACGACGACGTGATCGCCCTCGAGCGGGCGCTCTCCCGCTGCGCGGGCGACGTCGCAGACGATCGCTTCCTCGCTCGCGATCTTGGCTTTGCCTTCCTCGATGCGCGGATCGACGAACTCGACGCCCCACTCGGAGACGGTGTCGATGGCCTCGAGGACGCCGGGGTGGTCGTACATCGGTTCGTGCATCGCGGGTGCGATCACAACCGGCGTGTCAGCACCCAGCGCGGTCGTCGCACAGGTCGTCACCGGCGTGTCGTCGACGGCGGCGGCGATCTTGCCGACGGTGTTTGCGGTCGCCGGCGCGATCAGGAAGACGTCGGCCCAGCCGTCGTAGCCACAGAGGTCGACGTGTTCGACCTCGCCCGTGATCTCGGTGACGACGTCGTTGTCGGTCGCGAACTCGACTGCCCACGGGTGGACGATACCCTGTGCGCTGTCGGTCATCACGCCCCGCACTTCGGCACCCCGGCGTCGCAACTCGTGGGCCAGTTCGACCGTCTTCACGGCCGCGATCGATCCCGTCACCCCGAGCGCGACGTTGACTCCCTCGAGCATTCGTCTCGTATTCTCACTCGAGACGTGTTAAGTATAGCGAGCGATCGGTACGGTCGGGTGCCGCCTCTACTTACGCCACCTACAAACTGTACGAAACGCCCGCCACATCCCCTGACACGTAAGAAGAGAGAACGATCGGCTACAGCCTCATATACTGATCGGGCCTACAGAGACGAAATGGTCCAGCGATCGCACTACATCTACGCCCTCGGTGTGCTATTCGTCCTCATTGCCGGCGGACAGTTCGCCCTCAAAGTTGCCGACGGTGGACCGCTTCTCGAGGCGGCGATCGACTTCGTTCTGGTCGGCTTCCCAGGGGTCTTGCTCCTCTACGTCGGCCGGTGGCTCACGAGTACGACGCTCGATCCCGGCCTCTATCCCCGGATCGCGCTGTGGTGTCTCGGCGGCGTCGGCGTGATGTTCGTCTTTATCATCCTGCGAGCGGTCCACCCCGGCGTCTCGACGCCGTTTTCCTTCGGGACGAGAGCTATCGCGCTCTCGATCGGATCGGTCGCGGGACTCGGGATCGGAATCCACGAAGCGCGCGCCCTCACCCGCGAACGGGAGGTCAGCGAGAAGAACGAGAACCTGAAACGAGTCCGTCGAGAGCTCGAGCACCGCAACGACGAACTGGATCGGACGCGCGAACAACTCGAGCGGGCGAACCGGCGGTTACACGAATCGAACGAGCAACTCGAGCAGTTCGCATACGCCGCCTCCCACGACCTCCGAGAGCCGCTCCGGATGGTGACGATGTACCTGACGCTGCTGGAGAACCGATACGCCGAGGAACTCGACGAGGACGCCGAGGAATTCCTCGAATTCGCCGTCGACGGCGCGACCCGAATGCAGACCATGATCGACGACCTGCTGCAGTACTCGCGAATCGACACGCAGGGAGAACCGTTCGAACCCGTCGACCTCGGAGAGGTGCTCGAGGACGTCCTCGACGACCTCCAGGTGTTGATCGACGAGACCGACGCGGAGATCACTGTCACGGACCACCCTGTCGTCGTAGGCGACGAGAGCCAGTTGCGACAACTGATTCAGAACCTGCTCGCGAACGCGATCGAGTACTGCGGCGACGAACCGCCCCGAGTTCGAATCGGCGCCGAGCGACGCGACGACGAGTGGGTCGTCTCGGTTTCCGACGACGGGATCGGTATCGATCCCGACGATCAGGATCGGATCTTCGAGATTTTCCAGCGACTCCACTCGGTCGACGAACACGCCGGCTCCGGGATCGGGCTGGCGCTGTGCCAACGGATCGTCGAACGACACGACGGCGAGATCTGGGTCGACTCGGCTCCCGGCGAGGGATCGACGTTCTCGTTTACCGTCCCACCTACCGACGTACTCTCTTCGTCGGACGCCGCGATAGAACAGTAGTCGACTTCTGGTTCAGTCCTCGTCTTCCGCGACGCTCGGGTGCATCGTCGGCCGTTCGTCCAGCGGTTCCTCGAACGCCTCGAGCAGCCGTTCCCTCGCTCGATCGTCGCGTTCGCGGCGTTCCTCGTCGTCGATTTCCTCGCAGGCAGGCGGCACCTCTCGGCCGCGGCCGGTGAAGTAGCCCTCGGGCGCGACCCAGTCGTGATAGAAGTTCGCGTCGGAGTCGTGGATGACCGCGAGGCCGACTTTCGCCCCGTGGCCAGCCGCGACGATGGTCTGGTGGGGTTCGCCGGCGATCCGGCCTGCCGCGTAGATGCCGTCGACAGCCGTTCGGCCACCCTCGTCGACCGAAATCATGTACTTGCTCCCGCGCTGGATCCGGCCGACGTCCAGCGGAACGAGGTACTCGCTGTCCGGCCAGGAGGCTGCGATCACTCGCCGTGTCTCGAGCGAGTCGCCGTCTTCGGTCTCGAGGACGAATCCCTCCTCGAGGTCGTCCTCGTCGACCGGTTCGACGCCAGTGACGCGTCCTTCGTGGAACGTCGCGCCTGCGTTGTCGGCCTGTTCGCGGACCAGTCGCAGGTACTGTCGGGCGTCGACGCCGAGCGGGAATCCGGGGTAGTTCTCGAGGCTGGCGTTTCGGGCGAGGATCGATTCGTCGTCGTCACCATCTACGACGAGCGTGTCCAGGCCCGCTCGAGCGGTGAAAATCGAGGCGGCGAGTCCGGCGACGCCGCCACCGACGATACAGACGTCTCTCATGTCACGGCGTTTGCCGTAGCGACTATAGAACCTGGCGACTCGAGATCCGAGAGTAACCCTTACTTTCGATCACGGCATAGGCAGGGTGTGGACAGAATTCTCCTCAGTACCGTCGTTTACCGCCCGCCCGAGGAGGTCTTTCCGTACGTGCGGTCGTTTACCGAGTACCCCCGTTACACCGAACACCTGAAAGACGTCGACGTCCACGGCGACGGCGACGTCGGCTCGATTTACGATCTGCGACTCGCCTGGTGGAAACTCAGCTACACCGCCCGGTCGAAAGTCGTCGACATCTCGCCGCCGGAATCGCTCGAGTGGCGACTGGTCAAGGACATCGACGCCCGCGGCGAGTGGCGCGTCGAACCGGAACCCGACGCGATTCCCGACGGCGGTGCGGTCGACGACGAGGTCGAGACCGCGAGCCGGATCTACTTCGAGGCGGTCTACGACCCATACTCCGCCGACAAGAGCGCCATCTCGCTTCCACGATTCGTCTCACTGGATCGAGTCGTCAAGAAGGTCGAACCGCGACTCCTCGGCGAAGCCGAGACCGTCGTCAAGCGACTGGTCATGGACATCGAAGGCCGATCACAGCCGCGTGACGTCGAGTTGACAGTTCACGAGATGCCCTGACGCGAGCTACAGCGTGTACTCGTGGGAGCCGTCCTCGCTCGCAAGGAACGCCTCGAGCAGATCGATCGTCGCCGCCACGTCGTCGACGTGGGCCGTCTCGGTGACCGTGTGGAGATAGCGCGTCGGGATCGAGATCGCACCGACGGGTTTCGCGCCCGCGGTGTTCTGGAACCCGGCCGTGTCGGTACCGCCCGCGGGAAGGATCTCGAGCTGATAATCGATCTCTTCGTCGTCGGCGACCGACTGCATGCGTTTGTGGACCTTCGGGCTCGTGATCACGCTCGAGTCCTTGAGCTTGATCGCCGTCCCCTCGCCGAGCTGGGTGACGTGTTCGCCGGCGTCGAAGCCGGGAACGTCGTTGGCGACGGTGACGTCCAGTGCGATCGCGAGGTCGGGATCGACGTCGACGCCGAGCGCCTGTGCACCCCGGAGACCGACTTCTTCCTGAACGGTCGCACAGAAGTGGATCGTCGCGTCAGGGTCCTCGATCCGGCGGGCCGCCTCGAGCATCGCGAACAGGCAGACGCGGTCGTCGAGGGCCTTACCCGTGACCGTCTCGCCGACCAGTTCGGTCGTCTGATCCATCGTCACGAGGTCGCCACGCGAGACGCGGTCCTCGAGTTCCTCGTATGGGAGGCCGACGTCGACGAAGACGTCCTCGACCTTGGGGGTCTTCTCGCGGTCTTTTTCGTCTAAGGTGTGCGGCGGCGGCGAGCCGATGACGCCCGGCAGGTCGCCGTCGTCGGTGTGAATGGTCACTCGCTGGGCCTTGAGAACGCGGGCGTCCCAGCCGCCAAGGGCGTCGAGTTCGAGGAACCCGCCGCTGTCCTCGTCGCCGGCGACGTGACGGACCATAAAGCCGATTTCGTCCATATGAGCCGCAACTGCGACCGAATGATCGCTGGAACCTTCGAGCGTGCCGACGACGTTGCCCATCGCGTCGGTCTCGACGCTGTCGACGGTCTCCTCGAGTTCATCGACGACGAGTTCGCGGACGCGGTCCTCGTAGCCCGGTACGCCGCTCGTCTCTGTCAGTTCGCGGAGCAGGTCGAAGTCGAACGGAGTGGCAGTCATGTGTGATCGTGTGTAACTCCCACATATAAGTGCGCGGAAACGCGGTGACCGTCGAAACCGCCCGACGATGGAAGGTGGTTCGTCGATAAACGCACGTCGACGGTTGCGATATTAACCACGGGGTATTAACGGGTCCGGCGGTTACATCCGTGTATGAGCCACGTGCGCGTTGCAGGGACGGGGTTGACCTCGTTCGGAAACACCCCGGAACGGACGAGCCGAGACCTCTTCGCCGAGGCGACGATCGAGGCGTTCGAGGACAGCGGCGTTTCTCGAGACGACGTCGACGCCGTCCTCTACGGCAACTTCATGGGCGAACTGTCCGAACATCAGGGCCATCAAGGACCGCTGATGGCCGAAGCAGCGGGCGTGCAGGCACCTGCGACGCGCTACGAGTCGGCGTGTGCCTCGAGCGGGACAGCCATTCGGGACGCTGTCATGCGGATTCGAAACGGCGAGGACGACGTCGTGCTGGTCGGCGGCGCCGAGCGGATGACCAATCTGGGTACGGCGGGCGCGACCGAGGCACTCGCCATCGCCGCGGACGACCTCTGGGAAGTCCGTGCTGGAACGACGTTCCCCGGCGCCTACGCGTTGATGGCACAGGCCTACTTCGACCGGTTCGGCGGCGAACGCGAGGACCTCGCACACATCGCGGTCAAGAACCACGAGAACGCCCTCTCGAACGAGAAGGCCCAGTACCAGAGCGCGATCGAAGTCGAAGACGCTCTCGAGGCACCGACGGTCTCCGCGCCACTCGGACTGTACGATTCCTGTCCGCTCTCGGACGGTGCGGCCGCGCTCGTCCTCACGAGCGAGTCCTACGCCGAGAAACACGATCTCGAGGCACCCGTCGCGATCACGGGCACCGGGCAGGGCGGCGACCGGATGGCGCTACACGACCGCGATCACCTCGCGCGGTCCCCGGCCGCTCGCGAGGCCGGCGAAGAAGCCTACGCCGACGCCGGCGTCGACGCGGACGAGGTCGACCTCGCCGAGGTCCACGACTGCTTTACGATCGCCGAAGTGCTCGCACTCGAGGCGCTCGACATCGAACAGGTCGGCGAGGGAATCTCGGCCGCTCGAGACGGCCGGACGACCGCGGACGGCGAGACGCCGGTCAACCTCTCGGGTGGGCTGAAGGCGAAGGGCCACCCCGTCGGCGCCACCGGCGCCTCTCAGATCGCAGAGGTCACGAAACTGCTCGCGGGCGACCATCCCAACAGCGCCCACGTCTCCGACGCGACGACCGGCATTGCCCACAACGCGGGTGGCACGGTCGCCAGTGCGACGGTTCACGTGCTCGAGGAGGTGGGTCAACCATGAGCGACGACGTCCAGGACGCCGGCTTCGACGACTGGTTAGACGCCGCCGAGGACGGCGAGGCGTACTACCTCGAGTGCCCCGACGGTCACGGCTCCCTGCCGCCACGACGAGTCTGTCCGGAGTGTGGCGCGACCGACCTCGAGGAAACGTCGCTTCCCGAGACGGGCGAGATAGCGACGTTTACCGTCACGCACGTCCCCACGCCCGCTTTCGAGGAGGACGCGCCGTACGCGACGGCGATCGCCGACTTCGGAGCGGTTCGACTGACCGGACAAGTCGTCGAGATCGACCTCGAGGCGGTCGAAAACGGGTTGACGGTCGAAATTTCGATTACCGTCTCGGAAACGACCGGCGAGCGGGTCGTTGAATTCAGTCCGGCCTGATCGGATCACCGTACGACGACCGCGGGTCGTTCACCGAAACCGACGGATTCCGAAAGCACATCCCTTTTCCGTCGCACTGGCCCTAACCCGGGCGTTCGCATGGCGAACCTCTACGCCCAGACACGAGCAGAGATCGATCCGGTAAACCTCCAGTTTTCGGAAGCAGAGATCGAGACACAGGTCGATCATCTCACGACCTTCATCCGCGATCGCGTCGAGGCAGCGGACGCCGACGGCGTCGAGATCGCGCTCTCGGGTGGGATCGACAGTACGGCGGTCGCGTACCTCGCCGTCGAAAGTCTCGGTGCCGACGCCGTCCACGGGCTGATCCTTCCCAAGGCCGTCAACGAGGACGAGAACATGAGCGACGCGGAACGCGTCGCCGAAGACCTCGGCATCGAGTACGACGTAATCGGGATCGACTCGGCCGTCGACCGGTTGCTCGCCGACGTCGACGCCAGCGACGACAACGAGTCCGAAGATCGCTGGGGAGGCCGGTACGTCGGGAACACCAGCGCTCGAGTGCGCATGACGATCACCTATCTCGTCGCTGGCCGCGAGAACAGACTCGTCCTCGGGACCGGGAACCGCGCGGAACTCGCGACGGGCTACGTGACGAAGTACGGCGACGGTGGCGTCGACTGTAATCCGCTCGGCAACCTCTACAAACAGCAGGTTCGGCAGGTCGCCGCCCACCTCGGCGTCCCCGAATCACTCGTCCAGAAGACGCCGACCGGCGGCATGGTCGACTACGAAACCGATGAGGAAGAACTCGGCGTCGACTACGATACGCTCGATGCGATCCTCGCGCTCTATATCGACGGCAACCTGCCCGCGTCGGTCGTTGCGCGTCTTACCGATACGAGCGTCGAGGTCGTCGAACACGTCGAGACGCTCCACGAAGAGAGCGAACACAAACGAACGCCGCCGGCAACGCCCGAGCCGTTGTTCTGACGGGTTGCTAACGAGAGTGGCGAGCCTATTCGTGATCGATTCCGGCGTGTAACAGTTCCGCAGTCAGGTACTCGACGAACTTCTCCGGATGCTCGGCGTGGGGCAACAGCGTCGAGTAATCGATGACGACCAGTTCCAGGTCCGCGGCATCGGCGAGGTCTCGTCCTTTCCGGAGCGGAACGAGTTCGGCGTCTCGACCCCAGACGAGCGTCGTCGGCGTCTCGAGGGCGGCCAGTTCGGTCGCCAGGTCGAACTCCGGATCGAGCGTCCCGGACGCGAAGGAGGCGGGCGCATACCGCGCGCCCGGCTGGTGGGCGCTGTCCCAGGCGTAGGCGACCTCCTCGTCGTCGATCCGATCGGCGTCGTAGTAGCCGTCCCGATCGTAGAAGTACCGGATAGAGGGCCTGCTCGAGAGCAGGTTGAACAGCGTCGTGCCGACGACCGGCGTCCGCAGGAGGGTACGCAGCCACGGTCGCTCCGGGGCGGTCTCTTCGGTCGGACAGATCAGAACGAGGTGGTCGAACTCGGTCTCGTCGGCGGCGTCGACGGCGAACGTGCCGGTTAGCGACGACGCGACGACGATCGGTTCGTCGCTCACATTCTCCGAGAAGTCTCGAAGGAACTCGGCGTACAGCGTCGGCGAGTAGACCAGCGGCGGCCGCTCCGAACGGCCGAAACCGGGGAGGTCGACCGCGATAACGCGGTAGTCTTCGGCCAGTTGCTCGAAGATCGGCTCGAACTCGTGGCTGCTCGCCCCCGCGTAGACCCCGTGACAGAGCAGTAGTTCGGGATCGTTCGGGTCGCCGGCGACGGTGTAGGTCGTCTCGATTCCCCGCCATCGGTAGGTGCGTTCGATACCGGGCAGCGGGTTGTCGAGATCCCCTGCACGTTTGGTGAGCAGCCGGTTCCCGACGACGGCTGCACCGACGGTGCCGATTGCTGTGCCGAGAACTGTTCGGGCTTTCATACGCAGCGGTATCACGGCGATTGTCTTAGAACTGCGGTTGCCCTGCAATCGCTGAGCGATCACAGTGTGCTGGACCCTCATTCGGGAGTCCGATCCGGTTCGTGCTCGTAGGCACGACGGATTACGCCACCGAGGAGCCCACCGACCGTCGTGAGCAAGACGAGCACCACACCCAGCGCGACGAGAACTGCAAGTGTGGCGATGATCGCCATCCCAGCACTGGCCGTCGGCGGTGACGCGTTCGCTGCCCACCAGAGAAAACTACCGACCATCGCGGCGGTGACGAACACGCCACCGACAGCCCCAGACAGTGTACTGCCGATGAAATTCGCCGGCGAGAGCGCTCCAGTCACCATCCCGCCAGCGAGTGGCGACCAGAGGACGATCCAGCCGCTCGCGTCGGCGGCAACCAGTACAAGCGCCGTCCCAACCGTCACGACACAGCCGATACCGATGGCGGCGGTTCCCTTGCAGAAATATCTGACCGGTGCTTCCGACTCTGCTGTCACCGCCCCGTCGCCCCAGTCAGCCATACGAATCGGTTATCGACCCTACCTATATCAAGGCAACTACCATGACAGTAGACCGAACGGTTCCGGCAGAGCCTGCCGCTCGAGTCGCTACTCCCCCGTCTCGAGTTCCTCGAGACACTCCTCGACGGGTGTCAGCAGATCGCCCGCGATCGAGTACGGGTCGGTGTCGCCGGTCCGAACGTCTTCCGCGAGATCGTCGATCCCGCCGGCGCGCTCGAGTTCGTCCTCGAGCAGGCCGTGGACGTCCTCTCGCAGGAGCGTCCGGATCTCCTCGGCGTAGCGCTTTCGGGCCATCTCCGCGCGGGTGCCGGAGTCGACGAGGTAGGTCTGGTGGGACTCGAGTTCGTCGATGAACTCCTCGACGCCCTCGCTTCGGGTGGCGACGGTTTCGACGATCGGCGGGACCCAGTCGTCGGCATCGTTGCCGTCGTCAGTATCGCCGCCGTCCCAGTCGGCGTGTGCCTCGTCGTCCGGATGATCTTCCAGCATCGCCATCGAGTCGGCACCGTGGTGGCCGCCGGCCATACTGACGCTGTCTCCGGCACCCATAGCGACCATGTCCCGTAGTTCGTGGACGGTCCGGTCGGCACCGTCCCGATCGGCCTTGTTGACGACGAAGACGTCGGCGATCTCTAAGATCCCGGCTTTCAGCGTCTGGATGTCGTCGCCCGATCCCGGCGGGACGAGTACGGCGACGGTGTCGGCGGTACGAACGATGTCGATTTCGTTCTGTCCGGCCCCGACGGTCTCGATGATGATCTTGTCCTTGCCGAAGGCGTCCATCGCCTTGACTGCGTCCGCGGTCGCCGTCGAGAGCCCACCCAGCGTGCCCCGGGCGCTCATCGAGCGGACGAAGACGTCCATGTCGCCGATAGTCGATCCCATCCGAATGCGGTCGCCGAGCACTGCGCCGCCCGAAAAGGGCGAGGAGGGGTCGATCGCGATGATCCCGACCGTCTCGCCGCGCTCGCGGTAGGTCTCGGCGAGTTTGTCGACCAGCGTCGACTTCCCCGCACCGGGGCTGCCCGTAATCCCGATGACGTCGGCGTCTCCCGTATGTGCGTACAGTTCCGAGACGAGGTCGCGGTAGCCCGGCGATCGGTCCTCGATCTTCGAGATGACCCGAGCCAGCGCGCGGTGTTTCCCCTCGAGGAGGTCCTCGAGCAGTCGTTCGTCGTCGGCGTTCATCGCTCGGGTGCGTTTTCGCGGACGAACTCGACGGTCTCTTCGATCGACGTCCCGGGGCCGAAGATGGCGGCGACGCCCTCGTCTTTGAGTTCCGGCCGGTCCTCTTCGGGGATTACGCCGCCGACGAGGACGAGCGTGTCCTCTGCGGCGTCGTACTCCCGGAGGCCGTCCATGACCTTCGGGACGAGCGTGTCGTGAGCGCCCGAGAGGATGGAGATGCCGAGGACGTCGACGTCTTCCTGGACCGCTGCCTGGACGATGTCTTCCGGTGCCTTGTGGAGGCCGGAGTAGATCACTTCGAAGCCAGCGTCACGGAACGCCCGCGAGATGACGTGTGCCCCGCGGTCGTGACCGTCGAGGCCGACCTTGGCGACGAGACACCGGATCGACTTCCCTTCCTGTTCGCTACTCATACGCGAACGTTCCCGGGCCGCATGTTTGACTTTAACGGAAGTTGGTGCACGTTGGGGCGACGATCTGCAGCCAAAACTACCGTATCCCGAGTAAACGACGGAATACCTTCACAGTCTGTGAGGGTCTTCGGTCGCGTCACTAGTCCGAACCAAAGGCTAAAGAGCGAAACTACCGAACATTCTGTCAATGACTATCGTTCGTCTATTGCGGAGGGATCTCTCGTGGGCGTCGAAATAAAAGAAAACAGGGTGTCCGACGCGGAGTTCGAGGAGATGAAGGGGTTCGTCTTCGAGTACCTCGCGGCCAGCGTCGAGAAAGAGGAGGAAGGTGGTCGCATGCGCTGGTACCCCTGGCACTCCGCCGAGTACCGGCACAACCACATCCTCAACGTAGTCGAACTCTCCGAAGAGATCGCTCGCAAAGAGGGTGCCGACGTCGACGTCACCCGCGTCGCCGCCCTCTTTCACGACGTGGCCAAACTCGAGACCGATCAGGAACTCCACGCCGAGGCGGGCGCTCGCGTCGCCCGCGAGTACCTCGAGTCTCGTGCGGACTACCCCGAATCGTTCATCAAACAGGTGTGTCGCGCCATCGAACACCACTCCTATCAGGGCGACCTGACCGACCTCGCACTCGAGACGCAGTGTCTCATCGAGGCCGACCTGCTCGACAAGGTCGGCGCGAACGGCACCGCGCTCATGCTGTTGCGGATGGGCTACGAAGCCCGGACCCACATGGACGCCGACGAGATGGTCGATCGCGTCCTCGAGCGCGGCTACGACGCGGCCTCCCGCGTCGAGAGCGATACCGCCGAGAGCATCGCCCACCAGCGCCTCAAGCGCGTGAAGTGGTTCCGGGAGTGGCTCGAGGACGAGATCGCAGCGCTCGGCGACTGACAGACGTTTTCACGCCATCGATCACGATCCCGGCGGTCCCGGTTCAGTCGGCACGTTCTTGATACTGCAAGAGAATGTCTCGAGCGATGAGACGCGTCCGTCGACCGGCTACCGCGGTAGCGGTCGTCCTCGTTTGCCTCGCGGTCCTCGCAGTCGCTCCCGCCGTCGGGATCGCCGAGGCCGAGCAGCGGACCGATCGCATGACCGAAACTGATTCGACGGCCGACGGGAACTGCCTGAGCGCCGGTGGCACCGCGTTCACGATCGGGTCGGACGACAGTGCCACGATCTGGGTCCGCCTACACGTCAGCGCCCTCACTGACTCGGGCGGGTCGTTCGGTGCCGAACTCGTCGGTTCGACCGCCGACGCCCAGATCATCGAAATCGTTGCAGGCGTCAAATACGTCGCCGACGGCATCGGCGAGTTCGTCGACGGCCCACTCGAGTCCTTCGCCGTCGTCACCGGCTACGAGTTCCAGTTACCGATGTTCGACGACCTCGAGTCGGCCGGCCTCGAGGAGGATCATCCGCCACACTTCGACGAGGAGGATCCCAGTGCTGGCGAGGATCTGCTTGACGGACCGTTCGAACACATCGAGTGTTGAACGGGACCAGAACAATTTAGTACGTTAGTTTATATTTTTGCGCCAAGATGTACGCAGCCGCTAACCTCGCTGACGCCCTCTCCGTAACCCGACGCTATCTCGGCGAAATCGGTTTCGTCGGCTGGCTCAAGATCGCACTCGTCCTCCTCTTTATGGGTGGATTCGGCAGCCTCTGGAACGTTTTCAACGTCTTCCCCGAAACGGCGACCGTAGCCGACGCGACGACGGACGAACTCTGGGGAATACTCCTCGTCGGTGCACTCGTTCTCGCACTCGTTCTCGCAATCGTTCTCGCGTTCGCGTATCTGGCGGCGCTTCTCGAGTTCGTCTTCGTCGAGTCGCTTCGATCCGAGGCGGTCCACGTTCGGCAGTACATGCGGGAGAACCTCCGACACGCGCTGTGGCTGTTGTTGTTTCGTATCGGGCTGTTCCTCGCAGCGGTGGCAGCAGTCGTCGCTCTCGTCGTCGTCGTGGTCGTTTTCGGCGACTTCCCGGAACCCAGTGGGATGCCGGACAGCTACTTTTTCGGCATACTCGCGTTCGTGGCCCTCGCCGCGATTGCCTGGTGGTTCGTCGACCTCCTGACGTCGGCTTTCGTCGTTCCGATCATGCTCCTCGAGGACTGTGGGCCGATCAGCGGGTGGATCCAGTTCGCGCGAACGATCCCATCGAACCCGGCAGGCTACCTCGGGTTCGTCGCCGCCGCGTGGACGATCGGAGTCACGCTCTGGTTCCTGTTCGCGATCATCGGTTTCGTCGTCACGTTCGTCGGATTGATACTATTCGTTATGCTAACAATTGGACTCGAGATGATCGCCCCTTCCCTCGTCGTCGTCGCGTTCGCACTACTGTTCGTCGCGTACCTCTGTTACGCGTACGTCCTCTCGCTGCTCGAGACGCCGGTCCGATCGTACGTTCGGTACTACGCGCTGTTGATTCTCGGAGACACCGACGGCGACCTCGACCTGATCCCCGAACAGCGCGCAGCGGTTCGAGCGGACGGTGGCTCGAGTCGTCGAGCCAGTGACGGTCGTATCGAGGAAGAACGCCGTCCGCGCAATTACGGGCAGGAAACGGACTCGACGGCTCGAGACGAACCCACTGATCACTGGACGGACGAAGACGAGAACGACCGCGACGGAGACCACTGGACGGACACCGGCGATGACGACTCGAGCAGTGACAGTGACGACTGGATGACGGACGCCAGCGACGACGAGAAAGACGGCGACGACGAGTAACGACGGAACGCGCGTTCCAGTTTTCAGAGCAGTTGAGCCGCCCCCATCACGAGAAAGAGCGCGCCGAATCCTGCAAGCACCGCAGCACTGAGCGCGGCGATGACCGGCGCGAGCGCGTCGACGCGCCGACCTGCCGAGGACAGCGCCGCAGGATAGACGACGATCCAGACCGCGATTCCGCCGAAGAAACCGAGCAACAGCGCCGGCGATCCGGTCTCGACCAGCAGACTCCCCGCGAGCACCTCGCCGACGCCGGGAACGTGTGCGAACACGTCGAGGGTGCCCGACTCGAGCAGGCCGACGCCGACGGTGAGCCAGAAGCCGATCTGGTAGGGGTTGGTCAGCGAGAGCGCGAACGTCTTCCGGAACCCCTTCGAGTCGACCTCGCCGCCGTCGGTGAACGACGTAGCGGCTCTCGCCTCTTCGATCGCGCCGACTGCGAAGTACAGCATGAGGAGACCACCGGCGAGATAGAGCGCGGGTCGAACCGCTGGATAGCGGTCGATCACTGCGACGACGCCGAGCAGCGTCAGCACGAAAAAGAGGACGTCGGCGAGCATCGCCCCGAGTCCCGCCCAGAAGCCTGCAGACCAGCCACGGACGACGCTCTCCTCGGCGATGATGGCGTTCATCGGCCCTGGCGGCGCAGCAAGCGCCAGTCCGAAGACGACCCCCGCGAGTGTCGTAGTGAGTAGCGTCACGTCGGTCTCGAGTCGGCAGCGGGCGGGCAAAAGGGTAGTGGCTCGAATCCGACCCATCGGTTCTTTGTCGTTTCGGCCCGAGGACGTGATATGTGCTCGAGAGGCCGGGTTCCGATATGAACCGCCGCGAACTCGTCAGCGTCGTCGGCGGACTGGTCGCCAGCACTGGCTGTCTGGACCGTGCGACGACCGACGAGAGCGATGGCGACGACGGACGCCCGGACAGCGACGAGGCAATCGGCGCGGCGACCGAACCGCCGTTCGAGGTACACACCGTCGACGCGCCCGGAAGCGACGCTGGCACGATCACCGTCCCTCCTTCGGAGCCGGTCGCAGTCGTCAACTTCACGAGAACCAGATGCCCGACCAGTTCCGGGCTCCTCGAGACCGTTGACGCGGCACGGCAGCAACTCGCAGACGAGTACGACGTCGGCGAGGACGGCACTGTTCGGTTCCTGTCGGTGACCGACGGAACGCAGGGCCCCAATCCGACCGACGACGAACTCGCCGACTGGTGGCGCGAACACGACGGCGAGTGGACGATCGGTACCGACGAAGCCGGAGCCCTCAACGACTACTACGACGTCGTCGGGTTTCCCACGACTGTGGTGATCGACGACGAGGGCGAGGTCCACTGGCGAGAGCGGGGCACCGTGGGCGACGGAACGATCGTCTCGAACGTCGAGCGCGCCCTCGAGGAGTCGGCCGGCGACGATTCGTAACGTCCGAACTACGACGGATCGTCGAACGCGGCTTCGTTCGGATACGACTGGTTCCCGCCGTGTGAGTTGCGCGCCACGAGCGTCACGACCGCTGCCGTGCCACCGATGACCTCGCGTCGCCGTTCCTCGTAGGAGAGGACGGTCAGATCCAGACACGCCCGCAACAGATCGTTCGACCGGTACCGGAACCGGTCGCTCGAGGGGCCGACGTCGATCTCGTCGCTCGAGCGGAGGTGATGTTCGTAGACGAGGACGCCGCCCGGCGCGAGCGCCTCCTTGAGCGCCGGCAGGGACTCGAGCGCGGCGAAGAAACTCACCGTGATCACGTCGTACTCGTCCTCGAACTCGTACTCCGCGAGGTCGGCACGGATCCAGTCGACCTCGACGCCACGGTCGTCGGCCCGTCGACGGGCACGCTCGAGAGCCTCGTCAGCGACGTCGATTGCGTCGACGTCGTAGCCGCGCTCGGCGAGAAAGACGGCGTTCCGGCCACTCCCGGTCGCGACGTCGAGCGCACGACCGTCCGGGAGCGTATCGATCCGGCGCTCGAGTGTGGGAATCGGCTCCTCGGGGAGGTCGAAGTCCGGATCGCTGTACTTCTCGTTCCAGCGGGTGCGATCGTCGGTCACGGTCTCGAGAACGGACGGGCGGCTCTTGTAGGTTGGTAGGCGTGACTCGTTGGAGCAGGTCGCGAACAGGCCGTTTGACCCGTGATTATTTTCCCGTCGCGATCGAAGGTTCGATAATGGCGCTGCGACTCGAGGTGACGGACCAGTGAATCGCCGCGAACTCGTCGCCGGCGTCGCGAGTCTTGGTGTACTCGGCGGCGGACTCGTCGCGTTGCAGCGTGGCGTGCCGTTCCAGGACGGCGACTCCGCAGGAGCGGAAAATACCGACGAAGAGGAGGGTGACGACGACGGCCCGATCGAGATCGAGACGATCGAGGCCCGTGGCAGCGAGGCCGGCACCCTGGACGTTCCAAACGACGGCATTACCTTCGTTACGTTCTTCTCGCCCGTCTGTCACCGCTGTCGGTCGCTGATGCCGAATCTCGTCGAGGCCCAGGAACGCCTCGCGGACGAGGACGGACTGACTCGCGTCTCGGTCACGACACAGCAGTCGCCCGAACAGCTTCGTGACTGGTGGGAAGAACACGACGGCCACTGGACGCTCGCACACGACGACGACCGGACGCTCTCCGACGAGTACGAGGTCGTCTCCCACCCCGTCCTCCTCGCAATCGACCCCGACGGGATCGTCCGCTGGGAGGACGAGGGCGTCCTCGAGGCCGATCGCATCGTACGACGCGTCGAATCGGTGCTGGAAGAGCACCTCGAGAACGACGTGGAAACCGACGACGAAGAAACGAACGACGGAAACGAAACCGATTGATTCAGGCCTCTGCCTGCCAGTTGCGGATGCGGTCGGCAGAGACGCCCTCGACGTCTTCGGCGACCGCGTCCGGATCTGCGTCGGTCAGGTCGTCGATGTCCTCGATACCGGCAGCCGCGAGTTTCTCGACCGTCTTCGCGCCGATACCGTCCAGTGCCTCGAGGTCGGATCCACTCTCGCTCTCTCGAGCCTGGAACTCCTGGTAGTTACAGATCGGACAGCCCAGTTCCCAGGGCTCGTCGCCGCTGTGGATGACGAGTTCGGGAAGGTCGTGTTCCTCACAGTGGTCGTCGGTGACTTCGATATCGCCGCGCCGTGGCAGCGGCAGCGAGTACTCGCAGTCGGGGTAGCGCGTACAGCCGACGAGTCGGGAGCCGCTCTGGAGAGTCTTGACAGCGAGTTCGCCGTCGTGTTCCTCGCCGCACTCGGGACAGTCGCCCAGGATCGGTCCCTCGCCCGCGTCTTCGGACTTGCAGAGCGGACAGCCGTGGACGAACGTCTGTCGGCCGGCGAGCATCTTGACCTCGTTCAGCTCGTGGTCCTCACACTCCTGATCGAGGATTAGCGGCTTGCCCGTCGATGGCAGCGGCAGCGTAAACTCACAGTCAGGGTAGCCGTCACAGCCGACGAAATAGGAGCCGTGGCGACTGCTGCGGACCAACAGATCCTCGCCACACTCGGGACACGGCCCCAGTCGCTTGTCGTCCTTGAGCGACTTCCGCAGATGGTCGCCGATCTCGTCGCGCGAATCGGCGAGGTTCGCGAAAATCTCCTCCAGCATCTCGCGGGACTCGTCGGTAACGTCCTCGAGCGTCGCCTCGCCGGAAGCGATGGCGTCCATGTCCGCTTCGAGTTGAGCCGTCATCTCCTCGCTGACGACGCGGTCGGCGTAGTTCTCGGCGGCGTCGACGACCGCCATCGCGAGTTTCGTCGGGCGCGGCGGATCGCTCTCGATGTATCCCCTATCGTATAATTTCTCCAAAGTGTTATGTCGAGTACTTTTTGTTCCAAGCCCCTGATCCTCCATGGTTTCAATGAGCCGCGACTGGCCGTACCTGCGGGGTGGCTGGGTCTCTTTTGCCTCGAGTTCGACTTCGGTCAGTCCCAGCTCTTCGCCTTCGTCGACGTCGGGGACGTAGTTTTCGGCGGTGCTGAAGTACGGGTAGACGTCGTGGTAGCCGGGTTCGACGAGCCGTTTGCCGTTTGCCTTCAGGCGGTAGTCGTCGACCTCGGCGACGACCTTGAGGTGTTCCCAGACGGCGGCCTCGGCGACCGTCGCGTAGAACCGGCGGACGACGAGTTCGTAGATCTCCCACTCGTCGTCGCTGACGTCGCCGCCGCGGGCGGGAATCTCGCCGGTCGGGTGGATCGGCGGGTGGTCGGTCGTCTCCTCGTCGCCGCGGGTCGGCTCGATCTCGTCGGCCTCGAGCAACTCCTCGGCGGACTCGCCGAGCGTCGGGTGGCCGACGAACTCGTCGAGCAGTTCGTCGGGCTCGAGGTCGTCGGGGTAGACGGTGTTGTCCGTCCGCGGGTAGGTGATGTAGCCGGCGGTGTAGAGGTCCTCGGCGATCGACATTGCCCGCTGTGCGGAGTAACCGAGCGCGCCGGCCGCGCGGATGAACTGGGTCGTGTTGAAGGGCGTCGGCGGCGCGTCGGTGCGGGTCCGGCGGTTGACGTCGACGACGGTCGCGCTGTCGCGACTCGAGAGCGTGTCGTAGACCTCATCGGCGGTCGATTCCTCCCAGACGCGTTCGGCCTCGTTGTCGTCCTCGTCGCGGTAGAAGTACTGGGCCTCGAACGTCGTCTCGTCTTTCGTCAGATCGCCGTACAGCTCCCAGTAGTCCTCGGGATCGAACGCCTGGATCTCGCGCTCGCGGTCGACGATCAACTTCAGCGTCGGCGACTGGACCCGGCCGACGGAGATGAAGTCGTTCCCGAGCTGGCCCGCAGAGAGGGAGAGAAACCGGGTCAGTGCGGCCCCCCAGACGAGGTCGATGATCTGTCGGGCTTCGCCCGCGGCTGCGAGGTCGAAGTCGAGGTCTTCGGGTTCGTCGAAGGCGTTCTGGACCTCGTTTTCCGTAATAGAGGAGAACCGGACGCGCCGGATCGGGACCTCCTCGTTGACGTCGCGGACGATCTCGTAGGCCTCCTTGCCGATGAGTTCGCCCTCGCGGTCGTAGTCGGTCGCGATCGTGACCGTATTCGCCTTGCGCGAGAGGATCCGTAGCGTCGCGACGATGTTCTCTTTCGTCGCGGTCTTCTCGACGTCTGCATCGATCAACTCGACGGGTTCGACGTCCCGCCAGTCCGAGTACTCCGACGGGAAGTCGACACCGACGACGTGGCCCGACAGCCCCACGCAGCGCTTGCCGCCCCACTCGTAGACGTTGACGCCGTTCTCGCGGCTCGAGTCGAACGTGCCGCCGCTCAAAATGTCGGCGATCCGCCGGGCTGCGTTGTCCTTCTCCGTAATAATCAGTTCCACGGCGGATCACCTCCGTTCCAGGTCGCCGACTCCGGCAGACGAGTGTCGCTCATGGTCGCTCGCTACGATGGAGAATCTGATAACCCTTTCGCAGAAAAACCGGGCGACAGCGCGGGTGTGCGTGCGTTGCGCGCGTGACGGCTACTGCTGGTGGAGCCGCCAGCGATCGACGTACAGACTCGGGTCGTCGCCGTCGCGTTCGAACGTGACCGGCTGTCGGTTCCCGGCCATCGTCGGCGCGTAGAACTCGCCGGCCTCGAGATCCACGGGAACCAACGGCGTCCACGATCCCTCCTCGATGGGGCCGCCAACGCGCAAGCGGAGCGTTCCGCCTTCGACCTGCACCTCGGCTTCCTTGATCCCGCGGTAGGTCTCGTACTCGCCTGCCAGTTCCTCGAGTCGTCGCCTGCGAGCGAAGAAGGGGATCTCCTGTGGCTCCTCGCCGACGAGCGCCGCGAAGACGCCTTTCCCGAGTTCGGCGAGGCCATAGCCCGGCGAGCCGTTCGCCAGCAGCGCGATACCGAGGTCTTCTCCCGGTGCGAAGCCGGCGTAGGCAGTCGAGACGACGATCGAACCGCCGTGACCGATCAGTTCTCGTCCCGCGACCTCGCGGGTGCGCCAGCCGTAGCCGTACGGACCTGAAGGCGTCTCTGCGTATTCGCCGTAACACTGCTCGAGCGGCTCAGTTCCGACCAGCCGCCGTTCCTCCCCGTCGGCAGCGACGCCCTCGTTGAGGTGGAGTCGAAGGTACTTCGCGAGATCCGTCACGGGCGCGAGCACGCCGCCAGCGGCCGCGCTCTGTTCCCGGATCGGGAGCGCGGCGGGCTCGATGTCGGCGTCACCGTCGTCTTCCTCGTCACCGCGGAAGTACGGCGTCATCCGATCCGCGAACGACTCGAAGACGTCGCCGTCGTAGGTCGACCGGTCCATCCCCAGCGGCTCGAGGATCTCGCTCGTGACGTAGTCGGTGTACGACTGTCCCGTGACCGCCTCGATCACCTCGCCGACCAGCGTGTAGCCGGTGTTGCAGTACATCCAGCGGTCGCCAGGATCGCCGGCGATCTCGTCGCGTGCGCCCTCGAGGTGAGCGCGGACGTCCGCGAGCGACCCCAGGGGGACGCCGGCTTCACCGACCTCGAGCTGGCGGGCGATCAGCGCCTCGCTGACCGCGAGCGACGGGTAGCCGGAGGTGTGACTGAGCAGGTGGTGGATGGTCACGTCGTCGGGGACGTCGATCTCGAGGTGGTCGGTGACGTGATCGTCGTAGTCGAGGGTGCCGTCGTCGACTAGCTGGGCCGTCGCGAGCGCGGCGAAGGACTTCGAGACCGAGCCGATCCCGTAGACGGTCTCGGGCGTCGCTGGCTCGTTCGACGCGAGGTCCCGCGAGCCGTATCCCCGAGCATAGACGGTTTCGTCGCCGTCGGTGACCGCGAGACTCAGTCCCGGAAGGCCGTCTTCGTGAAGTCGGTCGCGCAGGAACGAATCGATCCGGTCGATCGTCGTCGACTCGAGGGCGTCGGACATAGTGAGTCGGTCCCACGCCCCATACATCAATGTTTCCAGTAGCCCGCGTCGCCGTCCTCTTTCCAGTAGTCGGCGGTCGTCGCCCGCTCGAAGGCGGCAACTCGGTACGGGAGGCGAGCCCTTTTCACGCGTCCGGGCGACCGAGCAACTGAACTACACGTGGGAGAGTCGGAGACTGAACGGAAACGCGTCGACATGACTACGGGGGCGATCCCCCCGAAGCTCCTGCACCTGGCCTGGCCGCTGGTCCTCGGGAATCTACTGCAGACGTTCTACAACCTGGCGGACATGTTCTGGGTCGGCCGGGTGAGTAGCGACGCCGTCGCCGCCGTCTCGCTGATGTTCCCGCTCTCGTGGATGTTCGTCTCGACGGCAATGGGGATCACCGCCGCGACGATCGCACTGGTCTCCCAGTACGTCGGCGCGAACGACGACCGGATGGCAGACAGGGTCGTCGCCCAGACGATCCTGTTGACGCTCACGATCTCCTCGGTGCTCGCCGCAGTCGGGCTCTACTTCCGGCGGCCGCTGCTGTGGCTGATCGGCGCTCGCGACCAGGTGTTCGTCGAGGCGCTGGCCTACATCGAGGTTATCTTCCTCGCACTGCCGCTTACCTTCCTCTTCTTCGCCTTCCGTGCCTCGCTGCAGGGCGCCGGCGACACGAAGACGGCGATGTGGCTCGTCTTCATCTCCGCGGGGATCAACGTCGTCATCGATCCGTTCTTCATCCTCGGCTGGGGGCCGTTCCCCGAGATGGGGACCCAGGGAGCGGCCGTCGCGACGTTCATCTCGAGAGGGATCGCCGCCGTCGCAGGCGTCTATATCCTGCTCGACGGTCGGTTCGGGGTACGGCTTCGGCCACAGGACCTGACGCCGAACCTCGAGATCCAGCGCAAGTTGATCGACGTCGGCTATCCGTCGACGATCGACGGCTGGGCCCGGAGTTTCGCGTCGGTCGCGATGGCCGGCTTCGTCGCCCGCTTCGGCGCGGCACCGACGGCGGCCTACGGGATCGGCGTCCGGTACATGTCGGTGACGTGGGCGGTCGCGGGTGCCGTCGGCAACGCGACGGCGACCGGCGTCGGCCAGAACCTCGGCGCGAAGACGCCCGACCGCGCCGCTACAGTTACGCGAACGGCGACTGCGGGGACCATGCTCGCCATCTTCGGCGTCGCAGCCTTGCTGTTTGCCTTCCCCGGACAGGCGATGGCAGTCTTCGTCTCCGATCCCGCTGTGATCGCCGAGGGCGTCGTCTTCCTTCGGATCATGGGACCGTTCTGGGCGCTGTTCGCCGGCGTCATGGTCATTCAGGGAGCGTTCCGCGGGGCCGGCAACACCCGCGAAGCGATGGTGCTTTCGTTCCTCTCGCGGTGGATCTTCCGCGTTCCCGTCGCGCTCGCGCTCGGGTTTACCGCCGTGACGATCCCGTGGATCGGCGTGACGGTTCCGACAGTGCCGGGGATCGACCTCGGAATCGAGGGTATCTGGTGGGCCTACTCCTTCGGCATGGTCGCCTCGTTCGTCGTCGCAGTCGCGTGGTTCCGACTCGGAACCTGGCGCGAGGGCGTCATCGACGAAGACGCCGACGAACCGCTCGGCGAGGAGTCGACACAGCGTCCTGACGTCCACGCCGACGGCGAACGGGAGACGGTCGACGACTGACGGAACTCGAGCGAACCGGCCGCGGACGAATCACAGGAAAACCTATACGTTCGTCGTAGCTACTGCGTGTGTATGTCCCCGTATACGCGCCGACGAGCCCTCGCACTGAGCGTCCCGCTGGCACTCGGCGGCTGTCTGGGTCGGGAATCGGCGGTCGATACCCGGATAGAGGGCCACATCCCCGTCGCCAACTACGACGACGAGAGCCACGTCGTCCACGCGACGATCGTCGGCGGCGACGAGTCGGTCTACGAGCGGGCGCTCGAGGTGCCAGCAGCCGACGGTGAAGGGGAGAACGAAAACCCAGGCGAGGCGGTCTTCGAAGAGATCCCGACCGAACCGGGCGAGTACGTCCTCCACGCGCGACGAAGCGACCAGTCTGAAGAGCAACAACGGACGCTCGACCTCCGGGAGTACGACTTCGAGTGCGTCGAGGTGATGGTCCGGATCGGAGAGCCCTTCCGGGAAGACCTCGAGTCGACCCTGAGCATCTGGCGGTCGTTCGACTGTTCCGGCGACGAATAAGAGTTACCTGACCGGCAGCCACTTCTCGAGTCGCGGGCTGAACTCCCCGAGCATGCGGGCGTCTTCCTCGGTGAACGCGTCGGTCACCAGCAACGCGAGCAGGTAGACGCCGATCACGACGACGGGAAGCGCGATCACGACGGCGATGTCGGTCTCGATCAGGGAGACGACCGGAACGCCAGCGATTGTCGCAGGGACACCTGCAGCGACGATCTTTGCGAAATCTCGAGTGAAGGGGTGGATGCCGTCGAGATAGTAGATTTCGACGAGCGTGAGCGTGCCCACGAGGAAGAGGGCGGTCGCGGAGCCGATCGCTGCACCCTCGATGCCGAAGATCGGGACGAGTGCCATCGAGAGCAGGAAGTTCGCGCCGAAGAGAACCAGCGTGTTGGCGAAGACCATCCGCGAGTAGCCAAGCCCCTGGAGCAGGGAGCCGTCGGGACCACCGAAGGTGACGTTGAAGAGGAACGCGCCGGCGAGCAACACGACAACGGCGCTGGCCTCGGCGTACTGTGGCGTGTACAGCACCGAGAGGTACGAACTCGAGCCAAGCGAGAGGACGATCGCGACCGGGAGCGTAATGGCAGCGATCCAGCGGGCCATGGTCCGGAACCGGGACTGGACCAGTTGGATGTCGTCTCGTTTCTCGGCGATCAGCGGCTTGAACACCGGCGACAGCGAGTTGAAGATGATCATCAGTCCGGAGCCGAGCATGTAGCCGACCCGGTAGATGCCGACGTCGTCGGACGAGAGGAAGAAACCGAGCACGAAGTAGTCGACGTGACCCATTAACACGAAGACGACGCTAGTCATCGCCAGCGGGACGGAGTAAGTCACGAGCGGCCGTGCCGGAACGAGTTCGACGTCGACCGTCAGCAGGTCCCAGGCCTTGTACGTGAAGACGATCGCACCGACCGTGATCGCGACGGCGAGGCCGACGACGTAGCCGATAATGAGCCCGAGCAGGCCGTAACCGACCAGCAGGAGGCCAGCCGTGACGGTAAAGCGAACGATCGGGCGCACGAGGTCGCGCATGATGACCCGGTACTGCAGCTTCTTGATGCTGTAATAGGAGGTGAGCAAGACGTTGTAGATCGCCAGCATCGGGATTGTGACGGACAGAAAGAGGAGCGCGATCTGCATCGCCGGCTCCTGGAAGAACTCGCTGACCGTGGTCGCACTCATCGCTAACGCGAACGCCACCAGCGACGAGGTCACGAGGACGGTCGCCGTCACCTGGACGATCACGCCCTTCGCCTTCCCGCGTTCGTCCGCGTCCAGGTACTGGGGGACGAAGTAGTCGATCGCAAGCGGCAACCCGAGGTTCGCGAACACCTGCATGAAGAGTATGACCGAAGTCGCGAGGACGAACAGTCCGTAGACCGAGGGGCTGACGAACCGCGTCATCAGCATGACGATGGCAAAGCCCAGCGCCCCGTTGATCACGTTCCCGACGAACGTGATACTCCCCTGCTTTGCCAGCGTCGAGACGCCTTCGTCGTGGTCGGTCATCTGCCCTCGTGTGGTCACCCGATCGATCGTTCCGTCGGTCGCTCGATTCGCCGCCCGACGTCGCCGACAGCCAGCGACGACAGTCCTCAGACGCCGGTCGCCGGCTCGAGTTCGTACCGTTCGACGTCGGCAGCCCGTTCGCCGAAGTGGGGAAACTCCACCTCGAAGGCCCACTCCTCGCCGGAGGTCACGTCTTCGTCGACGTTCTCGATGACGCTCTCGAGTTCATCGCTCTCGGCGTCGAAAAACGTCGCCCGAACTTCGATGTAGCTCAGCGTCCGATCGCCGACGTTCCGCACGACGCCCCAGACGGCGACCCGCTCGTCCTCGGTCCCCGGATTATCCCGGACGAGGTCGTCCCAGACGATTTCGACGTCGCCGGGTTCGGTGATCTCCTCGTCCTCGTCGAGATACTCGAGACAGCCGGCCCCCGGAATCAGCGCGGCAGGGACGAGCGAGAGGAGCGCACGGCGGTGCATCTATCACGTGTTCGGGTCGGCGAGTCTTGAGCGTTCGGGACGGCCTCACCGTCGGCGGACGGACACGCATATCTCCCCCGAATCCGAAGGAGGGGACATGAATCGAGCGCCGGAGATCGTGCTGACGAACGACGACGGAATCGACGCGCCGGGTATCCGAGCGCTGTACGACGCACTCTCGGCGGTCGGGTCGGTTACCGTCGTCGCTCCCAACCGGAACCGGAGTGCGGTCGGACGTGCCCTCTCCTACGGCCGGACGAGCACGGACGATACGACGATAGACGAACTGACGGTGGACTTCTCGGAAGAGGCGTTCACCAGCCCGGTTCCCCACACCGACCACGAACTCGGCTATGCAGTCGACGGCACGCCCTGTGACTGTGCCATCGTCGGCGTCAACGCCATAGAGCCCGAACCCGACGTACTCGTTTCGGGCTGTAATGCGGGGGCGAACCTCGGCGCGTACGTCCTCTCGCGCTCGGGAACCGTCAGCGCCGCGATGGAGGCGGCCTTCCTCGACGTCCCCTCGATCGCCGTCTCGATGGACACGCTCGGCTACGAGGGCGAAGGCGACGATATCTCACCAGCGGACTTCGAGCGAGCGGCGGAGATCACCGCCTCGATCGTCGAAGGCGCTCCCGAAACCGGCCTCTTCGACCGGATCGACTACCTCAACGTCAACGTTCCCCGTCCCGACCGACCGATCGAGAGCGTCGAAATAACCCGGCCGACGGAAGTCTACGAGATGGACGCCACCATGGAAGACGGCCAGTTCCGGCTGACCAACCGCCTCTGGCAGCAGATGGCCAACCGCGACATTCCGGACCCGCCGGATACGGACCGCCACGCACTCCTCGAGGACAGACTCTCGATCTCGCCGCTCGTGGCTCCCTACGAGGTCGTCGACACCGACCCGGTCCGGAACGTCATCGAGGAGATCGTCTCCGCCTGATCCCCGCGAGCAAAACGCGTCCATTTTACACGCGCGGACGAAACCGCGAGTATGGAGTGTCGCCACTGTGCGTCGCCGCTCGAGAAACCCGGCGACTTCTGTCTCGTCTGCCGGGAGGCCAACACGGAGGCCGTCGTTCTCGAGGCGGGCCGCGAGCGGGCGACACTGACGATGCTCGGCGACGAGGACCGACAGGAACCGATCCTCGGGCAGACGACGATCACGACGACGCCCGAGGACGGCGAGAACGAGCCTATCGAACTCCGGAACTTCGCGGGACTGATCGGGGACGAGATCCGGCGCAAACGACCGGACGAGGTCTACGCAGGCGGTAAACGGATCGTGATCCGTGCGGTCCGCGAGGACGTCCACCATCCGTTCTATCGCGTCGACGACGACGATCCAGTCCAGGCCGTCCGCGACCGGCGCGGAAACCGCGCCCTGGAAGTCGTCGAAACGCCGCCGGCCGAGAAAATCGGCGGCAGCCACTCGACGCTGATCGGCGGCCGAACCGGGATGCGTGCCATCCAGACCGTCGCCGGCCACCCACACGTCAAGAAAGTCATTCCCGGCCCCATCGACGCCGGCGGCAAGGGCTCCCAGTCGGGCCTGCGGGCGAAAGTCACCCGTGCCGACGACGGTGGCAACGTTCGCATGCTCATTCGTAACGGCTCGAGCGTTCAGGAGAACCGCATCGTGACGACCGCTCGAGACCGCGAAATGGGCGAGCGGATTCGGGAGGATCTGAACGACGTGCTCGAGGAGGCCGAGTTCCAGTAGTACCGGGCTCGAGCAACCGGCAGTTCCCGGGGTGGGCGGACGACTCGCGCCGAGGGTTTCGCTACCGGCTACCCGTCACCCGTCGTTTCGTCTTCGTTTTCGTCTCCGGTTCCGTTTCCGCCTTCGTCGCCTTCTCCCGCTGGAACGTCTTCGTCCCCGGCGTCGGCCGGCGGTTCGTCCGCCGCTTCGTCGGCAGGGTCGTCCGGTGGGTCCGGCGGTTGCTCGTCGGCCGTCTCCTCGGGTGGATCGTCCGTCTCCGTCTCCTCTTCTACCACTGCATCGTCCTCTTCTACCGGATCCTCCGGCAGGTCGAGCTCTTCCACTGTCACCTGCACCGAGTCGGCGTCGTCGTCTGTACTCACCGTCGCGGACCGGTCGCCCGCGTCCGCCGGCGTCGCAGGGTACGACAGCACGACGGTCTCGGCGGTGCCTCCCTCGAGCGACAACCACGTCGCGTCGACGGTCCCTCGTCCCTCGAGGGTCAACTCGACGAGCCGTTCTCCGGGATCGTCGCCGACGTTTTCGATCTCGGCGGTCACCTCGATCGGATCGCCGACCTCGACGACGTCCGGCGCCTGAAGGATCGTCACCTCGAAGAACGCGGGTTCGGCGGGCGCGTACTCCTCGGCCGGCTCCGTCTCGGCCCGGAGCACCTCGTCGTAGAGGTAGTCCTCGAGGTCGACCTCCCAGACGAGCCGTTCGTCGGCCGATTCGGGCGTCCACTCGACGGTGAACGAGTCCGTGCCGGGCTCGAGGACGGCCGGTTCGTCGGGAGTCGTCCCCGAGACGAACTCGCCGCCGGCAAGCGGGAGGTCGTTGGGGTTCTCGTAACCGAAGGTGACGGCGTGGGTTCCGTACTCCCCGTCGCCGGCGACGAGGGCGACCTCCTCGAGCGCGATCGTCGGTCGCTCGGGCCGGCGCTCGTCGACGCAGTCCTCGGGGTTGCTCTCGCCGATCTCGTCCGGACTGGTCCAGTTGACGGCGACGAGGTGGATCGTCGAGCCGAACCCCTCGTCGGGTAGCTCGACGACGATTTCGTCGTCTGTTTCCGCGACGACCGTGGTCTCCAGCACGTTGGCGACCTGGAACCGAACCGTCCCCGAGAACGGCGCCTCGAGTTCGTCGCCGAACGCGACGGAGAAGTGGGCGTTGCCCGGTCCCGCGGAGTCGACGAACAGCGTCTCGACGGTCAGGTCGTCACCCTCTTCGAACGCGCCCGAGACCTCGGCCGTCGTACAGTCGAGGAAATCGAACTCGACCTCCTCGTCGTCTCCCGTGCCACGGACCGTTACCGTCCGTTCGTCTGCAGCAGCCGCGCTCTCGACTCGGACCGGGAACTCCTGATCGCTCTCGACGACCGCCGTCTCGAAGCCGAGTTCGATCGTCTCGCGTTCGTCGGGCTCGAGCCGAACGACGGCGCTGTCCTCGACCGTCGGATCGTGGCCGACGACGAGTTCGAACTCCTGCTCGACGGCAGTCTCGCCTTCGTTCTCGACCTCGGCGATCACCTCGAGAAACTCCCCTGCGTCGACCGGATCGTTCGTCTCCGTGATCGTCACTGCGACGTCGAGGTCGTCGGTGCCGATCACCTCGACGTCTCGAACGTCGGCGTCGGTCTCTCCTTTCACTCGCGCGGGGAACGTCTGCGTGTGCCGGACGAGTGCCGTCTCGAACTCGAGGGCGACCGTCTCGCTCTCGTCGGGGCCGAGGGTCGCGGCGGCGGAGTCGACCCGCTGGGGGTCGTGACCGACGACGAGGTCGACGTCCTGACTCGCCTCGGCGTCGCCGACGTTCTCGAGTTCGGCGATCACCTCGAGAACGTCGGCAGTGACGACGGGATCGTTCGTCTCGAGGATCGACACCAGAACCGGTGGCTCGTCGACGTAGACGAAGATCGGGACCTCGTCGGCGTCCCCCTTCGTCTCGACGCGCACCGGGAACTCCTGGTCGCGCTCGACGACCGCCGTCTCGTAGCCCATCGTCACCGTCTCGGTCTCGCCCGGCTCGAGCGTCAGCCCTCTCGTCTCGACTACGTCGGGATCGTGGCCGACCACGAGCTGTATCTCCCGCGAGAACGCCGAATCGTGGGGGTTCTCCACTTCGGCCGTCACCTCGAGGAACTCGCCGGTCCGGACCGGCGAATTCGTCTCGAGAATCGTCACGTCCGGCCCGACGTCTTCAGTGCCGATCACCGTCACCGTCCACTCGTCCGCGCTCTCCTCGGTCTCGACGCGGACGGGGAACGTCTGGGTGCGCCGTACCTCGGCCGTCTCGAACTCGAGATCGAACGACTCGGTCTCGTCGGGACCGACGGTCACCGACTGACTGTCGACCAGTTCCGGATCGTGGCCGACGATCAGCTCCACGTCCCGGGTCACCTCGTCGTCGGTCGGGTTCTCGAGTTCGGCGCTCACCTCGAGGACCTCCCCGGCGTCGACGGGGTCGTTCGTTCCCGTGATCGCCACCTGCGGCTCCGCGTCAGGAGCGTCGCCGATCTCGTCGATCACCCACGGGCTCTCCGAGGTGACGGTCCCGTTCTCGCCGACCACCCAGACGACGATCGGACAGCCATGACAGTACCGCTCGAGGTCGAGCGTCGCCGTATCGTCGGCCCCGTTCACCGACGTGATCTCGAGGACGACGTCAGCGTGCCCGAGCCACCAGACGACGCGGTCGAGCGCGCCGTCGGGATGGGCGACGTCCAGTTCCAGTTCGATCGACTCGTTCTCGGTTACCTCGAGCGGTTCTTCTTCCGGCCGAACGGCCTCGATCGTCGGTGCCGCGACGCCGCCTTCCGTCACGTCGACGGTCCACGTCGCCCGACTGCGATCGTCGTCGCCGACGGCTGCCGTGACCGCTCGAGTGCCCGTCTCCTCGAGCGTTGTCTGCCAGAAGTCGGCTCCCTGGTGGTCGTAGTAGGCGCTGTACCAGGGACCCATCGACTGCCCCGCATGCTCGCCGTCGACGAACCACTGCGTTCGGCCGTCGTACTCCCCGACGCCTTCGACCTCGAACAGCAGCGACGTGTCGGGCTGGACCGAGAGTTCCCGATCCGGTCTGGTCCGGTCGGGATCCAGTTCCCCGACGGCGAGTATCTCGACGACACGCTCGTCGACGCTTCCGTTCGCCTCGACCCGCACGGTTGCCTCGCCGTCCGACTCCATCGGGTACGTTCGAAAACTGATGTACTCGAGCGTCTCGGTCTCCCCGGCCTCGACGGGCGTCTCGACCGTCCACCGGTGTTCGCCGTCGTACTCGAGGTGGACCTCCGGTCTCGCCGGTTCGTCGCCCCTGTTTTCGATCTCGATCGGTACTTCGAGCAACGATCCTCCGCGGACCGGTGCGTTCGTCTCGAGAATTCGAACCGCGATTTCGCTTCCGTCCTGCGAGGCCAGGACGCCGCGGACCCGTCTCGAGAGTTCGTGCTCGATCGCTTCCACGCTTCCCGAAAGCCCCGCCACCAGACTCCCCCCAGCGGCGAGATAGCTCCGGCGCCGCATGGTGGACGTACCGGGAGACGAACCTTAATATCGTGTTACCTATTACCACGACTTTCGTTTGTTTCCACCAGACGTTTTCGATAACGAATGGCTGGCGGACGGCGACGATTCCGTCGATCGGCCGAGAGCCGTCGGCGTCCACGAACTCCGAGCGGTCGCCGCCGATGGATATCACGACCTCGTGGAAGAGACACTCTCTGCTGGTTGTCCGCTCCTTTTCCGCCAAACGCTAATTAGATGTAATTACAATGCTCGAGCGACCGGATGTCGTTCTGGCCGCGATTCCGTTGCTCGCCGTGAGTGGACTCGTACTTCGGTCACTGATCGCGACGACCGGCGTCGCGACGGGGTTGCTCGCTGCACCGCTCGCCCCGGCGGGCTACCTCGCCGCGCTCGCGCTCGTCTTCAGGGAGTTGCTCGTCGGCCCGGTCGCAAAGCGGGCCTCATAGAGCGGCGCGACTCAACAGGTTTAATAATCCGCTGGGGATAGCTATCCCTACTATGTCCGAAAAAGGAACCGTCGGTAGCGCGGGCCGCTTCGGTGCACGCTACGGCCGCGTCGCTCGACGTCGCGTCAGCGAGATCGAAGACGACATGCAGAACGCTCAGGTCGACGGTGACGACGTCACCCGCGTCGGCACCGGTATCTGGAAGAACGAGGAGACCGGCGAGGTCTTCACCGGCGGTGCCTACCGCCCCGAGACCCCCGCCGGCCGTACCGTAAAGCGCTCGATCCGCGCCGCACTGACCGAAGACGACGACGAATAACCGTCTCTCCACCTCTATACGCATGAGCTACAAGTGCTCTCGCTGCAAACGCGACGTCCAGCTCGACGAGTACGGTGGCGTCCGCTGTCCGTACTGCGGACACCGCGTACTCCTGAAAGAACGCAGCCGCGACGTCAAGGAAGTCGACGTCAGATAGCGTGTCTTCTCACGACGCGACCGCCGAGTTCGAGTACGACTCGACCGCCCGTGCGCGTCTCGTCGCCGAAAGCATCGCCCGTGAGATCGGCGAGATCGACGACGACCGATCCCGAACCACACTCGACCGAACGGGATCGACCGTCCGACTCGAGATCGACGCGGACGACCCCGTGGCGTTGCGTGCAGCGCTCAACACCTGGTTTTCGCTGGTCGACGTCGCCGAGCGGACGGCGGACGTCGGTGACGCCGTAGTCGGTGAGAGCCGCTGATTCGGCAGCGACCTCGAGTCTCCCCTGGATACACAGGCCGAACGCTTCAGTCGAATCCCCGCCAATCGAGGAGACCGGCGACGATGGCACGAGAACTGACCAGACGGCAGGCAATCGCAGGAATCGGAACGACGGTCGCGCTTTCGGGGACGGCGACGACCGTCAGCGGGGAGACGACGGACGCAGTCGTCGAGACGGGGTTCGAGACCGAGTACCCGAAGTGCGTGTACAAGATGTCCGAAGGTGAGTGGAACGTCTCGATGCCGATCAACGTACACGTCCGCGTTCCCGGTGACACCCTCGCGCTCGCAGCCGTCGAGGACGAGTTCACCGGCCTGTCGGACCTCGAGTGGACCCGACTCCTGCCGGACTCGCCCACCAGGGCGTGGGACGAACGCGACGAGAAACTGATCGCGCCCTCGCTTTCGTTCCGTCGACCTCGACTGGGCGACGAGTGGCCCCACGTCCACGTCTGGGAGGTCGACGCGGATCGAGTCGCCCTCCACGCCCACCTCGACGTCCTCGATTTCGGTTCCTCCCATCTCCACCGGGGTGACTACTATCGCGAGGCGGTCGAGCGCGTCGACGACCAGTTTACTGCCGACGGGTGGGAACGCGACGACTCCCACGACATCGAGTACGGCGTCGACCCGGAGCGACTCGAGGGGTGGGGAGAGACCGGCGATCTAAAACTCGAGTATTCCGGTTAAAAGGAGCCGAGCGACGACTGGAGGCTGCGATTCGTCTCCCCGTCCTCCGCGAGTTCGTAGCCGACCAGGTCGCGCATGTCGACGGCGTAGGTCGTCCCGCCGTTCTCGAGGACGAGCAGCCGTCCCTTGACGCCGACGACGGTCCCGCTCGCGATCGTTTCCTGGACTGGCTGGGCCTCGAGGTCGATTCCGTAGTCGAAGACGTATCGCTCGCGGACGCCGCGCTCGAGGTCCTCGGCGGCGGGATCGAACTCGAACGCGACGTCGGCGTCGGCCACGAACCCCTCGAGGTCCGCGAGCGTCCGCTCCCAGGCGTCCTCGTCGACCTCGGTCGCGAGCGCGGCGACTTTCGGTCCGGTTCGGACTCGGTCGACGAGGTCACGGGCGATCGCGGCCTCGATCTCGCGGGCGATCCGGCCGTCCGAGACGGTATAGAGGTGGACGGCGCGGTCGGCACCCTGCTCGCGGAGTCGGGTCTCGAGTCGCCACTCGCGGGTGACGCCGACCTTGAACGTGTCGGGGGCGAAGGCTGCGATATAGACTGCGTGGGGTTCGTAGCAGTCCATTTCGTCTTTCAGGCACGTGCCCGTACAGCGAGCGCAGACCCACGTGCTCGTGTGGTACTCGCAGTAGGGCGTTCCGGATCGATCGCAGGCGACGTGCTCGCCGTCGGCGATCGTGCCCGCACAGCGACGAGTCCCCAGGGCGTACGAGAGGGTATCGCCTGGCTCGAGGTCGCGTCGCTCGACGGACTCGCCGTCGCCGAGCAACAGCGCCGAACCCCGACCACTCGGTTCGTAGCCGACCAGTTGCACGCGTTCGGGTTCGGGCGCGTTTTTCATATACCGTTCGCTAAGGAATAGCTCTGGCAATTTGTGGTCAGTAGTTGCAACGGGACCAACGAGTGCAGAAATACCAGCAGATACCTATCTCTTCCCGGTTCTCATAGCTTCTTTCGCGGGTAATCGATACGACCGCGAGTGATACCATGACTGGCAACAGCGAGCCAATCGACGGTGTGTTACGTAGAACAGTACTGAAAACCGGCGCTGGCGCAGCGGGAGCACTCGCACTGAGCGGGTGTGCGGCCGCCGAGGATCACGACGAAGAGGACGACTACGACGGCGAGAACGACGAAGGGGTCGAGGTCGACGAACCTGATGGCTTCGAGGTCGAAATCCTGCAGGAGCACGCGTCCTTCACCGACGGCGTGGGCGCGACGTTCGAGGTAACCTACGACGA
Source organism: Natronobacterium texcoconense (assembly GCF_900104065.1). Classification (NCBI taxonomy): domain Archaea; kingdom Methanobacteriati; phylum Methanobacteriota; class Halobacteria; order Halobacteriales; family Natrialbaceae; genus Natronobacterium; species Natronobacterium texcoconense. Next base: position 540,500 of record NZ_FNLC01000001.1, on the reverse strand, counting down.
CGCCGACGAACCGATCGTCGTCGACCTCGAGGACGCCTCGACCGTCATCCTCGCCGAGGCGACGTGGGAGGAGGGCGCGGAGTCCGGGTGGCATCGCCACCCCGGGATGTCCATCGTCCGCATGGTCGAGGGAGAAATCGAGCACACGATGGAGGACGACTGCGTCCCACGGACGTACTCGGCGGGCGACGCGTGGATCGACCCCGGCCACGTCCACAAGGCGGACAGCGAAGGCGGCGCGTTCGCACACGTCACCTTCCTCGGGATCCCCGACGGAGAACCAGCGACGGAGTGGGTCGAGCCGGTCGAGTGCTAATAACCCAACTCCCTCTCGAACGATACCGAGCTCTCGACCGGATGCCGGCGGGAAAACAACGCTCTCTCGAGCATCGCGAAAGCTCCGGTTTCGCTCGCCGGCAGGGGCTTTCGTAGCGTACACGTCGACGAGATACGCACCGAATATTCCGGACAGACTCGAGGGAGTCCGGAAAAAAGCTATCCGAGAGACCGTCGAAAGCCCGCTATGGCACTCGAAGGCACGCTCGAGGCGGACGTATCGACGAGTGGAATAGACGACGCCGTGACGTTCGAGTTTACGGTCACGAACACCGGCTCGAGTGCCGCGGAACTGCAGTTCCCGGACGCGGCCAAGGCCGAGTTCGTCGTCGAGGACGAGGGCCGTGAGGTGTGGCGGTTCTCGGACGGTCGGATGTTCGCCCAGGTGGTCAGCTCCGAGCGACTCGCACCGGACGAGTCGGCGACCTACGAGGCCGAGTGGTCCGACCCGCAGTCCGGCGAGTTCACCGTGGTCGCGGAGCTACGGGCACGGGAGACGACGTGTGAGGCCCGGACGTCGATCACCGTCCCGGAGTGACCGCTGGGACGACTCGAGCCGACTACTGAATCAGGAGAAGACCGGCGACGACGACGCCGACGGCCACCGCGACGAGTCCGACCAGCGCGGCTGGGCTGGCGATTGTCGCCGCAGTCATCGTCGCGATAGCGACCGCAACCAGTCCGAGCGCGGCGACGGCGAGGGTTCCGGGGTCGATCCGGGTTACCGACGAGAGTCGCTCGAGGGCCGTCGGTTCGGACTCGTCTCGCGACGGCTTCGCGAGCGACTCGTCGACGTCGATCCTGGCCGAACCGGGTGTGACGGTGACGTCGACCGTCACCGACTCCGACCCGTAGCCGGTCAGTATCTCGAGTTGTCCCTCGACGAGGTCTTCGACGCCGTCGGGTTCGATCTCGACCGGGACCGACGTGACGTCGCCCGGCCCGACGTAGTAGTTCGGGTGATCGATCGATGCGATACGACTGAGGTCACCGTCGAGCCGGCAGTGAACGTGTGCCGGCGTCTCGTGGCCCTGGAGCGTCAGCGTGAACGACCGACTGACCTCGAGTTCGAGTTCGTCACCGGTGGGTGTGGACTCGAGTTCCAGGGTGTCGCTTTCCCCGCGGTTGACGTGGACGGTAACCTCGTTCGACAGCACGGTGAATCGGGATTACGCAGGCGTTTCTTCGCGCATGTCCGGTGGCAGCAGGTTCGGAATGCCGTCGTCGACCGGATACCGCTCGCCACACTCCGCGCAGACGAGCGTCCCGTCGACGACCTCGTCGCCGTCAGCGTACTCTGCGTCCTCGAGTTCGAGTTCGTGTTTGTCCAGCGGACAGCGGAGGATCTCCAGCAACGACTCCTTCATATTACGTAGGCTGACCGCATCCAGCAAAAGGCTTCGGGAATATTCGCCCCGCCTCCGGCAGACCCAGAGACGGCGGAATCGGTCCAGTCAGACCTACTCGTAGGGGTCTTCGACGACGACGGTCTCCTCGCGGCCGGGACCGACGCCGACCGCGTAGATCGGTACGTCGAGTTCGTCGCTGACGTACTCGAGGTAGGTTCGGGCGTTTTCGGGGATCGCGTCGTATCCTTCCTCGGCGACTTCTTCCCAGTCGACCTCGGGCCAGCCATCGAAGCGCTTCAGCGTCGCCTCACAGCGGGCCCACTGTTCGGTCGTCGCGGGCATCGTGTACAGTTCCTCGCCGTCGAGTTCGTAGGTGTGGCCGACCTTCACCTCGTCGAGTCCGGCAAGGACGTCGACGTGGTTGATCGCGAGACCCGTGAAGCCGTTCGTCCGGGCGGAGTGACGGAGCATCGGCATGTCGAGCCACCCGACACGGCGCGGACGACCGGTGACGGTGCCGTACTCGCCGCCCTCGTCGCGGATGTAGGTCGCGAGTTCCTCGTTGGGTCCCTCGGTGTCCTCGTCGTAGCCCGGCGTGTCGCCGGCGACGCCGCCGAGTTCGGTCGGCAGCGGACCGCTTCCGACGCGGGTCAGGTAGGCCTTGACGATGCCGATGACCTCGCCGTTGCCGATCACCGTCGGGCTGATCCCCGCGCCAGTCGCGGCGCCGCCCGCGGTCGGGTTCGAGGAGGTCACGTACGGATAGTTCCCGTAGTCGATGTCGATGATCGTCCCCTGTGCGCCCTCGAGCATGACGTTCTGCCCGTCGTCCATCGCCTCGGCGAGGAACGCGCCGGCGTTGACGGTCATGTTCTCTTCCTCGAGGCGTTCGCCGATGTCGCGGAACTCCTCGAAGAGCGCGTCGACGTCGAACGCGTCGGGATCCTCGAGTTCGTGGATATCGACGTCGTAGACGTCCTCGACGAGCGCGCGTTTCTGTGGAACGACGTACTCGAGTCGCTCTCGAAGCACGTCGGGGTCGAGCAGGTCGCCGACGCGGACGCCGCGGCGACCGGCCTTGTCCTCGTAGGTCGGGCCGATGCCGCGGCCGGTCGTGCCGACCTCCTGGTCGGATTCGCTCTTGACGTCTTCCTCGATGCCGTCGAGAACGCGGTGGAACGGGAGGATGACGTGTGCTCGTTCGGCGATGCGGACGTCCGGGTCGAGCCCCTTCTCCCGGAGCGTGTTGATCTCGTCGAACAGCGTTCTCGGGTTTACGACGCAGCCGTTCCCGAGAACGCCGACTTTCCCCCGGACCGCACCCGAGGGAACCAGAGAGAGTTTGTACTTCGTACCATCGTAAACGACAGTGTGTCCAGCGTTGTCGCCGCCCTGATAGCGGACGACGACGTCGGCAGCGTCGCCGTAAAGGTCGACGACGCCACCCTTGCCTTCGTCGCCGAGTTGCGACCCGACGATTGTGACGGTCATAACAGCGGCGGATTCTTGCCGGGCCGATAAACAGATTTCGGTATTGACGGCTACCGATAGTTCTCGGTGGATACCACAGGAGACGCTTTCGCGCGACATCGACCGATAACCGCCGGACGGCCGTCGGCCGATACTGTAATAGCATCGGCGCCCCCACGATCAGGTAGGTAGTCGACCGTTCGGGCTAGGGGCTGCAACCCGAAGCGTTAACTACACTCAAGAACTACCCTCGAGTTGAGAGTGGTCGTCCCGTTTTTCGAGAGTAACCTTTAAAGGGGACAAAGACAAGTTAACAAATGCCATGATAGACCGACTTGAGAAGGAAGTCGATATGCTGGAACGACATCTGCAGGTCCTGAAGATGGTTATCGAGAACGAGCCGATCGGAATCGTCAAGATGTCGAACGAGACCGGCTACCCCCACCACAAGGTCCGCTACTCCCTCCGCGTCCTCGAGGAAGAAAACCTCATCGAGCCTTCCAGCCAGGGCGCGATCAAGACCGAGCGCACCGCCGAGTTCGTCGACGAACTCGACGGCAAACTCGACGACATCATGAACAAACTCGACGGGATGAAGATCGAAGACGTCCCCGAAGTCGAGAACTAAACTGCGACAGACGTTCGATCGCCGGCGAGTTTCGTCCGGAGCGGCTGCGATAGACTACTTGTTTTCTCCGTCAATTCGACTCTCCACGACGAACACCCGACTCGAACCGGGAGTTCGTTCGACGCCGACGAAAACTGAACGACGACCCGACTACAGTTCGGGGACGTTCATGTGGAACCCTTCCGACCGGGATTCGACGAGACAGAGGTGGTACCCCTCCTTGCGCGAGAGGTTGACGTAGCTCATCTTCGAGCCACGGTTGAGGAAACCGCTATTCGTCGCCTTCTCCGTGACCTCGAGTGCGCCAGGTTCGAAGTAACTCGAGGTCACCGCGAACGCGGCCCCGAGATCGGGGTAATTAGCCTTGACCGCGGAGGTCTTCTCCTCGAGATCGGTGAGTTCTTCTTCGGTTATCGGGTCCCGCGAGTCGTTCAGCGTCGCAAGCACGAGCGGGTTGCCGCGCTTGTCGAACGCGACGACGTCGAACGTGACCGACTCGGGGACGTCCTCGGTATCGTCGTCGGCGAGCGAGATCGTCGCGTCCAGTTCGGCGCGGTCGATCCGTGGAATCGCATCGTAGAGGTCGGCGAGCCCGTTTGCGTTGCCGGTATCGCGGACCTCGTACAGCGCCCGCTCGGTGAGCCACTCGACGAACTGGTAGGCCATCGTCGAGGTGAGGAACGTCTCGTAGGGCTTGCCGTCGACTGCAACTTCGTTCGCGTCGAACTCCGTATGATGCTCGAGTTGCAGGTTCGTCGCGACGTCACTGCGACCGGCGTCGCCCGCGTGGGCCGTCTCGAGAGTCGGTTTGCTCTTCGATTCGTATCGGACGAAAAGGTTCGTCCCGGAGAGCGCCTGTGTGGGCTGCATCGGCGTTCCAGACGGTTCGACGGCGGACTCCTGGCGTTCACCGCCTCCCTGCCGTTCGCTCTCGAGTTCCTCGATACGTGACTGTAGCCGATCGATCTTCGACGATAGCTCGTGGTTTTCCTCACGAAGCTGATCGCGTTCCGACGCCAGTTCGTTGGCTTTCGTCTCCAGCGCGTCGCGTTTCTCCTCGAGACGTTCGACGCGTTCGGCGAGTTGCTGTGTCTGGGCCTGCGTCTGGGACGACGATCCCGACTGGCCGGCGTTCGCACTCGAACTCGAGGTCTGCGTGGTGTTGCTCGTCGTATCTCGAGCACCGGTTTCGGGCTGTGACGTCTGCCGGTCCGGGGTTCTACTGCCCGTTCCGGAACTGGCACCGGCGTCACCGCTCGTTCGATCGGTGGTGCTCGAACGCGTTTGTCGGGACGACGACTCCGACTTCGCGTTCGAATTCGAACTCGAGGTCTTCTCCGGATCGATCGAGGGAATGCTACGGGTCTCTCGCCACTGCTCTTCTTCTTCGAACCGTTCGTCGACGGGTTCGTCCGGCTCGTCGTCCTCGGTCGACCAGGTGATGTCGCTTTCGTCTAGCTGTTCGGCGGCTGCCTCGACCTCGGCAGGGTCCGGCCCCGAGGAAAGCGACGTCGACTGCTGTTCGGGACTCGAGGCATCGATGCCAGTCCCCGATTCGGGAGTAGACGCCGCGTCGCTGCCGGCACTCGCTGGCTCGGAACTCGAGTCGTCGTCCTCGAGGTCGACGTCCGTGGCCGTCGTGGTCGGTCCGTCGTCCATGCCGGGGCTTCCGGTATCGGTCGCTGGTGCCGATCCCTCGTCCTCGACATCGGGCGTCACAGCCGACCCGTCGGTGGCCTCAACGCTGTCCGCCTCGGTCTCGCCGACCGAGTGTTCGTCGAAGCTCTCGAACTCGGTTTCTTCGCCGACGCTGCCAGGGCCAGCCTCGGAGACGTTGATCGGATCGATGGACGAGTCGTCCAGTTCCGTACCCGACGCGACGTTGGATTCCGGTGCGTCGTCCGGGCTGGCGCTTGCAGTCGTCCCAGTCGGTCCGGTAGACGAGTCGTCGCTACTGACGGGTGGATCTGCCCCCTCTCCTGGAACGTCGACGACCTCGAGGTCGACATTCGTGACGGTGTAGATCCCGACTTCGTCGACGGCGCGTTCGTACGCCTCGTCGCCGGTGATCAGCCGCTTGGAGTTGCCGATGTAGGCCGCGGCCATCCGACGACCGCCGTAGTAGACGAGGTAGTAGTCGCCGCTGAGAACGTTCTCGCTCAGTTCGACGTAGCCGGTAAACGACCCTTGCTTGAGGGTCCTGTCGACCTCCTCGATCGACGTCTCGTTCGTGTAGTATTTGGCGCGCGTTTCGCCATCGTGTTCCTCCATCGAGCAGAGCAACGGTACCGACGGGTGAGGTGCCTGGTAGAGCGTCCCGGACGCGCTCTGGAAGTCCTCGATTTCGCCGTCGATGGCACCGATGATGCGACCGTTGAGCAGAAAGAGACAGGTTCCGTTCGCCGTGACGGCCCCCGAGAATCCGTCGTCAGCGAGATCGGAAAGACCGTCGTAACCCCCGCTGAACGGGCGGGAATCCCACTGCTCGACGCGCTCTTGCGTGCGTGGGTCCATAATTTAACAAGCAGTAACCCAACCAAATAGGTTACGCCTAGATTTTCGACTCGGCGTCCTCTGCAAGTTCTTTCATTCGCTTGCCAATTCGACCCGCGCTCGAGAACTCGTCTTCGCTCATTCCCTTCGCGAGGGCGTTACCGAGGACGAAAACGGCGTGTTTGTGTTCGCTCTTGGATTTGTGGACGTGCGACGGGTCGACGTCGAGCTGGTGGTACGGGTCGAACAGCTCCTCGTTGACCTCGTCGCGTTCGGAAAAGTACTCCATGATGACGACGAGTTCTTCGTGAAGCTCGAGAAGTTCGTCTTTGTGCATATCGGGTCGTACGAACGGTTTCGGCTTAAGGATTGTGTGGACAACAGTCGCAAAACAACCGAAAATAACCCGGAGATACCGTCAGGTAGTCGGAGTTTGCCGTTCCGTATTACAGCAAAATCGAGTGAGGGCGCGGCCATCATACGGACTGCTGTAAGTCATCGACAGCGCAATCGCGAATCGCCTTGCGATTGCGCCGGTAAATCGTTCCAGGGGACCGTATCAGTCGTCCGCGACGGTAACGTCGCGGTGGCGCTGGCCCGCGGGGAACCAGGCCAGTTCGTGGTCGGCGGTGACCCGGACGGCGACGCGCTCGTCGAGGTCGATCCGATCGGAGTGGTTGTGCATGCACTCGATGGTTTCGCCGGAGTCGAGTTCCACCCGGTAGAGAACCGTCGGGCCGAGATAGCGACGGTAGACGACCCGACCGTTCGTCTCCGAACCGTCGGCCGAGAACGCAGTGACGTCGTCCGGCCGGACGAGCAGATCGATGCCTGTCCCGTCGTACTGCTGGGCGAGGCCGTTGACGTCGTCACGGAGAACGCGGCCGAGTGCGGTCTCGACGCTGTCGCCCTGGACCGTTCCGGAAAGAAAGCTGGCGTGGCCCAGAAAGCCCGCGACGAACCGTGATTTCGGCTGCTGGAAGACTTGCTCGGGGGCGTCGATCTGTTCGATGTCGCCGTCGTTCATCACGGCAACGCGATCGGAGATCGAGAGCGCCTCCTCCTGATCGTGTGTGACCGAGATGGCGGTGACGCCGGCTTCCTTGATGATTCGGCGGACCTCCTCGCGCATCTCGACCCGAAGGTCGACGTCGAGGTTCGAGAACGGTTCGTCGAGCAACAGCATCTCGGGTTCGGGCGCGAGCGACCGGGCGAGCGCGACCCGCTGTTGCTGACCGCCGGAGAGTTCCTCCGGATAGTCGTCGCCGTGATCCCCGAGACCGACGAGTTCGAGCAGATCCGTGACGCGAGCGTCGCGTTCCTCCTCGCCCCAGTTTTGCAGGCCGAAAGCGACGTTCTCGCGTGCGGTGAGATGCGGGAAAAGCGCAAACTCCTGGAAGACGACCCCGACGCCGCGTTCCTCCGGCGGGACGAACCGTCCGTTGCCGGCCACGGAGTTGTCCTCGAGTTGGATGTGGCCGGCGTCGGGGCGCTCGAGGCCGGCGATCAGCCGGAGCGTCGTCGTCTTGCCACAGCCCGACGGACCAAGCAGCGTCAGGATCTCGCCGTCGCGAACCGACAGCGACAGGTCCGAGATGACTTCCTCGGAACCGTACCGTTTCGCGACAGCGTCCAGTTTCAGGACGGCCTCGTCGGTCGTCCCCGATACCTCCGTCGGTTCGTCGGCTGCCGTCGTGAGTAATTGTCCGTTCGCCATTGTCGACTCCGGCGTCTGCCAGCGTACATTTGGTTTAGGGACGCCTAAAACACTTATAGTTGGCGGTCCGTTCCAGCCCACCGGGAACTAGTGGCGGTCCAGGCCCGGTGTACTGAGAGAACCCCGACCTGCGGGTCGGTTCACCCCATCGGTCGGCGTCGGGAACGGTCTAGAGTTCGACGCCGCTTGGAATCAGGCTGTGCTGGCGGAGCAGACTCCCCTCGTCGTCGTAGACCAGGAACGTTCGCTTGTCGTAGGAGACGAACGGCTCGTCCTCGAGGACGATTTCGACTTCGTATCGCCCCTCGTCGTCGGTGGCTTCCTCGCCGTAGCCACGGGCCGCACGGATGAACCGCAGGACGTCCTCGGCGTCCTCGTTGAGTTCGAGGATGAATTCGCCGGTGACGCGGTTGGTTACGCTCACCACGCCCGCGGCGTCGGTCCCGAGTGGCTCCTGAAGCCTGAGGGCGACGTCGGTCTCGCCCGCTTCCAGAACGTCCCCGTCGGGACCGGTAAGGCGCTCGCGAAGCGTCGTCGCTGGGCCGGTAAAATCGATCGATACAGTGGGCTTTTTGGGTTCGTCGTCGCTTTCGACCCAGTCGACGTTCGTAACCTCTAGCGTGAAGTGCTCGCGCCTCATTCCGTACCTGTCGATTGGCGTTCCCTCCGTATCAACGTAACGCACGAATAGTCGGTGAAATGAACTGTTTTCCGCGCGAAGGCATCGGGGTCGACGATCGATTCACGGCTGGTCGATATGGTACGAACGATTTTTGCGCCCACGACGAAGAGTCTCCACCGATGGGCGACGACCAGGCGGACGAAGACGCTCGAGAGGAGACAGCAGATCGCGGTCGACCGGACCGAACGACCGTCCGCGACACCTACGATCGGATCGCCGCTCACTTCGCATCCACTCGCGAGTACGCCTGGCCCGAAGTCGAAACCTTCGTCGACGACGTGGCCGACGGGAGCCACACGGTCGGTCTCGACCTCGGCTGTGGAAACTGCCGACACGCCGAACTACTCGCCGATGCCGGTCTCGAGACCGTCGTCGGCGTAGACGTCAGTCGCGGACTGCTCGAGACGGGACGCGAACGCGCCCGGGACCGATCGTTCGCGGTCGAACTCTGTCAGGGCGATGCAGCGACGCTGCCGCTCGCCGACGACAGCGTCGACCTCGCGGTCTACGTCGCGACGCTGCATCACCTCCCGTCCGCTGGCGCACGTCGCGCGAGCCTCGACGAACTCGCACGCGTCCTCGCTCCCGACGGACGTGGCCTCGTCAGCGCGTGGTCGACCGCCCACGACCGGTTCGAGGACGCAGACGAGGGGTTCGACACCACGGTCGAGTGGACCCTGCCCGGCGGCGAACCCGTAGACCGGTTCTATCACATCTACGCGCCCGACGAGTTCGAACGCGACCTTGAGGCAAGTGATCTCGAGTTGCTAGAGTGGGAACTCTCGAGCGGAAACTGTTACGCGAGGGTTGCGGGCTCGCGGTGAGACTGTGGTACCCCACCCCGAAGTCGGGGAAAAGAGGAAGAGTCTTAAACTCGAAGTGAAAACGGTAGAGTGCGCGCGGATGGTCTAGTGGTAGGACCTGAGCCTTCCAAGCTCATGGCCCGGGTTCAAATCCCGGTCCGCGCATTGCTGCGGCGAACAAATTCGTGAGCCGCAGCAATCGTACGAGGGATTTGAATCAGACCGAGGTTCTGCGAACGAAGTGAGCAGGTTCTCGGGCGTGGTTCAAATCCCGGTCCGCGCACTTTTCGACGGTGTTGCGATCGTAGTGAGTAGCACGTCGTGAGACCCTGTCTTACGGAAAACGGACGTGAGGAGAAAATGCGCGATAGAGAGATTTGAGCCACGCGAGTCGCAGCGTCCGAACGAAGTGAGGACGAACGTCTCGTAGTCGGGTTCAAATCCCGGTCCGCGCAGGATTGTTCGAGAAGAACCGCCGCTATAGTAGCGACCGAAACGGCTTACACACCGGTCGCAACACTCGAGGGGACCGGTATTCCGATTCGGACGATTTTCGCGCCTGTCGAGAGACCACTACGGCAGAACCAGAACGTACCACGCCATCCCGACGGCTCCGCCGCCGACGATGAGATACGCCGCGTGTACTCCTCGCCGGAACAGTTCGAACGTGACGACTGCGAGCAGGACGGTAAACGCGTCGACGAACGACTCGAGTGCGAGCGTCACCGTTGCTCCAAGAATCGCGCCGACGACGGCGGCGTTGACTCCCGTGAGTGCGGTCTGGACGACGTCGTTCTCGCGAACTCTCGCGAAGTACGGAAAGAAACCCATGATGAACGCAAACGACGGGCCGAAGGCGCCGACCGTGGCCACGAGAGCGCCGAGGACGGCCACCCACAGCAGTCCGCCCGAGACGTCGAGCATGAGCTTGTAGCCGACGAAGGCCGTCGTCATCACGACGGGGCCCGGCGAGAGCTGTCCGATCGCGATGCCGTCGACGAACTCGCGGCTGGTCATCCAGCCGAACTCCTGGACGACGTAGAGTTCGATGAACGGGATGAGAACGAGCCCGCCGCCGTAAATAAAGGAGCCGGTGTAGACCATGAACGCGAACAGCTGTACCCACGGGTTCGCCCAGAACGCGACCAGCAGCCCCCAGATCGGGCTGGCCTGGATCGCTCCGCGCAGGGTCGGGCCGAGCAGATCGAGTATGCGATCCCGGAACGCGTACGACGCTCCGAGGATCGCACCGGCGACCGACCAGAGCGCGACGCGCCGGAGGTGCTCGCGCACCCAGTCCGACCGATAGATCGCCACGGCGACGAGCCCTGCCAGGACGAACTGGACGACGGGATTCGAGCCGAGGATCGCGGTGGCGACGATTGCGGCGGCAAGCAGTCCGACCAGCAGGTAGTCGACCGACCACGTCTCCGACCCGACGTCGAACTCGGCGTGGCCGCGTCCTTCCGCCAGCGCGCTCCCTGCCATCGACCACGCCGCGCCCACGATGAGTCCGATGACGACGGGGTTGATCCCGTAGAACATCGCCTCGACCGCCGGAAGCTCCTGATAAGCGAAGTACAGCCACGAGAAGAAGACGACGATGACGAACGTCGGCAGCATGAAGAAAAAACCTGCCACGAGCGCGCCGAGGTTGCCGGCGCGGATCCAGCCCATGAAGATCCCCAGTTGCGTCGAGGCGGGACCCGGCAACATGTTACAGATGGCGAGCCCCTCCATGAAGATCGACTCCTCGGTCCACTCTTTGCTGTCCTCGCCGACCAGGTCGTCCTCCATCATCGCGATGTGGACGAGCGGGCCGCCGAAGCCGACGATCCCGATAAAGAGGAAGTAACGGGCGATCTCGAGGAGTTTCGCCGGCGTCGCCTCGCCGCGATAGGTGTAGCCGGGCTCTCCTGTAACGGTGTCACCCACGGACCGTCCTCCGGTCTACCCGACACAGAACGGCAGTTTTCGGTTTCACACTCGAGAGCCCACCGCGAAGCCGTAAACAGATTTCCCGGCAGTGAACTCCCGACCGTCTGGCCAGTTCACTCCTGGTCGGTGTACGTGAGTTCCTGTTCTCCCTGCTCGACGTCGTTATCGAGACGGAAGCGAGCGTCCTCCCGCGAACTGAGTTCTCGCTGTGGGTAGGGGATCCCGATTCCCTCTTGCTCGTAACTCGTCTTGATCTCGTGGATCACCGACTGCAACGTCGTCCACTTCTTGTGTGCGTTCGGCTGTTTGATCCAGAACCGGCACTCGAGCGTGATCGCCGAATCCCCGAATTCGGTGGGGATCACTTGCGGTTTCGGTGCCGAGGCGACCTTCTCGACGGTTTCGATCGATTCGATGGCGACTTCCTCGGCTCGCTCGAGGTCGGTCTCGTAGTCGACGCCGACCTCAAGTCGGAGGCGGAGTCGGTTGCGCTTGCTGCGGTTGATCACCGTACTCGCCGAAACGTTGTCGTTGGGAAGGACCACGACTTCGCCGTCGAAACTTCGCAGGCGCGTGTTGATGATCGTGATGTCGACGACCATCCCCTCGTGGTCGTCGATCTGTACCCAGTCACCGATCTCGAACGGGCGGGAGAACATCAACACGAAGCCAGCGATCAGCGACCCGAGCGTCTGGCGGGCGGCCATACCGAGCACGATACCGAGGAACCCTGCCCCGACGAGCAACCCACCGAGATCGACGTCCCAGAGCGAGAGGGCGGCTAACCCGGCGGCGACGAAGATGATCACCTGCAGCACGCGGTAGACGACCTCCTCCTGGTGGGCCGTAACGTAGTTCGCGTCGGCGAGCCACTCCTCGAGTCGTTCCTCGAGGTATCGCGTTCCGACGAGCGCACCGACGAGAAGTCCGATCGTCAACAACACCTGGAAGAAGTACGGGAGTGCCGACCTGAGCGAACCCAGTGCGCTCCGTGCGATGTCGGCGTAACCCCAGACGACGAGCAACGCGAGCCCGGTGATTGCGATCAGGCTCGTTTGAAAGAGTCGGACGACTGCCGTCTTCGGGAACGGGACGTCGAGCAGGTCGTCGATCGTCTCGAGAACCGTTCCGGCCTCGCTCTCGCGCAAGGTTTGGCCGACCAGTTCGGTCGTTCGCTGGACGGCTTTCGGGACGACGACGAACCCGATGGTGACTGCGAGCAGGATCATCAGGAGACTGGCCGCCATCCGCCCCTCGGTCGAGGTAACAGTCTCGAGAGCCAACTGGATTGCCTCGATGCTCTCGAACCACCGCTCGGCCGTCTCGTTTATCGTGGATTCGTCTGCTGGTGCGGTAAGCTTGTTCGAACCACTCTGTATCGATACGACGCTCTCGAACACTGTCCGTGTATCTGAAATACTCCAAGTTAACCCTGATTGCCGTTTCGACGGGCGACGGTCCGCTCGCTATCGACGTCCGAACGAACCCAGTTCCGGCCGCTCGAGGCCTTGCACCTCCGTGCATCACCCCTACCCTTTCAGCGACCGAACGTAACCGACGATGAGTGACACGCGATACGACGAGGGTGATCCGGTAGCGACGCCCGACGGTCGCGGGGTCGTTGCCGCAGTGATGACTGACGACCTCGAGTTTCCCCAGGGTGAGGAGGACCTCGTCGACGTCGAGGCGAGCGACGACCGGCCAGCCTACGTCGTCGGCCTCGAGTCGGTCGGGTCGGCAGTTTACCGGGCATCGGCACTGGAGTCGACGGATCTCGAGGATGAGAACGCGGCGGAGTCGACCGACGGCGACTCGCTGACGGACGTCGTCGACGAGGACGTCGACGCCCTGGACGGCCTCCCACAGGGGTGGGACCGGGACAGCGTCCTCGAGTACTGGTCCTCGATCGGCGGCTCTTGGGAGGCGTGCGTCGACGACATGACCGACGAGTTCGAGGAACAGCGCGCCAAAGAACACTGTTCGGCGATGAAAGACGAAGTTCTGCGAACGAAGCGGTGGCGAAACCGATTCTGACGCGTTACTCTTCGTCGGTCTCTTCTTCTATCTCGTCGCTCTCGACCGGCGACCCGTCGGTTTCGACCGTCCACTCGAGTTCGATCTCCAGTTCGAACTCGTTGCCGCCCTCGTACCGTTCGCGTTCGAGTTCGGTCTCGAACTCGAGGTGTTCGGTCGGAGTGGGGACCGTAATCGAGACGGCGTCGTCCGATATCGTCAACTCGTCGTCGTTTTCGAACGTATCCGCGAGTTCGCGGAGTCGATCGGCGACCTCCTGTGGGGACTGTTCGAGTTCGAACTCGAGGAGTTCTTCCTCCGACATGGACGGTTCTACGACGGATACCAGCAAAAAAGCCGTACCTGAACGACGCCCGATCAGTCCTCGATCGGTGCCTCACCGGTCCGACTGCGGAGGTCGACGGTCGTCGCGAAGACGAGTCCGAGCACGGTTCCGAACAGGACGTGACCCACGAGACTCTCGACCGCCGTGGCCGGGAAATCGCCTGCTGCCTCGGTCCCGATGGCGTCGATCCAGACGGGGAGGACGAGCAGTGGCAGGATCGCCCAGATGGTGAGTCCGAAGACGAAACCGGCCGCGACTGTCCGGACCCACATCCCGGACCGCGAGAGGGCGGCGGTCTCGACGTCCATCTGTGCGAACTCGAGAACCGCCTGCCGAGTCATCAGGAACCCGAAGACCAGCCCGAGGACGATTCCGTGCGCGACGTGGATCCCCCAGCCGACGACGCCGACCGGCTCGAGACCGTAAATCGCGGGGATCGCGACGGCTACAACCTCGGGATCGAAGAGCCACACCAGCAGTCCGAACACGGCCGCACCGATCGCTCCGCCGAGTGCGCCGCCGACCGTCCAGTCGAGTGGACTCTCGAGACCGAACGCGGACGCAGAGGTCGCCGATGCCGTTCCGTCGGAGCCGCCATCCATACTACCCGAAGCTACGACGAAATCCGGCAAAAGGCTTGAGCAAGCCCCGGCAAGGACCGCTCGAGCGAAGACGCGAGACGACGTGGTCGCCCAACCGAGACGTGGCTCTTATAATAACGACTGCAACTGGTTACACACTGACCGCATAGCTGTCGTGCGATCAGGTGTGTACTGACTTGCAGTGGCTATAGTAACAACTGAAACTGTTTGCACACCGATCGCACTGGTGTCGTGCGATCTGGTGCGCACTGACGTTCAGTAGCTACTACATTATAATAGCTAGCGAGTGAACGACGACTGTGGAGTACGAACTACTTGGGTGGCCGCCCGATGGTCCGAAGCTCCGACTCGATCACGAGCGGTTCAGCTACGCCGGCAAGTTCGTCATGACGAACACCGGGAAGGCAGTTGCTCGAGAGCGCCAGGCGGCGGACGCGGACGGAGTCGAAGACGGAAACGAGGGGATCGTCGCCGCCATTGCGTTCAACGAGGACCGAACCGACGAGAGGACGCTGTGGCTGCGGTACGTCACGGTCGCCCGCGACCGACGCGGCGAGGGGATCGGCCCCCAGCTAGTGCGACGCGTCCGGGATGAGGCACTCGAGCGCAGCTACGAGCGGCTCCGGATTGCCGTCAACAACCCGTTCGCTTACGAGGCTCTGTACCGGGCTGGCTTCGGCTACACCGGTGAGACGACCGGCATCGCGGAACTGGTACTCGAGTATCCGCGGCCCGAAGACTGGACGAACGAGCAGGAGGCCTATCGGTGCGGCTTCGAGGAGTTTCGCGACCGCGACCTCTCGGTCGAAGAGGAGACCTTTCTCGAGTCGCGGGTGGACGGCAAACCGCCGACTGCTGAACGCACGGACTAACACGCCGAGTTCGCTACGAATCGCTCGCCGGCCCGTTTCGCTCGACAGACTCGTATATGCTCGCGACGGCCGCCGCGTGTGCCGTTCCCGCGACGGCCACGCTCGCGATCGTTCCCGCTGCGAGTCCCGGATACCCCGAAACTACCGTCGCAGCGCCGGTGAAGAGTGTCGCCAGAATTCCGAGACAGAGCACCAGCCCGGCACTCGAGAACGGACGCGAGCCGGCGTAGGCGAGACTCTCGAGCACTGCCGCATCCGGCCGATCCCCACCGAGAACGATCGCTGCGGGTGCCAGCAGGAGAGCACCGCCGACGAGGAGTGCGACGAGTGCAGCCAGAATTCCGGTGCCGACGACACCGCCCGTGGGGTGTACTCGAACCACGTAGATCACCCCGAACAGCACACTCTGGAGGACGAGCACGTAAACTGCGAGCCAGCCGACTCGAGCGGCTGGCGGCACGAACCCGTCCATCCTGGGAGCGACGCGCCAGATGCCAACGGCGAACGCGACCGCCGTCACCACCGCGAGCGCGGCCTGCCAGCCGATGAGGGCGGCGGCGTACTCGAGTCGCAATCCGAGCAGGATCGTCGGTGCGAGTTCGACGGTCGGCTCGAGGCGAGGGACGAGCGGAATCGGGATCTGGAGCGATCCGCTCGCGCCGAACGGCGAGATGCTGGCTGGATACGGTGTCTCGATCCGCGCGAGCGTGCTTGCCGCGCCGACGAGTCCGGCGAGGAGAAACGGGACGAGAGAGGAGGGGCGAGCGCGAACCATCACGACGACGGCGCGAACGACAGTGGCGAATCCAGGGCTCGTCTCGGTGCTGTCGGTCGTGGAAGCGGGTTCTGTCGACATAGTTAGGAAATATCGAGTCCGTACAGCGCGAGCGTGGTTCCGAGGACGATCCGGTCGTTCGTGACGACGGCTGGTGTCAGTGCCTCTCGCTCCGTCTCGCTTCCGCCCGACGTGCCGACCATCTCCGTAAACGTCCACAGGAGGTCGCCGCTCTCGCAGTCGAGTGCGTGCAGGCCGTCGTCTCCGGGAACGAGCAGCGAGTCGCCGGCTACCGTCGGCGGCTGGAAAGAGAACGAAGTCGTGGCGAACGAATCGCCGTCGAAGATCACTTCCCAGCGGACGCTCCCGTCGTCGAGGTCGAGCGCCGTGACTGCCAGCGGATCGGTTCCGTCACGAGCGACGGTCCCGACGTGATACAGCGTTCGTTCGTCGGCGGCGAGGCCGACGTGGTCGGATCGATCTAGCGCCCGGTTCCAGCCCCGCTCACCGGTCTCCGCATCGATCTCGAGGATTCGCCGGTCGCGGTCTTCGGTCTGCCCGACTGTGTAAACTACTCCCTCGCGTGCGAGCAGGCTATCCTCCCGTTCGTTCAACTCGGCGCTGGTTTCTCGTTCGTCGACCGTCCACTCGAGTTCGCCGTCGGCGAGGTCGAGACCGATCAGGTACGGCGTTCCGAAGAGCCGCCCCTTGACGACGACGGTACCGGTCGTCTCGTCGACGACGTGTCCGATCGAAAAGAGACCGTAGTCCCAGTCGTCCGGTATCGCGTCCTCGAGGGCGTATCGCCAGCGTGGGTTGCCGTCGTCGGGCCGGACGGCGGAGACGCTGTCGGAGAAGGAGTGAACGGTCACGAGCGCCCCGTCGGTGACGAGCGGCGACGCGATCGACCGCGACTCGCCGGAGCGCAAAGCGATACCTGCACCGCCGGTTCCGACGTGTTCCCCGTCGCTCCACCACCGGAGCAGTTCGCTGCCGAAGCCCGACACTCTGTCCGGCCAGCGGCCGGGAGCTCCGGTGTAGCCGGCGATGGCCTCGCCGTAGGGGACGACCAGCGTCCCGTCGCGATAGATCTCGGTCGACGCGAACACCATCGGTCCCGTTCCCCGTCCGAACGCGCCCGAGGTTCTCGCGAGCGGCCCCTCGCCAGTCGTGGCCTCGAGAACGAACAGTCCGTTCGCGTACTGGCAGTAGACGGTCTCGCCGACGACGATCGGTGGCCGCCAGCCGGAGGCACCGACGCTGCGTTCCCACGCGATCTCAGGTTCGGTTTCCGGAATCTCGACGTCCGAGACGTACCGCGTTCGACCGGGATCACGACCGTACATCCGCCAGTCGTCGGTTCCGCTCGAGGGGGGAGACCGCCCGAGACAGCCACCGACGAGGAGGGTACTGATGCCGCCGAGCACCGCTCGACGACTCGAATGCGTTCCGGGGACCATTCCGTTGCTACCCACGTGATATCGTTTTAATAAATACTTTCCGCTCGAGTCGTCTACGCCGAGCCGAGAAGCCAACGATTCAAATCCCAGTCCTACCTATTGCGTCCCAATGGGAAACGCTGCACTTCGTGATATCGCGGTCATCGAGGAGGTGCCCTTCTCCGAGGTGGAGGGAGTGGTCGCCGTCGACGCCCACAACTGGCTCTACCGGTACCTGACGACGACCGTCAAGTGGACGAACAGCGACGTCTACACGACCGCCGACGGCACGGAGGTCGCCAACCTCGTCGGCATCGTCCAGGGACTGCCGAAGTTCTTCGAGAACGACGTCACGCCCGTGATGGTCTTCGACGGCGGCCCCTCCGAACTCAAGGAAGACGAGATCGAATCCCGCCGCGAACAGCGCCGAACGTACGAGGAACAGCTCGAGACCGCCCGCGAGGAAGGCGATCAGGTCGCCATCGCTCAACTCGAGTCCCGAACCCAGCGGCTGACGGAGACGATCCAGGAAACCAGTCGTGAACTGCTCCGGCTGCTGGACGTTCCCGTCGTCGAGGCACCCGCAGAGGGAGAGGCCCAGGCTGCACACATGGTCCGGCGTGGCGACGCCGACTACGTCGGCTCCGAGGACTACGACGCCCTGCTCTTTGGCGCGCCGCTGACGCTGCGACAGCTGACGAGCAAAGGCGATCCCGAACTGATGGACCTCGAGGCGACACTCGAACACCACGACCTGACTCTCGAGCAGTTGATCGACGCCGCCATCCTCATCGGGACGGACTTCAACGAGGGCGTCTCGGGGATCGGCCCGAAGACGGCCATCAAGGAGATCACCGAACACGGCGACCTCTGGAGCGTTCTCGAGGCCCGCGGCGACAGCGTCGAGTACGGCGACCGCGTCCGTCAACTTTTCAGAGATCCGAACGTCACCGACGACTACGAGTTCGACACGGCGCTGGATCCGGACCTCGAGGCCGCCCGCGAGTACGTCACCGACGAGTGGGCCGTCGATCCGGGCGAGGTCGCCCGCGGCTTCGAACGCATCGAGGAGAGCGTCACCCAGACGGGGCTTGATCGCTGGACCTAGTTTTCCAGTTTCAGCCCGGACGTCGAGCGCCCTACGCAGTATCGTACTCGACGAACCGGACGTGAACCGTCACGTCGTCCCCTATCTCGGTGCTGATGCGGTCGTCCAGCTCCGAAGCGAGCTCCGGATGGTCGTCGTCGGCTGGCTGCTCGACCGTGATGACGATCCGTTCGGGTTGCTCGAGTAACGTCCCTTCCTCGAGACGTATTGCGGGCTCGAACAGGAGTCCTTCCTCGAGAAACAGTTCGACTTCGACGAGGGAGACGTCCTGGTACGCTGGCGAGTCGAGAACGGCTTCCGCTTCCGTCGTCACGTCGTTCTCGAGCGATGCGCGTTCGTACGACGCCCACGTAACGCCGACCAGGAACGTCGACAGCACCAGGATGACGATCGTAAACACGACGAGACGGCGACGAACTAACTGGCGTGCGATCCCCGTCTCAGCCCGGATGTGCGGACGATAGCCCATTGCCCAGAGGGTGAAGAGTCCGGTGATGTTGACGCCTAACAGATTGACGAAGACGAGGATGAGCGAGCCGACCGCTGCGTTCGGAACTCCCCACGCGATAGCGATGCCGGCGGCAGCGGCGGGCGGGATCAGTGCGGCGGCGATCATCACGCCGACGAGAGCGACGGAGACACCCGTCGAGAGGCTCAACACGCCAGCAATTCCCGCACCGAAAGCGACGAACAGTGAGAGCAGGTTCGGAAGAACTCGTTCGCTGACTTCGTCGATTTCGACGACGTCGATCCCGGGCGGAACGAGAAACAGCGATTTCGACAGCCACGCGAACGTCGCCGCACCAGCAATCGCGATACCGACCCCAAGCAGTTGATACGTAACGCCGGTCCAGAACAGGTCGTGTTCGTTGAGGACCGTTCCGACGCTGGCCGCGAGCGCCGGTCCGATCAGCGGTGCGATCACCATCGATCCGACCACGACGGCGGCCGAATCGAGTAGCAGCCCGGCCGTTGCAACGATCGCACTCACTAGCGTCAGCGTCACGTACACCGGAAGCGTCGACATCAGGCCTTCGGACTCGGCGTACAGTTCGTGGCGAGCGAGTCGCTCGTCGTCCAGTGTCTTCGTGTACCGCTGTTTGAGCGCGCCGAACTTCCGGGAGATAACCGTGTCCGCTGTCACGATCACCGTATGATCGTCTTCACCGAGTCCGGCCTCCTCTAACTCGTCCAGGACGACCTCGACGGCGTTCTTCGGGAGGGTAAACGAGACGAGGGCGTCGTACTCGCTGTCGTCGTCGGCCGGAACGACCGTGTAGTCGATCCGCTCCGAATCGAGAACCGCCAGGACCGGTTCTCGCGTCTGGGGTCGGAGCGAAACCTCGACGTGGCGCATGCGGTATTGGCCACCGGAGACGGATATCAAAGGTAGGCTGCGTCTCAACTATTCGGAACGAGACGCAAATCGATCGGCAGTTATCTCGGATCGAACTCCTCACGAATGCGCCCGAGTGCAGTTCCCGTGGCTCCGACCGACGAGAGATAGCCGAGACCGACTGTCGACTTCAGCGCCTTCGCGGATCGTCCCGTGACGACGGCCGGACCGACCTGTGCGACCGCGTCGTCGCCGACGCTGACCAGCCATCCGGGAGTGTCGAACGTGAACGACTCGAGGTCGATCATTCCATCGCCCTCGAGTTCGCGCTCGACGACTCGCGTGACGTTCGTCGCGACCGTTCGTGCTTCCCGGACCGCGGACTGTGCGCTCGCGGGAACGAACTCTTCCTCGCCGTCGACGACCCGAGCCGCGTCACCGAGAACGAACGTCCGGTCGTCGAGTCGCAGGTCGCTCTCGACCGTCGGGCGCTCGCCCTCGAGCGGATCGGGGCCGCGGATGCCGCCGGTCCAGACGAACTCGTCGTAGGGAACAGTCTCCTCGGACTCGAGGACGACGTGCTCGTCGGTCGCCTCCCGGACCGTCGCCTGGGTCCTGACGCCGATTCCCTTTGCTTCGAGTTTCTCCCGGACAGCCCGCTGGAAGTTCGACGGAAAACTCGGCGCGACCGACTCACGTTGCTCGAGCAGCGTTATCTCCGTCTCCGGACTCCGCTCCTCGCGGACGAGTTCGGCCAGTTCGCCGGCGACCTGGATGCCTGAGAGGCCGGCACCGCCGACGACGATCCGCGAGTCGTCGCTCCCGTCGTAACAGATTTCGCGCGTTCGCTTTCGAATCCGATTCGCGTGTCGCAACCGTTTGAGCGGAATCGCGTGCTCGCGGACTCCCTCGAGGCCGTAGTAGGCCGTTCGAGCCCCGAGACAGATCGCCAAGAGGTCGTACTCGAGGCCGCCGTTCGAGAGCGAGACAACACGCTCTTGCCGGTCGATTTTCTCGACGGTGGCGACGCGGACGGTAGCCCGCTCGAGGACCGCGGGCAAGGAGACGGTGATCGCGCCCGCGAGTTCCGGCCGCCTGATCACCCGGTGGAGTTCGTGCTGGACGAGGTGGTCCGGCGTTCGGTCGACCAGCGTCAACTCCGCGTCGTCGGGAAGGTCGCTCTCGAGCAGCCGAGTCAGCGTCAGTCCGGCGTAGCCACCGCCGAGGACGACGACGTGCATACCCGATATAGGGGTTCGACGCCCATATACTGGTGGCCAAACGCGCTATCGGCGGGAACTTTATCCACGACCGTCTATCGCCACGTATGAGCCGAACGCAAACCGACGATATCGTCGAGAAACGACTCGAGCGGGCCCGCAAAGTACTCACGGAGCAGGGGGTAGACGCCCTCGTCTGCTTCCCGAGTTCGAACATGCACTACCTCGCAGGCTTCGAGGAGGAACCGATGGAGCGGCACCTGTTCCTGTTCGTCACACCCGAAGCCGAACTGTTCGTCGCCCCCGAGATGTACGACGACCAGATCCGGGACGCCTCGCCGGTGACCGACGTACGAACCTGGAGCGACGGGGACGATCCCACGGACCTCCTCGAGCGCGTCGGCGAGGAACTCGATCTCGCGGGTGGTCACTTCCTGATCGACGACCGCATGTGGGCACTCTTCACCCAGGATCTGCGGGCGACGTTCCCCGAAGCGACGTTTGGCCTGGCCAGCGAGGTCGTCGACGACCTCCGGATTCGCAAGGACGAGGCCGAACTCGAGGCGCTCCGGAAAGCCGCCTCGATTTCGGACGCCGTCAGCGAGGAGGTCCGCGCTCTCGGGAGCGATGCGATCGGGATGACCGAAAACGAACTCGCGGCCGAAATCGGAGAACGGCTCGCCAACGCCGGCGGCGAGGGCGTCTCCTTCGAGACCGTCGTCGGTTCTGGGCCGAACGGCGCGCGTCCCCACCACCGTCACGGCGATCGGACGATCGAGGCCGGCGATCCCGTCGTGCTCGACTTCGGAACCTACGCCGACGGCTACCCGGGCGACCAGACCCGAACCGTCGTTTTCGATGGCGAACCGCCGGCCGAGTACGAGGGCGTCCACGACGCCGTCCTCGAGGCACAACAGGCTGCCGTCGCAGCCGTCGAACCCGGCGTCGCAGCAGAGGCAATCGACCGTGCTGCCCGCGACGTCCTCGAGGACCGCGGCTACGGCGACCAGTTCATCCACCGAACCGGCCACGGCGTCGGACTCGACGTCCACGAACCGCCGTACATCACTGCAGGCAACGGCTGCGAACTCGAGCCAGGGATGGTCTTCAGCATCGAACCGGGCGTCTACCTCGAGGGCGAGTTCGGCGTCCGTATCGAGGACCTGGTGGTCGTCACCGAGGACGGCTGTGAGCGGCTGAACGACTCGCCTCGAGGGTGGCAGTCGCTTTGATGGAAACAGAGAACTGGCGCTTCTGATCGCCTCAGTCGGGGAGACGTTTCAGAGGTCGTGCTGGTACCATACTCGGTGTTCACCGAAAGGCGGTCTCGGGCGAACGACTATCGTTTTCTTCGTGGTACGCGGCATTGCCATGCCGACGTACGTGTTCCTGACCGCTTTCACCCAGCAAGGCGTTCGAAACGTCCGAGACAGTCCCGAACGGACGGAGCATGCCAGAGAGATGATCGAGTCGCTCGGCGGGACGTGGAACGACTTTTTTGTCACGATGGGTCGGTACGACGGCGTCGTCGTCGCCGACTTCCCCGACGATACGACGGCGGCACGGGCAATGCTCTCGCTCGCGGAAAGTGGCAACGTGACGGTCGAACCACTTCGGGCGTTCACCCTCGAGGAGTTCCGCGACATCGTAGATACCATGGCGTGACCGATTCGCTGGCATCAGACCAGCACGACCCGTTCCACTGGAGAGTACCGGTCACAGACTACGTTCCGTTCACGCTGTGAAAATACGTCACGGGGCGCCTCTATGCAACTGGTCAGCATAGAACGAGGAGGGTGAACCACCCTATGGCAGAAACAACATCGAGGGACGTGCAAGCGCTCGTGGAGAAAGACGCGATCAACGAACTGATGGCCAGAGTGTACTACCTCGTCGACGACGGCGAGGTGGGCGAGGCCATCGATCGCTTTGCTACCGAAGACGTAACGTTCGACGCCGAACCGCTGGGGTCAGCAGAAGGCAGAGACGCCTGGAAAGAGTGGGCCGAAACGGCCTATTCGGAGAATATGCCGTTCAGGAGGCACATGCTCCACAATCAGGTGATCGAGGTCGACGGCGATACTGCCACCGGGAAGTGGTACCTGGATTGTCCCTCGGTAACCGGCGACGGTGAGGCCGTCTGGACGCAGGGCACCTACGAACACGAGTTCCGGCGAGTGGGCGGAGAGTGGAAGATTTCGGCGTTTTCGTTCGATTTCACCTACGCCGCACCCTACGAGAAGGGGTGGGCGGCACAGCCGTTTATCGAGGAGATACCGGGCGAACTCGACTGGTAGGCGACTCCAGCTGGTCCTCGTTCGGAATTTCGGGCTGGCTACTAACCGCCTGATCGCGAGAGAGGGAAGCTCTCTCGAACGACAGAGCAAAAGTTCGTTTAGAAGAGGTGGTCGTCAAGCAGTTTCGCGGGGCCGCCGACCTCCCAGATCGACGTCGAGACGCCGCAGTCTGCGATCTGTTCTTCGACGTACTCGGCGTGTTCGTCGGTCGTGTTGACGTAGACGGTCGCGCCGGTGTCCGTCGAGAAGTAGACGGGAATGTCCTCTTCTTCGCGAAGTTCGCGCACGCGGTTGAAGATGGCCAGCGTCGCGGGCTGCCAGTAGATCCAGCCCTCGGGGCCGGTCATCGTCGTCGCTGCGAGCGACAGGGAGTCCTGTTCGGCGAGTTCGAACGTTCGATGGAAGTCGTCCTCACGGAGCGCGTCGCGCATCTCGGCGATCTGGCCGTGGATGTGGGCGTTGCGGGCCTGGAACATGTGGCTGTCCTCGGCCTCGTTGTGCGCGTCCTCGGTCTCTTTGTGGTAGGGGACGAGCCCGACGATGATCTTCAGGTTCTCGTGGAGGTCAGTCTGGAGTCGACGGGAGACACAGTCCTCGTCATTCATCCCGGTGTGCAGCTGCGAGAACGCACCCGTCACGGCGCGGGCGGAGGATGCGGAGCCAACTCGAGCGATCGCCGAAATCTCCTGCATCGAAGCGTCGAGTTCCGCTGCCTCGGCGAGCGCCATCGCCGCGGCCGCAAAGCCCGACGAGGACGAGCCGAGTCCGACGTTCGTCGGGAAGCTGTTCTCGCTCTCGAGGCGAACTGGATAGACCGTGTGGGCGGCGTCGGACAGCGAGCGGGCCTTCTCGACGACGGCTTCGACGCGTTCGTGGGCGCGGCCCTCGAGTTCCTCGCCGTCGACGACGAAGGTGTCTTCGTCGTAGTCCATGGAGAACTCGACTGTCGTGCGAGTGTGGCTCGGCGCCGTAGAGACGCTGATACTGTCGTGGTAGGGGAGTCGCTCGACGTGATCTCGCATTCCGTGATACTTGACCAACCCCTGGATGGGGTGAGCCATCGCGGTCGCTTTCATACCCAGACACGGGCGTGACGGTCGCTTAAAGCTCACGGCATCCGCTCACGAAGAATATAGTAGCCGCTGAAAGCCAATGCACACCCGAGTGCACAGTCGTCGTGCGATCGGTGTGTAAATCAGTTCCGTTGGTACTATAGAACCCGAACGCTGAAACGACCTGCATCCTACCACACCCCTATGGGAACCCCACGCGAGACGCGAGCAGCGCAGGCCGAAGAGGTAGTCGAGCGACTCGAGGAGGAGTATCCGGACTCGACGATCTCGCTTCGGTATTCGAACCGACTCGAGCTGTTGATTGCCGTGATCCTCTCGGCCCAGTGTACGGACGAGCGGGTGAACAAGGAGACCGAGCACCTGTTCGCGAAGTACGATGGACCGGAGGAGTACGCTGTGGCCCCCGAGGAGGAACTCGCGGAGGATCTGAACTCGATCACCTACTACAACAGCAAGGCGGGCTACATCAAAAGCGCCTGCGAGACGATCGTCGAGGAACACGACGGGGAAGTGCCGGATACGATGGACGAACTGACGGACCTCTCGGGCGTCGGTCGCAAGACGGCAAACGTCGTCCTCCAGCACGGCCACGACGTCG
The DNA here is from genome assembly GCF_900104065.1 of Natronobacterium texcoconense. NCBI lineage: Archaea > Methanobacteriati > Methanobacteriota > Halobacteria > Halobacteriales > Natrialbaceae > Natronobacterium > Natronobacterium texcoconense. The sequence continues at coordinate 515,405 of NZ_FNLC01000001.1, read as the reverse complement.
TCGAGGGGATCGTGGTCGACACGCACGTCCAGCGACTCACCCGGCGTCTCGGACTCACCGAGGAGAAGCGCCCGGAGCGTATCGAGGAGGAACTGATGGAGATCGTTCCCGACGGCTACTGGCAGCAGTTCACCCACCTCTGTATCGATCACGGCCGTGCGACGTGTACGGCACGCAACCCGGACTGTAGCGACTGCGTGCTCGCCGACGTCTGTCCGTCCGAGAAGGGCGACAGCGAGATCGATCTGGCTTCGGGCGAGCCCTGGTAGGTCCGGTATCGTCGCAATCCAGGGGCCGACTTCCCCAGTGACGATCGCCCGACTGCAACAGGGTGAACCCGGGGACGCCGACCCTCGCAAGCCCAACCCCTTTTCCTCGGTCACCGGTACCCTCGGTCGGAACTATGACCGACGATACCCAGCCAGACGAAACTGGTAAAGACGAGCACGGCCGGGACGTCGAACTCGCCAAAGAAGAGACGGAGGAAGAAGACGAAGAGCAACTCACCGAAGAGGAGATGGAGGCGCGGGAACGACAGGACGAAGAACAGCGACGGCAGGACATCGAACACAAGTCCGACCAGCGCGAGGCCGACGCCCTCGAGAATACGAACCCGAACAATCACCGCGACGAGGAGCCGTACAACAGCTAACTCCGATTCGGTTTTTCGTCAGTCTTCGTCCGGGGTTTCGAGCAGTTCGTCGGCGACGACGAGCGTCTCGAGACCCTCTCGAGCGGCGGTGACGGTGACGTCCGCGCCGAGGGAGACCGTCTCGACCGCCTGTCCGTCAGCGAGGACAGTCACGTCGCCTTCGTCACGCTCGACGGTGAGCGTCACCTTCTGTGGAAGCACCCAGCGACGCGTATTGGTCACGAACGGGGCGATCGGTGCGACCGCGACGGCGTCGACGGCCGACGAGAGCAAGGACGCGTCGACGGCGCTGGCGTAGCCGTGACTCCCCGCCGGCGTCGCGACGACGACGCCGTCGGCGCGAAAGGTCGCGACTTCGCCGTCCAGAGAGTGGACGCCGTACTCCGAGATGCGGGCTGGTTCGTCCGTAACGAGCGCGACGTCCAACAGGGCTCGCTGTGTTCCAGCGTCGACCCCCTCGAGTTCGAGCACCGCCCGTTCGCGGACGGTCGCATCGCCCTCGAGTACAGCCGCGACCGCGTTGGAGACCTGATCCGGGTCGACGGCCTCGACGCCGGTGGCCGGAGCGACCGGAACGACGGGTGAATCGATGCCCGCGCGAGCGAGCACCGAGAGCGTCCGATCGCCCCGAGCGACCAGCACGTCCGCCGCGCGAACGTCCTCGGTCTCGAGGTCGCCAGTAACGAGCGTCCCGTCGTGTGCGTCGACGACGGACTCGAGGGCGTCACCGGCCTGCAGTCCCGGCGTCGATCCGGTTTCTTCGTCCGTGACGAACCCGACGACCGGGTCCTCGGCGGGGTCCCACGCGGCGGAATCCATAGCGTGAGGTTCACGCGGCCCGCCCAAAAGCGTACGGTTGTCCGGCAGTCGGTTCTTTACTGCCGATCGTCAAGCCGGGATCGACGATCGGCGGTAAATAGTTACAGCAAACCGTATCAGTCGTCGTACGGCCAGTCGCCCGTAATCCGCATCCCTTCCGCGAGGTTCTGGTCCTCGAGGTCGGCGACGATCTCCTCGGGCGAGCGGTGTTCGACCGTCCGGTCGTCGCTCGCGAGGTCGACGACCAGTTCGGTCAGCAAGATCGCCTGTTCGCGGAGGTCGCGTTTCTCGAGTTTCTCGAAGGTGTCGGCGAAGGTGTGGCCCCAGCCGCGGCCGACCTCGTCGGAGGTCGACATGACGTGGTAGCCGGGGACGCCCCACTGGACGAACGGCCAGTGGTCGCTGTGGGGGCCGAGCTGTGGCACCGTCTTCATCGGGTGGTCGTACTGCTCGGCGACGGCGTCGATAGCGTCCTCGAGGCCGTCGAACCCGTGCGTGTAGAACTCGAGCGTTCGGCCGCGGACGACGCCATCGTTGTTGACGATCGCCTCGATCGAGTCGTGGTCGGTCTGTTCGGAGTGATACCCGGAACCGACCAGGCCGACTTCTTCGGCACCGTAGGCGACGAACTCGACGCGGGTCTCGAGTTCGTCCTCCCGGTTCGCGAGCGCGTTCGCGAGTTCGACGACCATCGCCGTCCCCGCGCCGTTGTCCAGTGCGCCCTCGGCGATGTCGTGGGCGTCCACGTGGCTCGTCACGAGTACGCGCTCGTCGGTATCGGGGCCGAGTTCGGCGTGGACGTTCTGGCTCTGGGCATCGTAGACGTCCGCGTCGACGCGAACCTCTACCTCCTTGCCGTCGTACCGCCGGGCGAGTCGCGCACCGACCTCGCTCGAGACGCCGACGGCCGGAATATCGCCGATCGGGTCCGCCTCGGTGCCGACGCTGCCGGTCGGTGGGAGACAGCCTTCGACGTGGTTGCGGTAGACGAAGGCGACCGCGCCGTTCTCGACGGCGTGGTAGTACTTCTCCCGGCGGTGGATGTACCGCTCGTAGTAATCGGGGATGTCGCTGCGGACCATGGCGACTTTCCCCTCGAGGTCGGCCGCCTCGAAGTCCGACGGGAGGCCGTAGCCGAGGTCCACCAGCGGTGCGGTCGCTTCGTCGTCGGGACTACGTGGGAGCGCGATACAGTCGAGTTCCTCGTCGCCCGCGAGGACGGCGCTGTCGCCGCGCGTCCAGCCCTGAATGTCGAACGTCTCGAGACGGGTGTTTCGCGCGCCGACGACTTCGAGCGCGTCGCGGGTCAGTTCCGCTGCTTCGCGTTCACCGTCGCTTCCTGCCATCCGGTTGCCGATGTCGACCAGTCCCTCGAGGTGGTTCCAGCCGACGTCACTGGTGAACAAGTCACCGATCCAGGTCGTCATGGGGGATGCGTGGGACTGTGGTATGGTAACTGTACCGCTTTTTTTCGTTTCGAAACACGATGGGAAGGTCGCAAAGCCAACGGAGCGATACCTTCCGGAATGCCCACAGTATCGCGCGAAACTGAGAATCTTTTTTACCCCGGTACCTCTCGAGGGGAGTATGCGGGAGACGCTTGCCGAGTGGCGGCCGGCAGTCGACGAGGCCATCGCTGACCTCGTCCCACGGGAGATCGACGACGATTACCTCGAGTCGTTCTTTGGCGAACCCACGTACGAGTACGACAGCGAGAGCATCCAGCAGGCGCTCGCGGATCCGCTCTGGGAGCTTCTGGATCGAGGCGGGAAACGATGGCGTGCAGTACTCTTTCTGGTCTTCGTCGACGGGTTCGGAGAGGATCCGGAAGAGTATCTGCCATACGCCTGCATTCCGGAGATCCTCCACAACGGGACGATCATCGTCGACGACGTCGAAGACGGGGCGACGAAACGACGTGGCGGGCCCGCGCTCCACCACGTCTACGGACAGGACGTCGCGTTGAACGCCGGCAACGCGATGTACTTCCTGCCGCTGAAGATCCTGACGGAGAATCCGGCCGATCTCCCGGCCGAACAGCGGCTGGCCGCCTACGAGATGCTGATGTACGAACTCAACCGGACACACCTCGGACAGGGAATGGACATCTACTGGCACAACGAGTGTGACACTCCCGTCGGCACCGAGGAGTACCTCGAGATGTGTGCCTGCAAGACCGGCTGTCTCGCCCGGATCGTCGCACGGCTGGCCGCGATCATCACGGATCAGCCCGCCGAGGTCGAGGAGGCCGTCGCCAGCTACGCGGAACTGACCGCCGTCGCCTTCCAGATCGGCGACGACATTCTGGACGTCGAGAACTCGCTGGGTCGGGCCGGCGACTTCGGCAAGGAGTTCGGCAACGACGTCCGCGAGGGCAAAAAGACCCTGCTGGTTATCCACGCACTCGAGGAGAGTCCACCCGAAAAAGCCAGGCGACTCGGCGAACTCCTCGAGGCCGACGAGAACACGGACGAGGAGGTCCTCGAGGCGCTGTCGATTCTCGAGGAAGCGGGCAGTATCGAGTACGCCCGCGAACGGGCGCTGGATCTGGCTGCCAATGCCCGTGCGGAACTCGACGCCGTCGCGTTCGACGACGAGACGATACAGGAACTCGAGGCGTTCACGACGTTCGTTATCGAACGCGACGAGTGAGCTATTCGAACTGCAGTCGCTTCGTCGTCCGGACCAGCGGATGCCGCGCGTAGTCGACGACCTCGATGTCGTCGATCCGTTCTAGGTTCTCCTTCTCGGCGGTCCGTGCCATCCCGAGATCGATCTGGTGGTCGATAACGATAACGTAGGCGTCCATCTCGTCGATATCGAGGCGATCCGCCGCGAGCACGCGGTGGTGGCCGTCCGCGAGCAACAGCGTACCGGCGTTGTCGATGACCACCAGCGGTTCGGCCAGTCCACGCTCGAGTTCGTAGCGACGTCCCTCGAGTTCGTCCGCGTACACCTTTCCCTGGGTGGGTGTGAGTTCTCCGATCGGGACGGTGCGACGTTCCTGCTCGAGGTTGACGCCGTGGATCTCCTCTAACGTTCGCAGCAGTTTCCCGACCTTCTCGGGGGTCGCTCGCTCGATCTGGCTGCGGATGACGTCGGCGTTCGAGATGATCCCCACGAGGTTGCCCGCGTCGTCGACGACGGGGAGTTTCTGGACTCCCGATCGGAGGATGACGCGAGCCGCGTCGGTCACCTTCATCTCGGGGTGAGCGACGAGCAGGTCGGCAGTCATCACCTTGAAAATCGGCTCGTCGTCGTCTGCCAGCAGCAGGTCTCGAGCACTGACAAAGCCCTCGACGCGTCGGCGTTCGCAGACGGGAAACCCGTTGTGTTCGTCGCTTTCGGCGATTCGCGTCGCGACTGTCCCGACGGTCGCATCGGGCGATACTGTGGCGACGTCCCGGGTCATGTACTCCTCGACCTGGGGTTTCTTCTGGTCCGACACGACCTCCATACACCCCAGTAACGGGGCCGTATGCAAAAGTACTGCGTCCTCACCCCCCGTCGTCGGCTTCCGCTTCGCTCTCGGCGTCCGAGACCGTAAACAGCCACTCGCTTGCCCCGTCGTAGGCTCCGACCGGTACGCCCGGCTGTGTCCGTATTCCCTCGAAAAAACGGTTCGTAATCACTTCCTCGACGACGCTGACGATCGAATCGGCTTCGTCGCCGTCGTCGATTTCCGCCAGGATCCCGATCTCGAGCTGTGCGCCGGCCATATCTGCGTGGCCACCGGCGCTGCCGATCTGGTCGAACGCATCCCGGAGCGTCTCTCCGAGGTCGACGTCGTTCGCACGCGAGCGTGCCGAGAGATACGCCATCTCGTCACGGAAACCGAACACGAGCGTCGTCTCGACGGCTTCCATCGCGAGCAACTGCTCGGCCGCCTGTGGCAGCGCGTCCCGATTTGAGATCCGGCCGACGCTTGCGACCGCGACGGAGTCACGCTGGTCTCTGTTCTTGATCGCTCGAGCGATCGTCTCCAGGGTATCGCCCTCGACCGTCGGCTGTTCGATCTGGCGTAAGACGGACGTATCGGCGTGCGGGCGCAGGATCGACGCCGCCTCGAAGTCCGCCGGCGCTACCTCCCTGGAGAAGTCGTTCGTGTCGACCCGGATGCCGTAGAGTAGCGCCGTCGCCGTCGCCGGATCGAACGGGATCCCGAAGCGGTCGACGTACTCGGTCAACAGCGTGCTCGTCGCACCGACCCCTTCCCGGAGATCGACGAACTCGCCGGGGACCGGCCCGCGTGGTGGGTGGTGATCGATGACGACGTCGACGTGAAGGTCCGGCGAAAGCTCGTCGTTGACGCCGGGTCTGGAGTGATCGACCAGCGCGAACGCGGCGTACTCCTCGAGTGACTCTTCCGGCTCCAGATTCCGCAGATCCAGGTCGAGCAGGTTGACCATCGCCCGGTTCTCCTGGTGGGAGATCTCGCCGAAATAGCAGGGGTCCGCCTCGAGACCGACCGATTCGGCGACGTTGGAAAGCGCCACCGCGCTCCCGATCGCGTCCGGATCAGGGTTGTTGTGCATCACCACCGCGAGTCGGCCGTCGATCGACTCGAGTTGCCGGCGAAGCCGGATCGCTCGTTCCGCGACCGGCGTCGTCGTCCGCTCAAGCACCTCGTCGACGATCGGTTCCTCGGTGCCGACGACGCAATCCGCAGCGGCGTCGAAGGCCGCCCGATCGCTCGGCGTCGGGTTCCCCCCGAGGTAGGCGACGATCTCGGCGTCCGGAAACCGCTCCCGCGCCATCTCGAGGACCGCCCGGTTGACGTCGGTCCGGTCGCCACCGACGAAGACGACGTCCGGCGGGTCGACGTTCTCGAGGGCGTCGTGGTCGCTCGGCGTCGCCTGGCGTGCGGGGATGCTCTCGTCTCTGAGCGTCTCGACGACGCTCTCGTCGCCCGTAAGGACGAGTAGCCGGTCGTCGGGGCCGCCACGTTCGGACAGCCGTGTGACGACGTGACGACCGACGGTCCCGCACCCGAGCACGAGCCGGAAAACCATTTGTTGCGGGTTGTAATCGCTTCGGGGAAAAGGTACCGGTCCACTCGAGCGTAGAACTGTCGGTAATCGCCGCTTACAGTGGTCAGAAGCGAAAAGCAGGCTGGCGAAAGCCGATCAGATTACGTACGCAGCGGCGTCGATCGCCGCCTCGGAAACGGGGCCGAAGGCTGGCAGCAGGACGACCGTCATCACGGCCGCGAAGACGATCGCGGCGTAGATTCCGGTCGGCTGTGACAGCGTGTCTCGGCCGGCGACCGGCTCCTCGATCCAGACGGCCTTGACCAGCCGCGAGTAGTAGTACAGCGAGAGCGCGCTGTTTACCACGAGTGCAGCCGCGACGATCAGCATCGCAGTGCTACCGACGCTGATTGCACCCGTAAAGAGGAAGTACTTGCTCCAGAAGCCGCCGAGCGGCGGAATACCCGCGAGGCTGAACATGAAGATACCGAGCGCGACGCAGGCGACCGGCGCCTGTTTCGCGAGTCCGTTGTAGTCCTCGAAGGTGCGGCCGACGCCCCAGTACTCCGCGAGGGCGACGAACAGGAACGCACCCGTATTCATGAAGCCGTAGACGAGCAGGTGCATCATCGCCGCACCCATCACGAGTTCACCACCGTCGGCGGTGAGACCGGCCAGCCCGATCAAGGCGTAGCCGGCGTGACCGATCGACGAGTACGCGAGCATCCGCTTGACGTTCGTCTGGGTCGCAGCGGCGAAGTTCCCGACCGTCATCGTCACGATCGCGAGGATGACGAACGCGAGCGTCCAGTCGACGCCGATCAAGGCGCCGGTCGGCTCGAGCGGGAACGCCGTCGTGAACACGCGGAACGCGATCACGAAGCCGGCGGCCTTCGACGCCGAGGAGAGGAAGGCGCTGATCGGTGCGGGCGCGCCCTCGTAGGCCTCGGGTGCCCAGAAGTGGAACGGGACACTCGCGGTCTTGAACGCGAAGCCGCCGATCATCATCAGGATGCCGAGCCCGAGCAGGCCGCCGTAACCGGCGCCCTCGTCGGCGAGGACGGCGATCTCGTCGGCGATCAGGTCCAGTTGCAGGTGGCCGGTCGCGCCGTAGACCAGCGAGATGCCGTAGACGAAGATCGCCGACGACAGCGCGCCGATCAGGAAGTACTTCAGGCCGCCCTCGACGCTACCGCGGTTGTCCTTCAGGATGGAAACGAGCGCGTAGGACGGCAGACTCGCCAACTCGAGTGCGATGAAGATCGTCACGAGGCTGTTGGCGGCCGCCATCAGCGACATCCCGGTCGCCGCGAGCACCATCAGCGAGTAGTACTCGGCCTGGTAGGCGTGGCCCTCCATGTAGTCGTAGCTCGCGACCGCGACCAGCGCGGTGACGACCGCGACGACGATCATGAAGAACAGCGCCATCTGGTCGACGACGAACTGACCGTCGAACAGCGTGATGACGCCACGTCCGCCGTCCATTCCCGGCGTGCCGACGCCGGCCACGGTGAACCAGACGGCGACGCCGAGCGAGACGAGCGAACCCACCGCCGCAGTGCCCGCGAGCAGGCTACGGCTCGACGAGCGCGGCGAGATGCTGTCGATGAGGAACAGCACGAGCGCCGTCGCCGCGAGTATCAGCGCCGGCGAGAGTGCTGCCCACTCGCCGAGTTCGACGGGCAACATCACAGTTCACCTCCGTTCTCGAGGATCGGGTCGACTGCGTCGGTTATCATGTCGAAGATCAGTTCGGGGGCGACCCCCAGCAGGATGATGAGTCCGAGCAACACGAACATCGGTGCGACGTCGTGCAGCGGTGCTCGGCTCACCTCGTAGTCGGTTTCCAGGTTGTACGGTCCGAAGACGGTGCGCTGGAGCGCAAAGAGCAGGTAGCCGGCGACGATGACGATGCCGAACATCGCCAGCGACGTAAACACCGGCGCGTACGCGAGCAGTTCGGACTGGAACGCGCCGAAGAAGATCGTGAACTCGCCGTAGAACCCGCTCATCAGCGGCAGTCCCATGTAGCCGAACGCGCCGGCCACGAGGATGCCGACGGCGACGGGCATCCGGTCTGCCATCCCGGACATGTCCGTGACCATCCGGGTGTGAGTCGCGTTGTAGATGACGCCGACCGCCATGAACATCAGCCCGGAGATCAGACCGTGGCTGACCATCTGGAAGGTCGCGCCACCGACCCCGAACTGGGTGTAGGCGATCAGGCCGAGGATGACGTAGCCCATCGATGAGACCGACGAGTAGGCGACGATCCGCTTGAGGTCCGTTTGTGCGAGCGCCAGCATCGCGCCGTAGATGACGCTGATGACGGCGATCGCCGCGATCGGGACCGCGTAGGCCTCGACCTGGTCCGGGAACATGGTGAAGTTGAATCGGAGCAGGGCGTAGGTACCCATCTTCAGCAGGACGCCGGCCAGCAGCACCGACGCGGGGGTCGGTGCCTCGACGTGGGCGTCCGGCAGCCACGTGTGGAACGGGACGACGGGCACCTTCACCGCGAATCCGATGAACATCGCGACGAAGACGATCGTCGCGAGGGTGGTGCCGGCGACGCCGAACAGCGCCTCCGGCCCGCCGTTTAACATCGCCGTCGCGATCTCGGGCAGCGCGAACGACGTAACCTCGGGCAGTGCGAACACCAGCGCGATGAACGCACCGAACATCAGCAGCGACGCCACGTTCGTGTAGACGAAGAACTTGATCGCTGCGTACTTCCGGCGCGGACCGCCCCAGATACCGATCAGCAGGTACATCGGGATGAGGACGGCCTCCCAGAAGATGAACCAGACGAAGAAGTCGAGCGCAGCGAAGACGCCGATCAGGTTCGCCTCGATGAACAGTACGAGCCCGTAGAACTGGGACTCCCGCTCGTCGATCGGCGTCCACGAACTCACGATCGCGAGCGTCGAGAGGATCGTCGTCAGCACCACGAGCGGCATACTGATACCGTCGAGACCGACGAACCACGAGATCGAGTACTCGCTCAGCTGGATCCACTCCATCTGGGACTCGAAGGCGAGATCGCCATCGAGCAAGGCGTTGCCAGCGCCGTCGAAGGCAGAGAACATCCACAGGCTGAGTGCGGCAGGCACCAGGCTGATCGCGAAGGCGAGTTTGCCAGCGACCCGATTCGGTGCGACGAACGTAACTGCCGCGCCGATCAGTGCAACCGCGATCAGTGCTTCGATCATCATAGGAACCACCCTCCGTAGAGTCCGAGAACGACCAGCAAGGCGATGAATCCGGCCACGAGCAGGGCCGCGTAGTTCGTCACCAGACCGGTCTGGATACGTTTCATCCGGTCACCGCCGAAGAGACTCGCCGTCGAAACGCCGTCGACGAGCCCGTCGATTGCGGTCTGGTCGAACCGATCGGCCGCTCGAGCGAGCGGCAGGGTTAGTCCTTCCGCGAGCCAGACCTGATACTCGTCCTGGTAGTAGTTATCTTCGACGACCTTGCCGACCGAGCCGAGTTTCTCCTTGTGTGCGGTCGGCTCGGGGACGTTGTACAGTTTCCAGGCGACGCCCGCACCGGAGAAGGCAAGCAACAGGGAGACGCCGGCCGCGATAGCGACGGTCAGCTGTTCGGAGCCGACGACGCCGGTCTCGTAGGCCAGCAGTTCACCGTAGGCGCTGTAGGTCAGCCCCTCGATGGCACCGTACTCGCCGTCGAGCCAGAACTCGAGAAACGTGATGTCGAGTCCGGTGAGTTTGGCGACCGGTGCGAGGTTGGCGATACCCGCGACGAGTGCGAGCACGCCCAGCACGATCAGTGGTGCCTTGATCGACCAGCCGACCGGATGGGGGTTCTCGGCGGTCTCGGACCGGGGTTCACCGTGGAAGGTCAGGAAGACCATCCGGAAGGTGTAGAAGCCGGTGAAGAAGACCGCGAGCAGCCCCATCGCGTAGGCTGCCATGATCACGGGCTCCTCTAGGCCGACGATCATGGCGTCGTACAGAATTTCGTCCTTGGACCAGAAGCCCGAGAACGGGATGATCCCCGCCAGGGCGAGCGCGCCGGCGAGGAACGTGTAGTAGGTGACGGGCGCCTTGTCCTTCAGGCCGCCCATCTTCCACATGTCCTGTTCGTGGTGCATGAGGACGATGACGGAGCCGGCACCCAGGAACAGCAAGGCCTTGAAGAAGGCGTGGTTCATGAGGTGGAAGACTCCGGCGACGTAGCCGCCGACGCCCAGACCGAGCATCATGTATCCGTACTGGCTGATCGTCGAGTACGCCAGTACCTGCTTGATGTCGTCTTTGACGACGCCCATCGTCGCCGCAAACAGTGCAGTGAAGCCGCCGACGAAGGCGATGATCGCGAGTGCGGTCGGCGACTGTGCGTAGTAGCCGAACATTCGGGCGACCAGATAGACGCCGGCTGCGACCATCGTCGCCGCGTGAATGAGTGCGGAGACGGTGGTCGGACCCTCCATCGCGTCGGGCAGCCACGTGTGCAGTGGGAACTGCGCGGACTTGCCGACGACGCCACCGAGTACGAGCAGTCCGGTAATCGTCACCCAGGTCTCGGCACCGAAGCCGAACAGCTGTTCACCGTCCGCGATAGCGGTCTCGGCGGCGACGACGAACGATTCGTCGCCCGCGAACTGTAGCGTGCCGAACGTCGCGGCGATGGCGACGACGCCGATCAGGAAGAAGTAGTCACCGAAGCGAGTGACCAGGAACGCCTTCTTCGCGGCCGACGGCGCACTACGCGTGCGGAACCAGAAGCCGATGAGCAGGAACGAACACAGGCCCACCAGTTCGAAGAACATGAACGCCATCAGCAGGTTGTCCGCGTAAACGAACGCGAGCATGCTGAACGTAAAGAGGCCGAGGCCAGCGTAGTACCGCGGCAGACCGGTCTCGCCCTCGGCGTTCATGTAGCCGAGACTGAAGACGTGGACGAGGAACGCGATCAGCGAGACGATCACGAGCATTAGCGCCGAGAGCGGATCGATCAGGATACCGAACGTGAACTCGATCCCGTCAGTACCGACCTCGGTCAGGGCATCGCCGACTGCCCACTCGTAGAGCGTCTCGTGATACACCTCACCGCTCGCGACCGCAACGAGCATCACCACGGACAGCAGGAGCGAACCTGCCGTCGCGAAGATACCTGCCAGCGCCCCTTTCTTCGGCATGTACTTGCCGAAGGCCAGGGCGACGACGAAGGCCACGAGCGGGAACGCCGCGATCGCCGGAGCGTAGCTGAATACACCTTCCATCTTACCACCTCATCGTCGTCGGAACCGTGACGTCGACGTCACGGAAGTTACGGTACAGCACCAGGATGATCCCGAGTCCGACGGCGACCTCGGCGGCGGCAAGCGCCATCGTAAACAGCGCGAACACCTGCCCGGTGAGGTTGCCGTGATACAGTGCGAACGCGATCAGGTTGATGTTGGCCGCGTTCAGCATCAACTCGACGGACATCAGGAACATCAGTGCGTTGCGACGCGTCAGAATACCGAAGAGGCCGATACAGAACAGCCCCATCGAGAGCAACACGTAGTACTCGATACCGACGCCGACGCTCATCGCGTCTCACCTCCACGCTCGGCGTCGTCTCCACCGTCGGCGACGGCCGTTCGATCGCTCGAGGTGCCGGCACTTGCCGTCGCGCCGGTTCCGGCGTTCTGGCTCGTCAGTGCCGCGACCGGTTCGCCTTCCTCTTCGCGCTTTGCGAGCACGAGCGAAGCGTCGAGTGCCGCGTCGAGCGTGAGCGCGATCAGCAGGAACGCCGCGAGGAAGGGTTCGGTTTCGGGGATCGCCATCTCGCCGGACTGGAGCACGCCGAGATCGAACAGTGCGTAGCCGATCTCGGAGACGATCGCGATGTCCTCCGGGAAGCCGACTGGCCGATCACCGACGGTTCCGAAGGGCGTGTTCAGCACGATGAGCGCCATCAGCCCGAAGAGGGCGACGGCGAGCAGTCCTGGCACGAGTGTTTTTCCGGTACGGAGTTCCGGTCCGGTCGTCATGGCTGTACCACCTCGTCGGAGTCCGCATCCGTCGTAGTCGTGCCCTCTGGCTCTTCACGCTGGACGAGCATCACGGCGAACGTGATGAGAATGAGGACCCCGCCGACGTAGACGAGGACCTGCATCATGGCGACGAACTCCGCCTCCAGCATCACGTAGTGGACCGCGACGCTGAGCAACGCCACGCCCAGCATCAGCGCCGAGTGCCAGGGGTCTTTCAGGAGTACGACCCCTGCGGCACTGGCGAGGGTCACGAACGCGAACAGCGCGAACGCGAGTGTTTCCATCATTGTTACTGGTAGTCGACCTCTCCGTCTCCCTCACCGATCCACGCACCCCGATCGGGTTCGCGTGACTCGAGGGGATCGATGTCTTTGTACCACGGTACCGACTTCAGCTGTTCTTTGTTGTAGACCAGATCGTGTTTGGTGTCGCCCGTGAACTCGAAGTTCTGGGTCAGCAGGATGGCGTCGACGGGACAGACCTCCTCACAGAGCCGACAGTAGACGCACTGTCCGATGTTGAGGTTGTACTGTTCGCCGTTTCGCTTGTCGTCCATCACGATCTGGATGGTGTCGTTCGGACAGACGTTCTCACACTGGCGACACCAGATACAGCGCTCCTGGCTGAACTTGTGGACGCCACGGAACCGCGGCGAGACGTCCGGAGCGGTTTTCGGGTACTCTACCGTGAAGGTAGAGCCGTCCAGTGCGTGTTTCATCGTGGTTGCCATCGATTTGAGTAGTCCGATCATGCGATCACCCCAACGATTGCTGCAGTCAGGAAGAGGTTAGCGAACGAAAGGACGAGCAGTCCTTTCCAGCCGATTTCGATCAGGTGGTCGATCCTGACGCGTGGCACCGCCGAACGGAGCCACTGGGTCAGGAAGAACACCGCCCAGATCTTGACGATGAACCAGACGATGCCCAGTTCAGCCGGGCCGGGTCCGGCCGGCCCGCCGAGGAAGATCGTCGCGATGATCGCACCTCCGAGGAAGATGTGGAGGAACTCCCCGAGATAGACCAGCACGAAGTAGACCGACGAGTACTCGGTCTGATAGCCGGCGACGAGTTCCGCCGGCGCTTCGGGCATGTCGAAGGGGTTCCGACCGACTTCCGCGAAGTTCGCGATCAGGAACAGCACGAACGCGAACGGGTTCACCAGCGCGAACCACGCCGGGATCGCCCACTCGAGTCCGGGGATCGTGAACAGGGTCGTCTCGTTCTGGACGGCAACGATTTCGCTCATCTGGAGCGACCCCGCAAAGAGCACGACCGACATCCCGGTTACGACCAGTGGGATTTCGTAGGCGACGTTCTGTGCGACTGCACGCAGGCCACCCAGAAGCGAGTACTTGTTACCCGAGGAGTAGCCAGCCATCACCAGACCGATCGACGCGATGCCGGCGACAGCGAAGACGTACACCAGGCCGACTTCGGGGTCTGCGAGGTGGATGCCGCTTCCCATCGGGATGACGGCGAAGCCGAGCAGCGCCGAACCTGCGATCACGATCGGCGCGAGGTCGTAAGCCGGCCGATCGGCGTTCTCGGGAATGATGTTTTCCTTCGAGAGCAATCGGACCGAGTCTGCGACGATGATCAGGATGCCGCCCGGCCCGAGGTGGTTGACCGCGATCCGGTCGGTGAAGGCGGCCGTGATCTTTCGTTTCGCCCAGGGACCGGCGACGCCGGTCATCGCGAGCATCAGGTTGCCGACGATAAAGGCGGCGATAAACGCCGCGAGCAACTCACCGGCAACCCCGAACTCGGCCAGACCGGTCAGGTCGCCGATTCGCTCGGGCAGTAAGACCACGTCGTTTTGCAGTGGGATCGTCGTTCCGGTCATCGATCCACCTCCCCGAGCACGATATCCAGGCTACCCAGCGAGGCGATCAGGTCGGGGATGTACTCCCCTTCCGACATCTCCTCGAGCGCCTGCAGGTTCGAGAAGCACGGACTTCGGATCTTGAATCGGCCGGGCTTGTCGGTGCCATCGGAGCGGAGGTAGATACCGAGTTCGCCCTTCGCGGCCTCGACAGCACGGTAGGTCTCGGTGTCGGCGTCCGGCTTGAGCGTTCGCGGGACGTTGGCCTGAACCTCGCGTTCGTCCTCGGGCCAGTCCTCGAGCAGGTCGAGACACTGTTCGATGATCTTGGCCGACTCCTCGACCTCCTGCATCCGCGTGAGGACGCGCGCGTAGTTGTCACAGCCGTCGCGAGTGATGACGTCCCACTCGAGATTCTCGTAGTAGCCGTACGGATCGTCCCGACGGAGGTCGTAGTCGACGCCGGAGCCGCGGGCGACGGGGCCGGTACAGCCGTAGTCTTTGGCCACCTCGGGTTCCAGCACGCCGGTGTCGATACACCGGGTCTGGAAGATCTCGTTCGAGGTGACCATGTCGTTGTACTCGTCGACTTTCGCCGGCAGTTCGTCGAGGAAGTCCCGCGTCTGTTCGATGAACTCCTCGCGGGGTTCGGGCAGGTCCCAGGCGACCCCGCCGACGCGGAAGTAGTTGAACATCATCCGCTGCCCCGTGAGATCCTCCAGAATGTCCTGGACGATCTCGCGGTCGCGGAACGTGTACATGAAGATGGCGGTGAACTCGCCGTAGACGTCCAGCGCGAAGGTTCCGAGCGCGAGCATGTGCGAGGCGATCCGGCACAGTTCCGCACCCATCGTTCGGATGACCTGGGCGTACTCGGGAACCTCGATGTCCGCCAGATCCTCGATCGCCCGGGCGTAGGCCCACTCGTTGAGCAGGCCCGCCGAGACGTAGTCCCACCGGTCGGGGTAGGGCATGATCTGGTGGCGGTAGGTCCCCTGCTGGCACATCTGCTCCTCGCAGCGGTGGAGGTAGCCGATGTCGGGCTCGACGTCGACGACCGTCTCCCCGTCGAGTACCGTCTTGACGTGGAGCACACCGTGAGTCGCCGGGTGGTGAGGCCCGACGTTCAGGAACATCGTGTCCGACTCGGCGTCGTGGTGGTCCTCCTGCAGCGGATTCGCGTGCTCTGAGAGCGTGACTAGCTGTGGCTTCTCCTGGTCGTAGTCGCTCGAGAGCGGGTGTCCCTGCCACGTCTCGGGCAGCAGAATCCGCCGCATGTCCGGGTGGTCGGCGTACTCGATCCCCATGAGGTCGTAGGCCTCTCGCTCGTGCCAGTCTGCGGTGCGGAACACCGGTTCCGCGCTCTCGCTGACCGGATCGTCGCGTGTCGTCGGTACGACGACGCTGACCTCGTCGGTGGCATCGGCGAACTTCTTGAGGTGGTAGATCGACTCGTACCGGTCCTCGTACTCCTGTGCGGTGACACAGGAGAGGTGATCGTAGCCGGCCTTCTCCTTGAGATCCGAGAGGACGCTCTGGACCTCGTCGGGGTTGACGACGAACCCAGGTGCGTTCTTGTGTTCGTCACGCGCGAGGGCGCGGTCGCCGATCAGTTCCTCGAGCAGGTCCCCCTCGACGTCTTCCTGTCGCTCGATGCCCGTGCTCATGGCGAATCAGCCCAGTTGTACCGCATGACGAGATCGTCCTCGTCGATTTCGTCTGCCAGTTTCTGCACCAGTTCGTCCTGTTCCAGGTCGCCGAAACGCTCGAGTTCGTAGGGCTTGACGACGACGGGCGAGGATTCGCCGTTCTGGATTCGCTCTTGCAGTTTGAGAATGCCGTAGATGAGCGCCTCGGGTCGTGGCGGACAGCCCGGGACGTGGATGTCGATCGGGATGATCTCCTCGGCGCCCTTGACGACGTTGTACCCTTCCTGGAACGGGCCGCCGGAGATCGTACACGATCCCATCCCGACGACGAACTTGGGTTCGGGCATCTGGTCGTAGACGCGCTTCATGCGCGGCCCGAACTTCGAGACGATCGTTCCGGGGACGATCATGACGTCGGCCTGTCGCGGGGAAGCACGTGGCACGCCGGCCCCGTAGCGGTCGACGTCGTGTTTGATCGCGTACGTGTGGATCATCTCGATGCTGCAGCAGGCGATCCCGAACTGCAGCATGAACATCGAATTCCCGCGCACCCAGTTCATGAACTGGTCGAACTTGGTGAGGATAAACGGTGACGCGCCGAACGCTTCTCGAAGCTTC
Source organism: Natronobacterium texcoconense (assembly GCF_900104065.1). Taxonomy (NCBI): domain Archaea; kingdom Methanobacteriati; phylum Methanobacteriota; class Halobacteria; order Halobacteriales; family Natrialbaceae; genus Natronobacterium; species Natronobacterium texcoconense. The sequence continues at coordinate 498,869 of NZ_FNLC01000001.1, read as the reverse complement.
GAGTTGAAGCGATCGTCGACGCCTTCGCCGATCCGGGAGTCGCGGGTGTCCGTCGACGGCGCTGTGCTGCCGTGTATCGTCTGTCGTGGTTCGTCGCTACTCATAGTCGTTCACGCTCCGCGTCCACCTGTTGTGGTGTTTTCGCCCACTGTACTGCGCCGTTGCGCCAGGCCCACGCGAGTCCGACGAGCAGGATGGCAACGAACGCGACCATCGGGCCGAGAATTTCGAACAGCGAAACGGCATCCGATTCGACCGCATCCAGGTACACCACCGCCCACGGGAACAGCAGGACGGTCTCGATATCGAAGACGAGGAACAGAAGCGCAACCATGTAGTACTGGATGTTAAACCGGACGCGCGTTCCGCCGGTCGGAACCTCGCCACTCTCGTAGGTGGCACGTTTGTTCGTTTCGGGTACACTCGGACGCAGGAGGTACGACACCGCCATCATACCCAGCGGTATCAGCAGTCCTACGAACGCAAGTGCCCCGATCGCTATCCAGTCGTTCATCTCCGTAACGTTCGGAGGTTCAGACCGCACGCATATAAGGGTTGATTGTTCGTTTTCCGGCTCAATACGGGCCGAGAGTGCCGTCAGCGACGAAGAAAGAACCTGATTAATCACCGCATATTATACGATCGGGCGAACGAGACGAGCAATCGAACCGACACGTCGGTGAGAGCTACTCTCGCGTCCGGAAGGCGGGAGTCCCCTCGTCGTGTAGCTCCCGTGAAACCGTTCCGACTCCCTGCCGGAGTCCCTCGTGATAGGAGACGAGTCGCTCCCGCACCTCGTCGTGCTGGCGGGCGAGAATCTGGGCGGCCGAGAGCGCGGCGTTGAACGACTTGCCGGCGTCGACGGCGACCAGCGGCGCGCCCGTCGGCATTCCGATCACGCTGTCGACGGACTTCTCCTGAACCGGGACGCCGATCACTGGCAGCGGGTACGCGATCGAAGCCGTCATGTTCGGCAGGTCCGCGGACTTGCCGCCTGCGCCCGCGATGATAACCTCGAGACCGCGGTCCTCGGCTGTCTCGGCGTAGGCCGTCATCAGGTCCGGCGTCCGGTGGGCCGAGGTGACGTAGGTCTCGAAGGTAAAGCGTTCCTCGGGCGGGTTCTCGTAATCGGTCTGCTCGGTGAAACCGAGTTCGTCGACGAAGGCGTCGTAGGCTCCGCGGCGCTTCCCGCCGGTCATCATCGTCTCGAGGTCGGAGTCGCTGCCCATGACGATGCCGACGTCCGGGGTCTCCTCCGTCGGTCGATCCGCTGTAGACTCCTCGTGGAGTCGGTCGATCAGGTCGTCGACTGCCGGTGCGGTCATACGCGCGGCTTCCGTCGCAGGAGCAATGAAAGGTGGTGATTTGGCCCGCTCAGCACGCTTTCGAAACCGCCACTCAGCGCGATCCCTGACAACCGCCGCGCAGACGGCTATAGTAACAACTGCAACTATTTACACACTGATCGCACAACCCTCGTGCGATCAGGTGTGCATTGACTTGCAGTGGCTACTATACACTCGGAGCGGCGAGTTTTCAGACAGAGATCGGTTCCCTCGTACTCCGCCTCGAGTACTTCCTCGAGGAGGTCCAGTTCGCGCTGGCCGTAACCGTCGCTCGCGATGAGGTACGGTCCGAATCGCTGTTCGGCGACGCGGCGACCACACAGGCCCTCGGCTTTGAACTGTTCGACGACCTCGCGAATCTCGGCTTTCGTCGGCTCGGGGCCGAGGTCGATCTCCGATCCACGACCCTCCGAGAGCCGGTCGAGGACGTGTTCTGTGTCGAGCATGTCTAACTACCTTACAGGAAGGCGTATAAAACGTTTTCTGCGTTACGAGCCCCAAGACACTGGTTTCGGACGAACACGTTCGCGTTGGATCGTCCGACAAACCATCACACGAACATGATCGGGGCGGAGCGAGACCGCCCGTCGTAAACTGCCGCGACTACGATCGGAACGAGACGGCGTCCTCGAGTTCGCGGGCGGTCTCCAGCAGTTCCTCCCGACTCGCGTCCTCGCGAGTAACCGTCACGTGGCCCATCTTTCGCAGCGGCCGTGCCTGGCGTTTCCCGTACCAGTGGAGGGTCGCCCCGGGCGTCTCGAGAATTCGATCGAGATCGCCCAGTTCGGCTTCTCGTTCTTCGTTGACGTCGGCGAGAAGGTTCGTCATGACGGTCGGCGACCGCAGGTCGGTCGCCGCGAGCGGCCAGCCCAGCACCGCACGGACGTGCTGTTCGAACTGGGACGACTGTGCGCCCTCGATCGTCCAGTGACCGGAGTTGTGGGGACGGGGAGCGATCTCGTTGAGCAGAACGTCACCGTCAGCCGCTTCGAATAACTCGATGCCGTAGACGCCACGTCCCTCCATCACCTCGAGGACGTCCGCTGCGACTTCCCGGGCGCGCTCCTCGACGGCCTCGCTCGAGCGCGCCGGAACGATCGTCTCTCGCAGAATCTCGTCGACGTGGACGTTCTCGCCGATGGGGAAGGTCGCAATCTCGTCGTCTCCCTTGACGGCGATGACCGACACCTCCCGTTCGAAGTCGACGAACGACTCGACCATCGCGGGACCGGCGACCGACTCGAGGGCGTCGTCGGCCTCGTCTTTCGACTCGACGGGGACGTTTCCACGACCGTCGTACCCACCCGTTCGAGCCTTCAGCATGACCGGCGCGCCGTAATCGTCGATCGCCGCGCGTATATCGTCGGCGTCCTCGACCTCGCGGAAGGGTGGGACTGGGACGCCTGCGTCCTCGAGTTCGCGTTTCTGGACGAGTTTGTCGTGGATCGTCTCGAGGGTCGCGGGGTCGGGGTGGACGGGCGTCCCCGAGTCCTCGCTGACTCGATTCAGGACCTCCTGGTCTGCGAGTTCGATCTCGAACGTGAGAACGTCTGCGCGCGCGGCCAGTTCACGGATGCCGGCCTCGTCGTCGAAGTCGGCGACGATCTGGTCGCGTGCCACGAGCGCGGCCGGACAGTCCGGCGTCGGATCGAGGACGATAACCTCGACGCCGAGCGGTGCCGCTGCCTCGGCGAGCATTCGACCGAGCTGTCCGCCACCGACGACCCCGATCGTCGGCCCTGGCGTCCGTAGCGTTGTCATCGACCGACGGTTGTTCGTGCCGGCGTTTAAGTATTCTCAATATTGCTGATTTCCACGCCGAACCACGACCATGATATACATGTTCGTGACTATTTCGTGATTCGAACCGGTGAACGACGTTTTTGCAAGAACTCCGCGGTCTGACGGCTTACACTCCGCTCGACAGCCGTCTCGCAGCGTCCGCCGAGAACGGTACCTCTTTTACCCGTCCTCTCCACCGCTCGAGTATGACCACGCTCGGACTGGTGGTCGCCGAGTTCAACAGACCGATCACCGAGCAGATGGAAGAAGTCGCCCTCGAAGCCGCCGACGACGCCGGCGCCGAGGTGTACGGGACGGTTCACGTCCCGGGCGTCTACGACGCGCCGCTGGCGGCCGATCGACTCGCCCGCCTCGAGGCAGTCGACGCTGTCGCCGTCATCGGAACCGTCATCACCGGCGACACGGATCACGATCAGGTGATCACCGACGCCACCGCACAGCAGCTTGCCGACGTCAGTCTCGAGCGTGACACCCCCGTGACCCTCGGCGTGACGGGTCCCGGTATGTCCGCCGCCGAGTCACGCGAGCGCATCGAGAACGCGGCGAAAGCCGTCGACGGTGCGCTCGACCTCGTCGAGGAATTACCCGATCCACAGTAATACCAGCTATGTCCATGGAATTCACCGACCGCCTGACTCGAGTCGAACCGTCCGCGACGCTTGCCATCTCCGCGCTCGCGACCGAACTGGAGAACGAAGGGAAAGACGTCGTCGACCTCTCGGTCGGCGAACCCGACTTCCCCACGCCCGAGAACGTCGTCGAAGCGGGCAAAGAAGCGATGGACGCCGGCCACACCGGATACACCACGTCGGCGGGCATCCTCGAACTCCGTGAGGCAATCGTCGACAAACTCGCCGACGACGGCCTCGAGCACACCACCGACGAGGTCATCGTCACGCCCGGCGCGAAGCAGGCGCTGTACGAGGTCGTCCACGCCCTAGTTCAGGAAGGCGACGAGGTCGTCCTCCTCGACCCCGCCTGGGTCTCCTACGAAGCGATGGTCAAGATGGCCGGCGGCGACCTCACCCGCGTCGACCTCTCGGAGTACGACTTCCAGCTCGAGCCCGGTCTCGACGACCTCGCCGATGCCGTCTCCGACGAGACCGACCTGCTGATCGTCAACTCGCCGTCGAACCCCACCGGCGCGGTCTACTCCGACGAGGCACTCGAGGGCGTCCGCGACCTGGCCGTCGAACACGACGTCACCGTCATCGCCGACGAGATCTACAAGGAGATCACCTACGGCGTCGAGCCGACCAGTCTCGGCACGCTCGAGGGGATGGCCGACCGCACGATCACGGTCAACGGCTTCTCGAAAGCCTACTCGATGACCGGCTGGCGGCTGGGCTACTTCGCCGGCCCCGAGGACCTGATCGACCAGGCCGGCAAACTCCACAGCCACTCCGTCTCTTCCGCAGTGAACTTCGTCCAGCGCGCCGGCGTCGAAGCACTCGAGAACACCGACGACGCCGTCGACGAGATGGTCGACGCCTTCGAAGAGCGTCGTGACCTGGTCGTGGAACTGCTCGAGGAACACGACGTCGACGTCGCCGTGCCGGACGGCGCGTTCTACATGATGCTTCCCGTCGACGACGACGATCAGGCCTGGTGCGAAGGCGCACTCGAGGACGCCCACGTCGCGACCGTCCCCGGAAGCGCGTTCGGTACGCCCGGCTACGCACGGATTTCGTATGCGGCGAGCGAGGAGCGACTCGAGGAAGGAATCGAGCGACTGGCCGAGGAAGGGTATCTGTAGTCGGCTCGAGATAGAACTGTTCTAGTTTCACTTTCACTGTCCGTCGCTCAGGTTTACCAGTCACTACGCCGGACTTTTTTCATGGACTGCCCGACGTGTGGGAAAGAGCTGACCACGGAACGAGGGGTGCGACAGCACCACACCAAGGTCCACGACGAACCGCTGCCGAATCGGACGTGCAAGGGCTGTGACAGCGAGTTCTACGACCCGAAGTCACGGCGATCCTACTGCGATTCCTGCAATCCGAACGCGGGAGAGCACAACGGGAACTGGAAGGGGGCGAAAGAGACGACGGACTGCAAGCTCTGTGGGTCGACGTTCTCGTACTATCCCTCCGACAAGGACGGCGTCTACTGTCCGTCCTGCGTTGACGACGCCGACGGATTGCTGCCGGAAACGTATCCCGAAAAAGGCGACCGGGTAACGGCCCCGTGTCGTGGTTGTGGCACCGAACTCGAGGTGCGGCCGACCCGCCTCGAGAAACAAAAACGCGGCGTCTTCTGTACGCTCGAGTGTTACGGCTCCTGGCTCTCGGAGAACGTCGTCGGGTCGGACCACCATCAGTGGGAGGGCGGATCGATCAGCTACGGGCGGACGTGGTGGCGCGTTCGCCGACGGGCACTCGAGCGCGACGACTACGAGTGCCAACACTGTGGCGCGACGAAAGAAGAGATCGGTCGGAATCCGGATGTCCATCATCTCGAACCGGTTCGGTCGTTTGATCGGCCAGAAGAGGCACACACGTTAGATAACGTGATCGCTCTCTGCCGGAGTTGTCACAGACAGGCAGAAGAAGGAGAGATAACGCTGCCGTCCCACAACGAAAAGTAACACTATTGTGGCATCGTCGTCTATCCAGCAATGAAGTCCCGTGGTGGTGAGCAGTTCCAAAGGAGCTGCGAGGTACACGGGACGACGAGCGAAGCGGGGAGTCCCGTGGTGGTGAGTGAATCCGACGGATTTACGAGCCTCACGAGGCTTCGAACGCAGTGAGAAGTCCCGTGGTGTAGTGGCCAATCATATGGGCCTTTGGACGTGTTCGGTTCATTCCGTCACGGAAGACAGCCCATGACGGCGGTTCGAATCCGCCCGGGACTACTTTTGCGCCGAACAAACTCGTGAGGCGCAGATATCCTCGGCGGTTCGAGCCCAGAAGGCGAGAGGATTCGAGCCTTCGCGGTTCGAATCCGCCCGGGACTACTTCTACGACGAACGGACGTGAAGAGCGAATAGTCCGGGATTCGGGCCCAGAGGACGAGCGGCTGTGAGCCCCCACGGTTCGAATCCGCCCGGAGCTATGACGCATATTTGATGAATAGGATTTAGGCTGGTGCTCACACGCCCTCGAGCGTCTATCCTCAAGCGGCAGCGTTCCAGCCAACCGACCACTGAACCCGCCTCGAGATCACCCCTACTGGACTGTGTTTCCGACTAACACAGACCTGTAATGGATTTAGCTGGTTACACATCACCGGTATCCAAACATCATTAATTACAGTGGAGGATGTAGGATTCTTGCTAACTGGGTGATAATATGGGGGCGATAGGTGGTCGAGGACGCCTTTCGAAGGTAACGGTGGAGCAGTGGTTCGGAGCGTTGATTCTCGCGGTACTGGGAGTACTGGTGCTCGATCTCGTTCGGCGCGTCGTCTTCGGAGAGCTTCCGGTCGATACCCTCTCGGTCTTCCTATGGCGAGGGTTGGTCGACGGGTTGATCATCGCGCTTGCCGCCGTCGGGCTGTCGATGACATACGCGATTCTCAAGTTCGCGAACTTCTCGCAGGGCGACCTCGTTACGACCGGCGCGTTTGCAGGCTGGACCGGTTCGTACGTCGTCGCGGGAATCGGCGTGGCCGACTTCGGGTCGCGGATTCTCCTGAACGCGGATCGTGGCACCTCCGCTCGCGAACTCGACATGCACCTGTTTGGGGCTCCACTCGCGATTCTCGTCGGCTTGATCGTCGCGGCTCTCGCGACGATCCTCGTCGCACTCGCGTTCGATCGACTCGTCTACAAACGCATGCGAACTGCCGGCGGAATACCGCTGTTGATCGCGAGTATCGGCGTCGCGCTGGTACTTCGATACATGATCGTGTTCTTCTACGGCGAACACACCCGCGGCGTGACCAGAAGCTCGCCGACGGTCGATCACTCGCTCGTCTTCTGGACTGATTCACTGCACGTCCACCAGGCCACACTCGTGGTGGTCGGAATCGGACTAATGCTCGCACTCCACCTCATGTTACAGCACACCAAACTCGGGACGGCCATGCGGGCGATGGCCGACAACCGTGACCTCGCGCTTATCACGGGCATCCCGACCGAACGAGTGATCCTGGTAACCTGGATACTCGGTGCGGGACTGACCGGCGTCGCCGGCTACCTGATCGTCCTCGAGCAGGAGACGCTCAGCTTCAACACCGGCTGGTTCCTGCTGCTTCTGATCTTCTCGGCGGTCATTCTCGGGGGGATCGGGTCGATATATGGTGCGATCGCCGGTGGGTTGATCATCGGGCTAGCGACGAACGTCTCACTGGTCTGGATCCCAGCGGACCTGACCGAGGTCGCCGCGTTCACGCTCATGATCCTGATTCTCATCTTCAGACCGGCCGGTCTCTTCGGCGGGGTGGAGACAGCATGACCCGCGATGAGAACAACGAAGGCTTCGTGAGAGACACTCCTACCGACGGGAAACGACTCGAACCCGACGGCGGGTCGCCTGCCGGTGGCTCCGGCGACGGAGCCAGTCTCGGCGACCTTCTCGACGGAGATGCCCGTCCCCGCTGGCTGAACGACATTCTCATCATCGTCAAGGCCACGATCGTGGTGTACGGTCTCTTCATCGTGCTCGGCCTCGCGGCCGGCCTCGACTTCAACGGGATCGTCAGTACCCTCCAGCAGGTGACGTTGCTTGCGGCCTCGTTCGCGCTGGTCGTTTTGGCACTTAACCTCCACTGGGGATACACAGGACTGTTCAACATCGGCGTCGCCGGCTTCATGGCCGTCGGCGCGTACACGATGGCGCTGGTGACGGCCGCGCCGGACGCCACGTTCCCCGGTCTCGGGTTGCCGCTCTGGGTCGGCGTGATCGCGGGACTCGTCGCGTCCGCGCTCGTCGGATTCGTGGTCGCACTGCCGGCGTTGCGCCTCCGTGCGGACTACTTCGCGATCGTCACACTGGCAGCCGCGGAGATGATTCGGCTGGTGTTCAACTCGAGTGCACTCCACGAGTTCTCGGTGCTCGGCGTCGAACTCGGGACGGGAAGCGGACAGGGGATGTCCTTCCCGAACCTGCGAAACACGATTTCGCGGGAACTGCTGTACGTCGACGGCGATCCAACTGCGGAGCCGACGCTGTTCGGCCGGCCGTTCATGGCGATCGGGGACCGCCTCGAGTTGAGCATCTCGGTCGTCGAGGGGTGGGTGTACACCGTCGTTCTCGTCGCGTTGGTTGCGTTGGTGTTCGTCGTCATCACCCGGATCGGGAACTCTCCGTTCGGCAGGATGCTGAAAGCGATCAGGGAGGACGAACTCGCGGCGCAGTCGCTGGGGAAGAACACCGATCGCGTGAAGATCAAGGTGTTCATGCTCGGCTGCATGTTCATGGGGCTGGCGGGAATCGTCTGGCAGGGTCGCCGCGGCTACGTCGATCCGAACCTCTTCTTGCCGATCATCACGTTTTACATCTTCATCGCGCTGATAATCGGCGGCTCGGGGTCGAATACCGGGAGCGTGGTCGGTGCGTTGCTGTTCGCCGGCCTGCTGTTCGAGGGGCCGCCGTTCGTCCAGCGCATCGTAGACGCCACGTTCGACCTGCCACACCCCCCGACAGTGTACGACGGCGCCGTCGCGCTCGCCGATTTCGACCCGATACCCTTGCTGGGGTACGCGGTGGCCGAACTCCCGAATCTCCGGTTCGTCCTCTTCGGCGCGGTACTGATTGCGCTGATGATCTACCGACCGGATGGGATCCTCGGCCACCGGAACGAACCGGCGTCGCCGATCGATCTGACGAGGGAACGGGCACCGAGCGAACGCGAGCCGACGGTCGCAGACGGAGGTGAAAACGATGAGTGACGTCGCACTCGAGGAACGGGAACGGACCGAACAGTCGATACTCCGAGTCTCGAACCTCGAAAAGCGGTTTGGCGGCATCGTAGCAGTCGACGGCGCCAGTTTCGAGATCGAACGCGAGACGATAACCGGACTCATCGGGCCGAACGGGGCCGGCAAATCGACGGCGTTCAACCTGATCACCGGCGTCTACAAGCCGGACGGCGGAAGCGTCTACTTCCAGGGTGAGGACGTGACCGAGCTTCGACCAAACCAGCTGGTGGATCGCGGGCTGGTTCGAACCTTCCAGCTCAGCCGGGAACTCGCAGGAATGACGGTGCTCGAGAACATGTTGCTGGCGTTCGGCGAGCAACTCGGCGAATCGCTCTGGCGGTCGATTCTCCCGGGCGCTCGGCGCTCCGTCGTCCACCAGGAGCGTGAGTTGCTCGATCGTGCGTGGGAGATACTCGAGTTGTTCGAACTCGATCACCTCGCCCACGAAGACGCAGCGAACCTCTCGGGTGGCCAGCGGAAGTTGCTCGAACTCTCCCGGGCACTCCTGACGGAGCCGTCGCTGCTCTTGCTCGACGAGCCGATGGCGGGCGTCAACCCGACGCTCGAGAAAAAACTCCTCGCTCGCCTCCACGAACTCAGGTCGCAGGGGTACACCTTCCTGATCGTCGAACACGACATGGACGTCATCATGAACAACTGCGAGACGGTGATCGTCATGCACCAGGGACAGGTGCTCTCGCGGGGATCACCCGAGGCGATACAGGAGGACGAACGCGTCATCGACGCCTATCTCGGAGGGGAAATCTGATGCTCACTGTCGACGACCTCGACGCTGGGTACGGCGATCTGCAGGTTCTCTCCGAGGTCGATCTTACGGTCGAGGAGGGAGAGTACGTGGTGATCGTCGGGCCAAACGGCGCGGGGAAGTCCACCGTTATGAAGTCGGTGTTCGGGCTGACGACGCACTTCGGCGGCCGGGTCGGGTTCCGAGACGAGCGGATCGACGGCAGGCCACCGGAAGAGATTATCAGGTACGGTATCGGATACGTACCCCAGAACGACAACGTCTTTCCGTCGCTTACCGTCCGCGAGAACCTCGAGATGGGGGCGTACATCTTGGACGAGGTGCCACAGGACGCGCTGGACGCGGTCTACGATCGCTTCCCGATCTTGAGAGAGCGCAAGGGCCAGACGGTTGGCAGTATGAGCGGCGGCCAACAGCAGATGGTAGCGATGGGCCGGGCGCTAATGTTGGACCCCGATCTGTTGATGCTCGACGAACCTTCGGCCGGTCTGGCCCCGGATCTCGTCGGAGACATGTTCGATCGCGTCGACGCGATCAACGACGACGGAACAGCGGTGTTGATCGTCGAGCAGAACGCGAAGGAGGCGCTCCGTCGGTGTGACCGGGGATACGTGCTAGTGCAGGGAGAGAATCGATACGAGGGCAGCGGCGACGCGCTGCTCGCCGACGAGCAGGTGCGACAGGACTTTCTGGGCGGGTAAGGTTCGCAAAAAAGGCAGCCGTTGTCGCCCTCCCTCATTCCTCGAAGTCGATCTGATCGACCACCTCGAGTTCGAAGTCGCCGAACTCGAAGATGTCGTAGGTAACCGCTCGCATGTCGCCGTTGTCGTCGAACTCGACGACGCTCGAGGCCCCTTCGTAGGTGATCTCCTCGCCAGCGGCGGCGAGTTCGACCGCTTCGGGGAAGTTCGACGGACCGACCGTCTCGCCGTTCGGGTTCGCCACGGCGCGCATCTCGTCGCGGACGGCGACGCCGTCGTTGTCGCCGGCGCGGACGTTCGCGAGGATCATGACGGCGCTCGCGTCGTAGCCGTGAGCGTTGAAGACGCCCGGACTCCGTCCGTACTCGTCTTCGTAGCTCTCGGCGAACGCGTCGACCTCGGGGCCGTCAGCAGCAGGTGCGGTCCCCAGCACGTTGTCCATCGGATTGTCGACGCTCTCGGGAAGATCGTCTTCGATCAACCCGTCGGTGACGATCACGGGCAGGTCGGGGTCGAAGCCCGCGTAGAAGTCCCGGAAAATCTGAATACCGCTGACCGGGAACGCGATCACCAGCAGGAAGTCCGGGTCGTCCGCGAGTACGCTCTCGAGGACGGACGTGTACGACGGCTGTTCCGGTTCGAACGCCTCCGTACCCGTGATCTCCCCGCCGAGTTCCTCGAACCTGTCTTCGAACACGCCCGAGAGCGCGACGCCGTAGGCGTCGTTCAGATGGAGCGACGCGCCCTGCTCCCAGCCTCGTTCTTCGAACGCGACTTCAGCGATGACGTCGCCCTGTAACGCGTCGCTCGGCGCCGTTCGGAAGACGAAGTCGTCGTCCGCGAGGTCCGTGATGTCCGGACTCGTGCTCGCGGGCGAACACATGACGACCTGATTCGGGGTCGCGACCTCCTGTGCGACCGGGATCGTGACGTCTGACGCTGCCGCACCCGTAAACATTGGATAACCGGCGTCGACGAGCGACTGTGCGGCGCTAATTCCCGCTTCGGAGAGCGTCTGGGTGTCTTCGCGCTGAACGTCGACCGTAAACTCGCTTCCTGCGTCGGCAAGTTCCCGACCCGGAAGTTCGGCCCCGTCCGCGATCGGCGTCCCCAGTTCGCCCAGGTCGCCCGATTCCGGTTGGACAATTCCCAGCATTACCTCGCGACCTTCCTGCGCACCGATGCGTCCCGTGAGCGACAGCGCACCCACACCACCGATTCCCGCCAGTACACCGCGTCGGCTGATTCGAACCATGGAGGTCGTGCCACACCTGCTGTAAAAGCTTTCACACTTCGTTCTAGGAGTGATTCAGAGATTGTCGACGAACCATCGAAGCTAATGGCGGATTGCATCGACGGTGGGGCACGACAGCAATTCGACGGCATTCTGGCCACGAGACCGCGAGGAACGGATCGAGACGGACAGAGTAATAGCGGCCCGCGGTTATCGAACGAGGATTAGTAACTAATGACGCGTTGAACGGATGACCGAGTCGATCGGCGTCGTTTTCGGATTGGGTAATTCCACCTCCTGAACGGGTTCAGGGAAGGCGTGCTGACGCGACCGTTGGAAATGAGCCTTTGTTCGGGATGAAGAGACGTGAATCACCGTTATCGACTGAGTCACGACAGGCAGGAAACCGTTTCCACCACGTTCAGTAGCCGCGGTCTCGAACGTCGACTACCGTGAACGTCCGCCAGGTCATCCCGAAAGATGCGATACCGAGCATCGACGAGCCGACCTTCGGCTCGGAACACGTGGGCGAACCGACCGACGACGTAATCGTCCTCGAGTCGTCGCCGCCGAAGGCGTATCCGATCCGGATTCTCGACTACCACGAGATCGTCAACGACGTCCTCTGGAGCCTGTATCGCCGGCGACCTCGAGGGCGAACGGCTGGCGGTCCGGGCGGCCACGACGACGACCTGGGCGGCCTTCCGCGAGCGGTATCCCGACGGTCTCGTGCTCCAGCCCGTCGAAGACGCGGCGAGCGAGGCTGCAAGCGACGACGACGAACCCGCCGAGATCGACTACGACGACCGCCCGTACGCGGACTACTTCGACGCCGACGGGTTCGGGCTGGCAGCCCACCGGGGCGCAGACGAGACGCGGGAGTGGGGACTTGACCTCGAGCCAAAGACCGTTGTTCTCGGCCTCGAGACCGGTGGCGACGCGCTCGGGTTCCCGCTACCGCGCGTGGAGGCCGCCGGTGGTGTCGTCTACGAGACCGTCGGCGATGTCGACGTCGTCGCGTTCGCGACCGATGGCGGGTTGCACGCATTCGAGAATCCGGGGTACGAGTTCGAACAAGCTGGAGGTAGCGAGGAGGGCGACACGGAACGCTTCGGCTTCCGCGCCGACGGCACCGTCTGGGACGGTGTGACCGGCGACGCGGCCGACGGACGTGAACTCGAGCGTCTGCCAGCGCGTCGGCTGTTCGCGTTCACGTGGCGGGACGACCACGGGGCGGACGCGTTCTACAGTTGACCGTCCACCGTCCGTGCCGGCCGAATCGTCGTTTTGCCGACGATCAGCAGGCACAGTGTCCCGACTCGGGATGCCGCTCCAGTCGCATCGACTCGCCGCAGTCGGGACACGATCGCTCGTCGTCAAGTTCCTCTTTCGAGACGGGAATCCGGACCGAACAGTCGTCACACCAGTACGCGCCTGCGATTCTCGAGTCCGAATCGGTGGCCATACGCGAGTTCGAAGCCGCGCTGGACTCGAGCAGCCGTGCAGCGTTACGGAGCGAGTCGAGGAGCCCCATACTTGTACTACGGTATCAATACACAAATTCGTAACTGAGTCGTGTACGGCCAGCACGACGCCGCGTCGGATCGAACGTGTCGCCGATAAACGGTTTTAAAACGTAATCAAACGGGAGAAATCAACGTTGACGACCATCTGATTATTAGGGGTGATGGCCCCCAGACCCAGACGCGTATGACCTACGACCGCTCTGAATACCCTGCACCGATGGACCACGATACGGTCCGAACAGTCGGAAAGCTCCTGATCGCGACACTGTCAGCGATACTGCTGCTCTCGCTGATCTCCGTTCTCCCGGGCGTCGATCGCGTAATTCCCGGGACGCCGGTCACCTTCGTCGGCGTCGTCGGTGCGATCGTGACGGTCGCAATCGTCGCCCTTCTGCTGTATCTCGCACCCGCACTCGCGTCGCTGCTCCGGTCGGCCCTCGAGGGGCCGCCGGCAGTCGTCGACGACATCGCCTCAATCGTCCAGTTGCTCGTCGTCTTTCTCGCAGTGATAGTTGCCCACCGAGGACTCGCACCGCTTTTCGTTCCGTTGCTCGGCGACGCGGGCTGGACGTACGACGTCGTCTTCCTCGCGATCGCGTTACCGCCACTGGCGATCCTCGCGGCGCGGTTGTACGTCTCGCTCGAGCCGATCTCGGAACTCCTGGCCGAGCGAGTTACTCGCGGCGACGAACGCGACGAGCAAGCCGGTATCGACGGGACAGGAGGTGAGTAACCGTGACGAACGCGGCTTCCGACCGACTTCCCTACCTCGAGGGTGCGGTCGCCGGAATCCTGGCGTGGCTCGTCGGATATACCTCGACCTTCCTGGTCGTTGCGGGCGATATTCGGGAATCTCCACTTCATCGGTTCGTCGAGGCGTTCGACGGAGGGGCTGCGACCTACGAAATGGTCGGCTGGGTGTTCTACAACGCCCACCAGGTCGAGACGCTGTTCAGTGACCTGCCACTGGTCGGCAGCCACGTGACGACGTTCATCGGTGGTGAGAACGGGTTCACTGTCGCCCTGTACGCGGTTCCGGCAGGCCTCTTGCTCGCAGCCGGTATCGGCCTCGCTAGCTACCGACGACCGTCGACGCCGACCGACGGACTGCTCGTGGGGCTTACGGCACTGCCCGGTTACCTCCTGTTGACCGTCGCTGGCGTCTTCCTCTTCGAGGTTACCGTCGGCGGAGCGAGCGGTTCGCCGGACACGCTTCCCGCAATCGGCCTCGCCGGACTCGTCTACCCTGCCGTCTTCGCAGGGGCCGGCGGGGTCCTCGGAACGATCCTCGACCGGAGACTGAGCGGAAAACGGTAAACTCGAGCGAACGGCCACCGATCTCCATCTTTTACTACAGATCGTGTCGGTGAAGCCGGCGGTGGACAGTAAACGTGTATTATTAACCACGAACGTTTTGTCGAACCAAACCTATTCCCCGCTCGAGTGTGTACGAGGAGTGATGACTGAATCCGACGTCGATACCGACGCCGACGCGGAGGGGGAACTGCGCGAACGCGTCGAGAAGTGGCTCAGCCGGGAGATGCCGATTATCCAGATGCACGGGGGGACCAGCGCGGTTCGAAAGGCCGACCCCGAGGGCGGCGAGGTCGTGATCGAACTCGGCGGCGGGTGCAAGGGGTGTTCGGTCAGCGACGTAACGACGGGAAACATCAAGGCAGAACTCATCAAGTGGCCCGAAATCGACGAAGTAACGGTCCGAGTTCCGGATGCTCGCGATAGCCTCGGCGGACCGGATCAGCCCGAATCGATCATGGGTATCGATCGAACCGAAGGTGGGCGGGGTGACTGGGGGTCGTCGAATCCGGGCAAAGATCACCTCTAGGCTGAATTCATTATCTCTATTTTGTGTTTCCCGTACGCGCGAGCGTTCGGTCTCACCGCCCTCACCACCAACACCGTCTTCGACCATCACCGAGATACAATCCGGGCGAGTGCGACGAACCCACCAACCGACCGTAACCTGTATGGTCCACGTTGGCAGGGTTGGTGAGTTTTGGGAACGACTATATCCTTTTACGGCCCAAATTCGGAGCCATACACAATGAGGACGTGTAGACGCTCACGAACAGGAGGTGACGGCGATGGCTGACGAAAGCAGCGATCGAGGAACTGACGCTGAAACGGAGGCCGACGGCGGCGTCCGCGCGTACACCGTCCGCCTCGAGCTCGTCGACGAACCCGGCGAACTGCTCCGGGCGCTCGCTCCAATCGCGGACAACGGTGGCAATCTCCTGAGTATTCACCACGAGCGTGGCAACATCACACCCCGTGGGCATATCCCAGTCGAGGTGGACCTGGAGTGTCCGCCCGATCGGTTCGACGACGTCGTCGAGGCGCTTCGCGACGCCGGCGTCAACGTCATCCAGGCCGGTGCCGAACACTACGGCGAAGAAATCAGCGTCGTTCTGGTCGGCCAACTCGTCGAAAACGGCCTCTCCGAGACGCTCACCCGAATCGAAGACGAGGCAAGCGCCGCTGTCCTCGACCTCTCGCTTGCCGCTCCCGACGGAACCGACGCCGTCTCGAGCGCACGGGTTCGACTCGCGATCGACTCGGGCCGATCCGAGGAGGCACTGACCGCGATTCGGTCGATCGGCGACGAGAAGGAACTCACCGTCGTCGAACCCCTGATCGGAGGTGACACTGCATGAAACTCGCGATCCTCGGTGCCGGTGACGTCGGCCGCTCGGTCGCCGACCTCGCCAGCGAGTACGGACACGAGGTCGTCGCGCTCGCGGACTCGACGACTGCGGCGGTCGATTCCGACGGTATCGACACTCGGGAAGCTATCGACCGAAAGGTCAGTGGCGACGACCTCGGGCCAGCCGATCCCGACGACGTCTTCGAAACCGAGTACGACGTCCTCGTCGAGGCAACCCCGACGACGCTCGACGACGCCCAGCCTGGCTTCTCGCACGCCGAACGCGCGCTCGAGGACGACCGACACGTCGTCCTGGCGAACAAAGGCCCCGTCGCCGAACGGTACGAGGAACTGCGCGAACTCGAGGCTGACAGCGCGGGTTCGGTCCGATTCGAGGCCACCGTCGGCGGCGCTATCCCCGTGCTCTCGACGATCGAAGACGAGACGCCACAGGCGGTCACCGCCGTTCGTGGCGTGCTCAACGGGACCGCGAACTTCATCCTCACGCGGATGGCAGCCGAAGGGCTCGACTACGAGCACGTCCTCGCGGAAGCACAGGACCTTGGCGTCGCCGAGGCCGACCCCACCTTCGACGTCGACGGCACCGACGCCGCACTGAAGTTCGTCATCCTCGCGAACGTGCTCGCCGACGGCGGCTTCTCGCTAGAGGATGCCACCGTCGACGGAATCGAAGACGTCCCCGGGAGCGCGCTCGAACTCGCCGCCGAAGACGGCCGAACGATCCGCCTCATCGGCGAAGCGACCCGCGACGGCGTCCGCGTCGGTCCGCGACTCGTCCCCGAAAACGGCGCACTCGCGGTCACTGGCACCCGAAACATCGTCCAGATCGAGACCCGACACGCCGGCTCCCTCCACTCGAGCGGCCGCGGTGCGGGCGGTCCAGAGACGGCGACCGCAGTCCTCTCCGACGTCGGTCGGCTTCCACCGCTCGAATAAGGATACGCACGCGATTTCGGACCCGGTTCGTCTCACCGCTCGAGAGCGCACCACGTCGCCGATCGATAACGACCCGTCGTCATGCACGTTCCGTGTGTACGAGACACAAACCGCAAGACGGCGACGGGGTGAATCGAATACGCTTTCGAAATGGTTTTAACCGCAACGAGCGAAAGAGACCGATATAAGCGCCTCTGCGCGTGAGCTACAACAATGAGCGAACAACACCAGAACCTGGCCATCATCGGTCACGTTGACCACGGGAAGAGTACGCTCGTGGGACGACTCCTCTACGAGACGGGGAGCGTACCCGAGCACGTCATCGAACAGCACCGCGAGGAAGCCGAGGAGAAAGGCAAGGGCGGATTCGAGTTCGCCTACGTCATGGACAACCTCGCCGAAGAGCGAGAGCGTGGTGTCACCATCGACATCGCCCACCAGGAGTTCTCCACCGACGAGTACGACTTCACCATCGTCGACTGTCCTGGTCACCGCGACTTCGTCAAGAACATGATCACTGGCGCGAGCCAGGCCGACAACGCCGTCCTCGTCGTCGCTGCTGACGACGGCGTCGCACCCCAGACACAGGAGCACGTCTTCCTGGCTCGCACCCTGGGTATCGACGAACTCATCATCGGCGTCAACAAGATGGACGTCGTCGACTACAAGGAGTCGACGTACGACGAGGTCGTCGAAGAAGTCGAGCAGCTGCTCAAGCAGGTCCAGTTCAACACCGACGACGCCTCGTTCATTCCGATCTCGGCGTTCGAAGGCGACAACATCGCCGAGCGCTCCGACAACACCGACTGGTACGACGGCGAGATCCTCCTCGAGGCCCTCAACGCCCTGCCGGAGCCGGAGCCGCCGACGGACGCGTCGCTCCGACTCCCCATCCAGGACGTTTACACGATCTCCGGTATCGGTACCGTCCCCGTCGGACGTATCGAAACCGGTGTCATGAACATTGGCGACGACGTCGTCTTCCAGCCATCCGACGTCGGTGGCGAGGTCAAGACGATCGAGATGCACCACGAAGAGGTGCCGAAAGCAGAGCCCGGTGACAACGTCGGATTCAACGTCCGCGGCATCGGCAAGGACGACATCCGCCGTGGTGACGTCTGTGGTCCGGCCGACGACCCGCCAAAGGTTGCCGAAACCTTCCAGGCTCAGATCGTCGTCATGCAGCACCCCTCGGTCATCACCTCGGGATACACGCCGGTCTTCCACGCCCACACGTCCCAGGTCGCGTGTACGATCGAATCCATCGACAAGAAGATGGACCCCTCGAGCGGCGAGGTCGCCGAGGAGAACCCCGACTTCATCCAGTCGGGCGACGCTGCTGTGGTCACCATCCGACCACAGAAGCCCCTCAGCATCGAGCCGTCCAGCGAGATCCCCGAACTCGGGAGCTTCGCGATCCGCGACATGGGTCAGACCATCGCGGCCGGGAAGGTCCTCGAGGTCAACGAGAAATAAATGCAGCAGGCACGCGTTCGACTCGCGGGCACGAGTCCAGACGACCTCGACGACATCTGCGACGACGTCCGCGAGATCGCGAACAACACCGGCGTCAACCTCAGCGGTCCGATCCCGCTGCCGACCAAGACCCTCGAGGTACCGGCGCGGAAGTCGCCTGACGGCGAAGGCACCGCGACGTGGGAGCACTGGGAGATGCGCGTCCACAAGCGCCTGATCGATCTGGACGCCGACGAACGCGCACTCCGACAGCTCATGCGCATTCAGGTGCCAAACGACGTTTCGATCGAGATCGTCCTCGAAGACTAGATCCGATCGCCGTTCGCCGATTCAACTTTTTCACGTTTTCTACACCAGTAGCCACAGCCATCACCTCCGTATCTTTCCCCTACTCGAGAAACCCCCCGCTTCCTCCGGGCTGACCTGCGTAAGCCGTGTAGACTTTTGTTTCTCGACACCTCAGTACGTGTATGTCAAACGGGAACCGAAACCGTCCGCGGACGCGGTCGCCGTCGGACGCAACCCCCAACTCGAGACCCGAGCGCGGGGCCGGCGCGACCGGAAACACTGCTGGATCCGGGAGCCCTATCCTCGAGGTGCTCGCCGTTTTTCTCGTCGTCTTTTTACTGCAACGGATCGCTGCGCTTCTGGGAGTAATGACGGGGCTATTCGTCCTCACGCCGCCGCTGGCGGCGAACCCGTGGACGATCGTAACGAGCGTCTACGCCCACGACGGACTCGCCCATCTTCTCTCGAACAGTCTCGCACTGGTCCTCTTCGGCTGGGCCGTCGCACGGGCGACGACTCGACTACGATTCCACGTGTTTTTCGTGACGATGGGAGCATTCGCCGGAATCGCCCAGATCGTCGTGACCGGAGCGGCAGCAGCGATGCCACTGATCCCTGCGACGCCGACCGACGGCGTACTGGGAGCCAGTGGAGCCGTCTTCGCACTACTTGGATATCTCGCCGCTTCGAACCGACTCTCCGCCGGTTTCGCGTCCGCCATCGAGATACCACGGTGGACCACGATCCTCGTATTCGCGGGACTTGCAATCGCAGTCACGCTCGCGACCGCAGCGCCCGGCGTCGCACTGATCGCCCACTTCACCGGGTTCTTCCTCGGATTGATTGCAGGGCGCGCTCGAGTGTTGCAGGTGGGATAAAGACAGCCGATCGATCGTGTGAAGCTTCGAAGCGAGCGGAAAGGTCGCGTGGTGGCCTCTCACGACCTGCCCGCGAAACACAAGCTACAAATAGAGACGCCGGGTTAGAAACGGGTGCGGGCTCGTAGATCAGTGGTAGATCGCTTCCTTCGCAAGGAAGAGGCCTCGGGTTCAAATCCCGACGAGTCCACTATTCTGCGCCGCGAGCAAATCCGCGAGCGGCGCGAATCGTCGTCGAAGTCGGATTTGAAGCCCTGGAAGTCGCAGCGCGAGCGGGGCGCGATTCGGAACGAAGTGAGAACCGCGATGCGAACGGCGAAGCCGTGAGCGTAGCGAGCGACCGTCTTCCTATGGTTCAAATCCCGACGAGTCCACTTCTTCACATCGCTTCGCTCGTTCAGTTGAGGACTCTCCGTAGTCACACTCGCTTCGCTCGCGTGACTCCCGACGAGTCCACTATTCTGCGCCGCGAGCAAATCCGCGAGCGGCGCGAAGAAGTGGACTCGATGGGATGTCGTAAATCAGCATCCTCGATACCGATAGCCACTCTCAGGTCTCTTCACGAGCGAGACTTTGGAATAGTCACGACTGGTACAGTGGCGATAACTCGTCAGGTATCGGGTCATTTCTCGTCGAAAGAAAAGCGAAATGCGGCGAAACTGAAATCCGAAGTGAACCGGATTCAGTCAGTTAGTCCTGGCGGCGCAGCGCCAGCATGGCGGCTGCCAGCAGGGCAACGACTGCGACTGCAACGCCGAGACCGGGCGTCTCGTCTGCGTCGTCGTCATCGTCGTCATCGTCGTCCGTGCTGTCGTCGTCATCGTCGTCGACAGCCTCTTCTTCGACGTTCAGGACGCCACTGTCTTCGTTGTCACCAGCAGTGACTTCCCAGCTGATGTCAGCTTCTTCGGACGTGTCGAAGTCGAAGCTATCGCTCCACTCCTCGTCGGGGTCGAGCGTAGTGCTATCGTCCTTGACGTCCTCACCGTCGATCGTGACGGTGATGTTAACGTCGTCAGCAGCACCGCCGTCGTTGCTGACGGTCACGTCGAGTGCAGCAGCGTCACCGACCTCGACCTCACCAGGTGCGTTGGCGTGGAGGTTGATCAGTGGTTCCTCAGCGTCTACGAGGACAGCATCGACCTTGTCCTCGAGTTTGTCGTTGTCGTAATCGTAGCTGCTTCGGTCGTCGTGGTAGGCCCCGAGCTCGAACTCGATGCCTGGGTCCTGATCGCTGAAGTCGTACGTAGCGGTGAAGGTGCCACCTTCTTCGACGATGGCGTCAGCAGCTTCGGTGAAGTTACCGGCCGAACGCGCATCGGTGCTGATCTCACTACCGGGCGCAGTGGTGGTCGTACCACTCACTTCAGCGTCCTCGGCATTTGGCACCTCTTCAACCGTGTGGTCCCACTCGACGACCGGTTCGACGATCTCGAACTCAGTCTCGATCTCGACTTCGTCGTCTTCGTCAGCGATGTACGGACTATCCTCAGTGACCTCGTAAGTCAGGTCGTACTCGCCAAGTTCGAGTTCCTCGTCGATGACGTCTTCGTCGTACTCGAGCTGGAGCACGAGATCTCCGTCGTAGTGCTCGAGGTCAGTGTAGACGGCGCTGACGTTGATCTGGTGGACGTCGTCATCGCCGTCAGCATCAGTCTCGTTGATCGTCCAGGTCTGCGCGTCGACGTTCGGACCGGGGTCCTGTTCGACGAGCGAGATGTCGATGTGGCCATCAGCGAGTTCGTCGGCGACCGTGTTCTCACTCTGGAGGACACCGGAGAGACCGAAGTCCTCGAGCGTCACGAGGAGAGCGTCGCCGTCAGCGACTTCCGACTGCTCGGTGACGGTCGTCTCGTTGAAGTCGTCGTAGTCGTCGAGACTCGAGTCGATCGGTGCGATCGAGGTGGTCACGTCAGTGACCGGGGTTCGCTCGTGTACGGAGAAGAACTCCGTGTCGGTCTCGGGGTCAACGACAGGAGTTGCGTCCGACTCGTTGAGTCCCTGTCCGGCGAACATGGTGTAGTCGTGGACGCCGAGTGCTCCGTCGAACGTTGCGTTTGCGTACTTTTCATCATCAATCAGACCAATCTCGTCGTCGTAGTCGGGGTGAACCCGCCACGATTCCTCGTCGTCGGGATTGTTGGCGTTGAACTGGATAACCGCCTCGTCGACGTTGTGATCTTCGGCCTCGAACTCTACAGCGGCCTGGAAGTACGTCTCGTCGTACTCGCTGATCTGGACAGCGCCTCCTTCAGCGTACTCGAGATCGAGTTTGATGTCGATCACGTCACCGACTTCACCGGAAGATTGCTCGGCGAAGTCGACGGACTCGTCAGCGTCGACGACTTCGATCGTGGCGTTGTCCCACGCGAGCGAGTCGGTGGTTTCGAACTCGAACTCGTACTCACCGGCGTCGACACCGTCGAAGTTGACGTAGAACTCCGACGTGTTGTCGTTGACGTTGAGGTTCTTGAGCGTCAGGACGTCGTCCGTGTAGTGGTCGGCGTCACCGGGGTAGGAATCTTCGTCGTGGTCGACGAACATCTCATAGAGATCCTCGCCGTCGAAGTCTTCGCTGGTGACGTTGATGTACTGTTCTTCGCGCTCCGAGTCGAATTTGATCTCGGCCTCACCGTCCTCGGTGACGGTGTTTCGCTGGAAGTCGACGTCGAGGTCTTCTTCGTCAGTCCAGAATTCAGCGCCGTGGAAGTCACTGGGGTGCTCCCACCCTTCGTCATCTTCGTCGATGTAGAAGTGATACGCTTCGCCGGGCTCGAGATCAGCAGTCTCGAACGTACCCCATGCCGTGGTGAGGTCGTCGTGTTCGTCTGCGTCGTGGATTTCGATCGACGTTTCGTGAGTTGGATCGCTAAGGCTGGCCGGACCTTCGTATAGGATGACGGAGCTTACGTCATGCTCTCCTTCGAACTCGTCATCCGTGATCGTGATTTCCTGACCGATGTAAGCGGGACTATCTGCATCACCGTCCCATACAGGACCAGCATCGTCGTAGTCCTGCTCGAATTCACCATCACCGGTGTTGAAGGTGGTTACTGCGTAGTCAGCCTGCTCAGAGTGCTCGTCGTCTTCGTAGACGACGACAGTGACGTCATCGCCGTCATCGAGTCCATCAGTATCGACGGTGAGTTTCACGGACGCCGTGGCCTCATCCTCGTCTTCATCACCCTCGAGGGCTACGTCTTCATCGGCAAGTTCGGCGTCGTCTTCGTCTTCAGCAGTGACGTAGACGGTTACGTTTTCCCCATCATCTAATTCGCCGTTGGTAAGGTTCGCTTCGATATTCCCGTCTTCGTCTATTTCTTCAGTGATCTCTACCGTCGTATTATCTGCTGCCACTGCCGTGCCCGCGAACGCGGCGGACATTGCAACGACAGACACGACCATAATCGCGGCTAGAAACACTGCACGTGCTTTCTCGCGATATGGAGGTTCGCGTGTCATGTATTATTTTGTTGGGTTAGTTTCGATCGGGTTGATTAGCAGCCGATTCACCGAGCGGCAACCGTTGTCGGCACATCCAACGCATCGTCGATCAGGGCGACTCTGGTTCCGGGTAGGGGTAGCCGGATCATTCAGGGATTCCTGAATAAAATTTTCGATGAAGAGTCAGTAAATGTGTCATTATCGGCTTGGAATGGAAGATGGAAAATCGGTCAAAGAGACGTTTCAGCAAATAATAACGAATTCGTCGTCGGACCGAATGTGGAGATTAACCGGCTGTTAGGTGGGTGAAACTCGAGAAAACACTCCCCTCCTCTCGTAACCCAGTAAGCTAGCGGTTTTTGCACCACATCCCGACTTCGATCGGATCGCTACGAGGTCCGTCACGGCATAACAGACTCGGATTGCTAGTACCCAGAGGAGGCGGATACAAAGGAGTGTGTCACCGAAAGCCAGTCTACAGCAACTATCACCACTGGACGACGGGTATTCGAATCAGGTGTCGACGAGCAATCGACCGTCAGTGACCGACCGGGGCGAGACAATTACGAGCGAATCTGTTCCGCAGCTGTTTCCGGGACGAGTACATCTTCGCACTCGTTACGCCGTCTCCTTCGTCGGTTCGGCTGTCGGAGCACGGTCCCTGATAGTAATCTCGGACGAGTTATCGACGTGAATCGTGTATCCTTTGTACGTAAACTCGACCGACGGAAGTATTCGATCGGCACCGGACGACCGAAACATCGCGTCGAGTGCATCGGTGTCGATAGCGTCGTGGAGTGGCGGGTGGAGGTCTTCGACACGAGTTCCCTCGTACGCGGCGACTTCTTCCGCAATCTCGAAACTGATCGGGTTCTCCGATGGCATGCTCATCGCTGCCAGATTCTTACCTATAAAGTAGGGGGACCCTTTACTGACGTGCGTCTGTCAACCGTCAGACGGACGGACGCAACTTCGGTACTGGCTCCACTACACGCGAGCCAGCGACTGCCCGGCCGGAAAGTAGTATGCACACGTGGGCGGACTCTGTGCCTACCTGAAGACGCTGGTAGAAATCCGACGAAAACGGATTAGAGGCACTATATCACTTGGTACGCTGGTTTTGTCACTCCGCATCTCGAAAAGAGGTCTCACAGCAGTGGTGTGTCAGAGGCACGCAGTCTCGTGAGACCAGTCTACGCTTCTCAGTTTAGACTATTTATTGTTCTGGCCGACGTTTAGCATCATTCACACTAACGGCGATCGTGTTGCCACAAATGTAAACCCTATTCCGACAGTTAACTCTCGAACGTCCGGCGTCAATTCGAACGACAACGAGTCAGTTCCAGTCCCGAGTCGGCCCGAATCTACATCAGAAACCTGAACAGACATATTCTGGGCGTTCTGTTATATATGGAAGTCAATTCATATAACGATGGTAAGTAAAACACCATATTAATTAACTATGGTTCCCATAACGAGATGTGATACGCTGTGACGGAAGACGAATTTAAACTGATTACGGAAGCGGTGGGACCGCTCGGGGCGATCGTGTTGCTGGTTGGAACTGCACTCGGGATGAGTATCTTCCTGGTGCCAACGCAGATGGCTGCGGAGGCCGGTCCAAGCATCACGATCGCGATCCTGATATCGATCGTTCCGATGGTGTTTGGGGTGTTGCAACTGTTACAACTCGGCGGTGCGATTCCCGTCGCTGGAGGTGCATACGTTTACGGTTCGCGACTGGTCGGACCTTTCTGGGGATTCCTGAACGTGTTACTTCCAGTCGTGGCTGTGTGGGCGTATCTCCTGTTCGCAGCGCTGGGATTTGCCCAGTACTTGCCCGTCTTCATCGAGGTGCTCCCGATCGACGTCGGGGTCAACACCGTGCTGACGGTGTGGGCCGTACTCGGAGCATTCCTCGTGATCAACTACGTCGGGATCCGGATCACGACGAAGGTACAGATCGCGCTCGTCGGCGTTCTGATCGCCGGCATGGTAACGTTCATCCTCGGTGGAGCCGCCTCGTTCGACGCCGGTAACTTCGATCCGCTTTTCCCGGCCGGCGAAGGTGAGCCGTTCGAGGAAGGGCTCACACCCTTCTTCCTGGCTATCGTGTTGCTCTATATCCCGTTCCAGGGATTCGCGATGATCATCGAGATCGGTGAAGAACTCGAGAATCCCGTCAAGAATATTCCGCGAGTCCTGGCCGTGGGGATGGCGTTCGTCTCCGTGATGTCCGTTGCGATCGTCGTCGCGCTCGTTGGCGGTGCGTCCTGGCGTGGCGCAGTCGATCCCGAAACGGGCGGTCCGGTCGAGGGCGGACTCGCGGCCGTCGGTGCCGAGTTCGGGACGTTACCCGATCTGGCACTGGTGTTCATCGCGCTGGCGGCGCTGGTCGCCGCGGTGACGACGGTAAACACGCTCTATACGTCGTACTCGCGGACGATTATGCGCGCCTCACGCGACGAACTCTTGCCAGGCTACTTCGCGGCGATTCACGACCGGTTCGGGACGCCGCATCGATCGGTTATCCTCATGGGGATTCCGCCCATCGTCGCAGCACCGTTCGTTGGGATCTTCGACGGACTAACCGCAGTCGAGTTCCTCGACTGGCTCGTCGTACTCATCGTCACCGGGATCTTCCTCTCGTTTATGATCAGCGGCGTCGCGCTGTGGAACCTGCCACGAGTGTTCCCGCAACGCTACGAACACTCGTTCTACAGGCTGCCACTTCCCGTCCTCAAGTTCGTCGCCGTCGGGAACGTCGTCATCTCGTTCGTCTTCATGGTACTCGTCGCTGCCAGCGCTCCATCGGCGCTCGTCGTCATGCTGTCTATCGTACTGGTCGCGTCACTTGGATACGCCTACCGCGTTCGGGTGGCTGACCGGAATGGGTTCGACCTCGAGGAAAAGATGTCCCTGCTACACAAACACGAGAAAGTTGGCGGCTCCGATACTGCTGGCGACGGCGACTGATCGAACGCGATCGGAGCCTGGTTCGGCGCGGGTCCCCCGGCGTTTTCTCTCGCTACTGACTCGATTGCCGACCGTTACTCCTCGGGGCTTGGCGACTGGAGCCGCGAGAGGTACGACGCCAGGTCGGTCGTCGTGACGATACCGATCGCACCTTCGTCCTCGTCGACGATAGGGACGTGTTTGAACCCGTGTTCGATCATCAGGTCCGCGACGTCGCGGATACTGTCCTGGGCCGACGCCGTGACGATGTCCGTGCTCATGTACCGTTCGACGGTCGTCTCGGCTTTGGGGCGGCTCTGGGCGACGATATCGACGAAATCGGTCGACGTCAGGATTCCCTCGAGTCCGCCGTCTTCGTCGACGACGAGAACCGAACTGATTCCGTTCTCGAGCAGCACCTGTGCGGCGTCTTCGACGAGCGTGTCTCGCCGTACCGTGTGAAGTGACGACGACATAACTCGTGCCACGAAAATGTCTTCCATACAGCAAGATAGCGGGTAGTCCTATTAAGGATTGCCGAACCGGAACCCGTACCGAACCGTGTGCCGGTATCCGCACGGTAGTTTCGGCGTCAGTATGGTCCGTATCTTTTAGGCTCCCGTCTCTCGATGTTCCCGTATGCGAGTCAGCGAGGCGGTCATCGATCGGCTGGTAGACGGGGGAATCGAGACGCTGTTTGGCATCCCCGGCAAGCAGACGTTGCCGCTGAACGAGGCGATCAGCGAGCGCGACGACGTCGAGTTCGTGATGGCACGCCACGAGACGGCCGTCTCCCACCAGGCGTGGGGGTACGCCGAGACCAGCGGTGAGATGGCCGCGACCGTCGTCATCCCGGGTCCGGGCGACATGAACGCGATGAACGGCCTGAAGAACGCGAAAAACGACTGTACGCCGATTGTTCACATCGCAGTCGAGACCGAACCCGAAATACGAGGCGGTGACGGCATCCACGAGACGCCGACGGATACCTACGACAACGTCGTCAAGGAGAATATCACGGTCGAAACGCCACACAGTACGATCGCCGAACTCGA
This sequence comes from Natronobacterium texcoconense, assembly GCF_900104065.1. Taxonomy (NCBI): domain Archaea; kingdom Methanobacteriati; phylum Methanobacteriota; class Halobacteria; order Halobacteriales; family Natrialbaceae; genus Natronobacterium; species Natronobacterium texcoconense. The sequence goes on along the minus strand of NZ_FNLC01000001.1, from coordinate 471,915 downwards.
GCGGGCGATTCGGATCGCTCGAACGGCACCGAAGGGTCCGGTCCGGATCGGGATCCCGAAGAACTTCCTCCCGATGGACGTGCCGCTGGCCGAACCCGGCGAGAGCGAGACGACGTCGGTTGGCGACGCTCCCGAAGCGAAGGTTTCGGAGGCCGCCGCGCTCCTCGCGGACGCCACTGCACCGATCGTCATCGCGGGCGGGGGCGTCCGCGCGTCCGACGCGAGCGACGAACTACGGGCCGTAGCGGAACGTCTCGAGACACCGGTGATCACGACCTACAAGGGCAAAGGTGTCTTCCCCGACGATCACGAACTGTCCGCGGGCACTCTCTGTGGGGGAAGCGGGACGGCCATCAAGGAGTGTATCGCCGAGGCCGACGCCGCACTAGGCGTCGGGACCGACTTCGACGCGGTGACGACGAAAAACTGGTCGATCGACGTGCCAGCGGATCTCGTTCACGTTACGCTCGAGGCGTCCGACGTCGGGACGGGGTACGAGCCGACAGTGTCGATCGTTGCCGACGCGGGAGAGACGCTGTCGGCACTCGAGAGCGAACTCGTGGACTGTGAGATTCGAAACGAGACTGGTGTCGAACGCGCGCGACGAACGCAGGATGCCATCGCGGATCGCCTGTCGGAACTGGCTGCGGTCGAAGAACCACCGTTGACATCCGTCAGCGCGATCGAGGCGCTCCGGGAGGCGATCCCACGAGACGGCGTCGTCGCCGTCGACGCAGGTGGGTTCCGGCTGTGGACACTGGTTGCGTTCGATGCCTACGCGCCACGCGATTACGTCAACCCCGGGTCGTGGGCGACGATGGGGACCGGCGTCCCGTCGGCGATCGGTGCGGCCGTCGCCAACCCGGACCAGGACGTCGTCGCGATCACCGGCGACGGCGGACTCATGATGTGCGTCCACGAACTCCACACGATCGCCGAGGAAGAACTCGATATCACTGTCGTCGTCCTCGACAACAACGATTACGCGATCATCAGCGAGGAAGCCGAGCGCAGCTATCGGATGGATGCCGGCGAGTACGGCTGGGGAGCGACGCCGATCGACTTCCAGTCGGTTGCAGGCGGGATGGGGGTCGAGACGAAACGGGCCGAGACGCCGGCCGAAATCATCGAGACCGTCGGCGAGGCGGTCGAAACCGACGGGCCGACGTTCGTGGAGATTCCGACCGACCCTTACGAACCACAGGCGAGCGTCTGGATGAACGAACCGTGAGGAAGTCCGGTACTCTCAATCTTTGCCGGTAGAAGCGGTCCACGGGCCTGAACTTAGCAATCGTTATCTGAGAGGCACCCTGTCTGTCGATCACATATGAGTACGGAGCAGACGGGTGGGATGACCGAAAACGACAGGTCCATCACGGGATTCGTGATGATCTCGCACGCGGTCGTTCACACCTACGAGCTCTCGATTCCGATCCTGATGGTCATCTGGATCGGCGAGTTCGGCCTGACGACGGCGGTCCTCGGGACTGCCGTCGCGGTCGGCTACGGGCTGTTCGGTATCGGCGCGCTCCCGGCCGGCGTTCTCGTCGATCGGTTCGGTTCGCGGGAACTCGTCCTCGCCTGTCTCGCCGGAATGGGTGGCTCGTTCCTCCTGTTGAGCGCAGCCCAGGGAATCGTGACGATCACGCTCGCGCTCTGTATCTGGGGGATCGCGGCGAGTATCTACCACCCCGCCGGACTCTCGCTGATCTCGACCGGCGTCGAACAGCGAGGAACCGGCTTCGCCTACCACGGGATGGCCGGCAACTTCGGGATCGCGTTCGGCCCGCTGCTGACGGCGGTGTTGCTGTTGTTCTTCGACTGGCGACTCGTCACTGCCCTGCTCGTCCTCCCGGCCGTGATCGCGATCGCCTACGCCGTCACCGCAAGTTTCGACGAGACTGCCGCCGTCGAAACCGACGGCGGACTCGAGGACGAAGAAAACGACAGTCCGAGCTCGCTGTCCGCGTTCATCACCGACAGCCGTGCGCTGTTTACGCTCGGGTTCACGCTCGCGATGGTCGTTGTGATGATGAACGGCCTGTTCTACCGCGGAACGTTGACCTTCCTGCCCGACGTCCTGAGCGACTTCCTGCCGGACGTGGCCGCACAACTGCAGCTATTCGATCCGGACAGTCCGATGGCAGAAGAGTTCGATCCTGCGTCGTACCTCTATGCCGGCCTGCTGATGGTCGGTATGGGCGGCCAGTACGTCGGTGGGAAACTGACTGACCGGATCCCGACCGAGACCGGTCTCGCGGTCATCTTCGGATCACTCGCCGTCGTCGCCGTTCTATTCGTTCCCGCAGCCCAGGCCGGGACGACGACGCTTCTGCTCGTCAGCGCGGTACTCGGCTTCCTGCTTTTCTCCCTGCAGCCGATGTACCAGGCGACGATCGCCGAGTACAGTCCCCCCGGCGACCGGGGCCTCTCCTACGGCTACACCTACCTCGTCGTCTTCGGCATCGGCGCGACCGGCGCGGCCATCGCCGGCTACCTGCTCGAGGTGACCTCGATCAGGGGGACGTTCACGATCCTCGCGGCGTTCCCGCTCCTGGGAGCGTCGTTCGCAATCCTGCTGTACCGGTACGGCGAACGACGCTGACGACGTAAATATCACTACTTTCTTGACTATCTCGCGTGACTGACGATCGAACACGCCGTCCTCGAGTCCAGTCGGCTCGAGGCGGCACGAGGGAAAGTCATCGATGATGCGCTGGCGCTACCGAAATACCGTCCTCCTGCTGTGTACGCTCGCGTTCTTCGTGGTGATGTTCGGACGACTCGCGATCAGTCCGGTCGTCCCCGAGATCACCGGAGAGTTCGACGTCTCGAACGCCGTCATCGGGGCCGCGCTGACGGGGATGTGGCTCGCCTACGGACTGACGCAGTACCCGAGCGGCGTGATCGGTGACCGGTTCGGCGAGCGAAAGACCATCCTGGTCGCGGTCGGCGGAACCGCGGCCGCGAGCCTCTTTATCGCGCTCGCACCGGCGTTCCCGGCCTTCGTCGTCGCGACGCTCGTTCTCGGAGCCGTCGCGGGCCTGCACTACAGCGTCGCGACGACGCTTCTCTCACGGATCCACGACAACGTCGGCACCGCGATCGGAATACACAATTCGGGCGCGACGGTCGCTGGCCTGGTCGCCCCCATCGTCGTCGCGTGGGTGGGTGTCACCTACGGCTGGCGGCCGGCGATCGCGCTCACCGTCGCCGTCGGCGTCCCCTCGTTCGTCCTCATCTATCTCTTCGTCCGGCCGACGGAACCCCAGCGACCCGACGAATCGATGCGCGACCGAATCGAACTCGAGTCGGTCCTCGAGTTGCTCTCCCGTCCCGTGATCGCATTTAGCCTGTTCATCGCGATCGTCGGTGAGTTCGTCTGGCAGGGTGTAGCGTCGTTCCTGCCGGTCTTCTTGATGGCACATCACGAGTACTCGCCGACGCTCGCGGCGACCGGCTTTTCCGCCTACTTCGTCGCTCAGGGGATCGCTCAGGTCGGCGTCGGCGTCGTCTCGGACCGGTTCGGCCAGGATCGGGCGACTGCCGGCTGTCTGCTCGCCGGCGCAGTCGGGATCGGCCTGCTGATCACCGGTCAGGGACTCGTCGCCGTGGCGGTCGGCCTGGCCCTGCTCGGGATCGCGATGAGCTTCGAGGCCGCGCTGTTGCCGCGGTTCCTGACCGTTCTCGGCGACGCCGAACGCGGGGCCGGCTTCGGCCTCGTCAGAACCGTCTACCTCGTCACGGCGTCGTCCGGATCGGTTGTGGTCGGCCTCGTCGCGGACGTCTTCGGCTGGGGCGTCTCCTTCGCCCTCCTCGGCGGCTTGCTCGTGCTCGCGTTCCTGGCGCTCGTCGTGAACTGGGCGTTCGATCTCGAGTTGTAACGTTGCGTGGTTTGGTCCACGATTTTATATCGTCGACACCAACTCTCGGCCATGCAGTCGACTTCGCGCGCGATCGTCGTCGGTGGCGGACTCGCTGGACTCGTCGCAACACGGCATCTCGCAGGTGCCGGCCTCGAGGTCACGCTTCTCGAACGGGCGGAGACGGTCGGTGGCCGCGTCCGGACGGTCGAACGGAACGGCTTCCGGTTCGATCGCGGGTTCCAGGTGCTTTTTACCGACTATCCAGCAGTGAAGCGGGAACTGGACCTCGACGACCTCGATCTCCGTCGGTTCTCGCCGGGAGCGACGATCGCCCGGCCGAACCACCGCTCGACGCTTTCGGATCCGCTCCGGGAGCCGAGTGCGCTGGGAGCGACGCTTTTCAACCCCGACGTCTCCCTCTCGGACAAACTTCGCGTCGCACGCCTCCAGTGGACGCTTCGACGAACCGATCTCGAGGAGATATTCCGCGGCTCCGACGAGTCGATCGACTCCTACCTTCGCGATCGAGGGTTCTCGGATCGGTTCCTCGAGAACTTCGTCGAACCCTTCTACGGCGGGATCACGCTCGATCGGTCGCTGTCGACCTCGAAGCGAGTCTTCGAGTACACGTTCCGGACGCTCGCGACGGGATCGATCGCGGTTCCGGCCGAGGGAATGGGTGCGATTCCGGCACAACTGGCCGACCGCGTACGGGACGAGGGAGCGACAATCCAAACGGGCGACGAGGTCGAGTCGGTCTCGACCGTCGACGACTCGAGTGTGACGGTACGGGCCAGCAACGGCGAACACGAGGCCGACGCGGTCGTCGTCGCGACTGACCCGCCGACCGCCCGCGACCTCACCGGCGTGGACGCGATCCCGACCGACGGCCGTGGCTGTGTCACCCAGTACTACACCCTCCCCGAACGGGTCGAACTCGAGACCGGCAAGCGACTCCTGCTGAACGCCGGCGACGACGGGCCGAACCAGATCGTCCCCCACAGCGAGGTTGCCCCCGAGTACGCACCCGACGATCGAATCCTGCTCAGCGGAACCTACCTCGGCGAGCCCGACGCCGACGACGAGGAACTGGCCGACCGGAGTCGATCGGCTCTCGAGTCGTGGTATCCCCAACGCTCTCTCGACGGATTCGAGCACGTCCACACCGAACGCGTCCCGTTCGCCCAGTTCGACCAGCCACCGGGTATCCACGACGACCTGCCCGGTACCCGCGATCCGGACGGTCCGGTCTACCTGGCCGGCGACTACACCCACTGGTCGTCGATCCAGGGTGCGATGGAAAGCGGGCAGGAGGCGGCGAAGGCCGTACTCGAGGATCTCTCCCGATAATCGCCAGAAGTGTTGGGACGTGAAGGGTTCTCGAGAGCGAGAGTCTTTTCTGCACGAACGCACAGCCGTGTCCTGTGACCAGCATCTCGATCGTACTCGCAGTCGGTGCGTTGCTCCTGTTTGGCGGCTGGGCAGTAGCGGCAGGCGTCGCGACGCGGTCGCTCACGCCGGTCAACGCGGTGTTGCTCTCGTACGTGGCGAGTCTCGGGATCGTCGGCAGCTACGTACTCGCGACGCGACGGCCCATCGTCGGCAGTCGAGTCGACGTCGTGTTCGCGTTGCTGTCGGGTGCCTTTCTCGCGGTCGGAACGATCAGTTTCTACGCCGGACTTACGCACGGCAACATGGCGATCGTGTCGGCGATCGCGGCGCTTTATTTCGTTATCCCCGCGATCGTCGGCGTTCTCTACTTCGACGCCGCGCTCACGCCGACGAACGTCGTCGGACTGTTGCTCGCCGTGATCGCGGTCGTCCTCGTCGCGTCCTGATCGGTAATCGCTGTCCTTTTTTCTTGCCAATCAGTTTGCAAGACGTAATGCCCTCCAGACGAGCCGTCCTCGCTACGCTGGCTGCCGGCGGTCTCGGAACGATAGCCGGCTGTCTCGGTGACGAAGATCCAGTTACGGGACGTTGGCCACGTGCGGGATACGACGATACCAACACTGGCTTCGTACCCGAGAGCGACGGGCCTGGCTCCTCGCTCACGACGTCGTGGCGAGCCGACGTTCCTCGAGGAAACGCGTACGTGCATTCCACACCCGTACTGGTCGACGAACGGCTGTACGTCTGCCATCCAGCAGTCGAAGACGACGGCTCACAGCACGTCGTCGTCCGCGTCCTCGACGCTGCTACCGGTGAGACGCTCGAGAGGTTCACCGTGACGGAGTACGACGAGTCGACATCCGAATTTCTCTACCGCGACTCGCTGGTCGCCGCCGACGGCTCGCTGTCCGTCCTCGCATTCGACGGCCTCCACAGTTTCACGCTCGAGGGCGACCGCCGCTGGCACTGTCCGATAGACGGCGTTCCGAACGGCAGTAATCTCGTCTCGGGACAGCCAGTCGTCGCCGGTGACACCGTCTTCGTCTCGACGGCATCGATCACTCGAGGCACGGAGACGTCGGAGGGAGTGTACGCTGTCGACGACGAGACTGGCGACGTCCGCTGGCGGTACGACGTCCCAGATTCGCTGGAGTACGGCTGGACGTACTCACCTGCAGTCACGGACGACACCGTCTACGTCTCGTTGCTGGGCGAACGCGTCGTCGCACTCGAGGCTGCCACGGGCGAACTCGAGTGGGAGACCGACGTTCCGGCGACGGGCCCGCCGACCGTCGCCGATGGCCGTGTGTTCGTCCCCGGAGAGACCGACGACGACCGACTCTCGTTCGTCGCTGCGCTGGACGCGGCGACTGGCGACGAACGCTGGCGGCGGACGGGCGACGGGGACCGATCCGGGCGACAACTCGCCGTCGCCGACGGGACCGTCTACGCCCGCGAGGGACTCGAGGCCTTCGTCGCTCGCGACGCCGAAACCGGCGAGCAGCGGTGGCGACAGTCCGAATCCGGCTATCCAACCGGGACACGACCCGTAGTCACCGACGACCTGCTGTACGTCGGTACCGGCGGCGGACGGGACAGGCAAAACGGCGTGGCCGTTCTCGATCCCGACACGGGCGAGGAACTCGAGTTTGCGTCGATCCAGTCGAACGTGACCGAACGAGCACCGTTCGCGGTGGCCGACGACCGGCTCTTCGTCTCTGCACTGGGCGAAGTCGTAGCACTCGAGCCGTGTACACGCGAGATTGCAGGGCGCTGTCTCTACTGACGATTCACAGCAACCGCCGACACTCTCCGAGCGGCGGAAACCACAGCGTCTCCTCGCTCTCTTCGTCCCGGACTGCCGGATAGAAGGCGTCGGCGTCTCCCGCGAGCGGCGTCTGGAAGTCTCGAGCGGACATCCCGTTGACCGTCGCGCCGCCAGCGAGTCGGGTAAACGCCGGGAGCACGAGCACGTCCGCGCCATCGTAGACGCCGGGGCCGTAGAGAACACAGGGGAGTTTCCGGCCGTCGACCGACAGGGCCGGATGGTCGTGGCCGACGACGTACCTCTCGGCGTCGATTTCTGGCGGTTCGTGACCGTGACAGACGACCGTCTCGCCGTCGGACAGACGGTACTCGTCGGCCGTCTCGCCGTCGAAAACGTCCTCGAGCATCGTGTCGTGGTTCCCCGGCGTCACGACGAGGTCGGCGTCTCGGTCGTCGACTGTCGCCTCGAGTGCCTCGAGGTCTCGTTCGACGCCGCGTGGCACGCGATCGAACGAGTGTAACAGGTCGCCGGCGACGACGACAGTCGCGGCATCGGTGCGCTCGAGCAGGTCAGCGAGTCGCTGGCGTACGTCCTCGCCGTCGTCGATCGGTGCGTCGACGCTCGAGGCGACGGCTCGGCCGAGATGGAGGTCGGCGATCACGAGCGCGTCGGCGTCGGGGAAGAAGGCGGCCCGCTCGAGGGCGGAGAACGGAACGTAGACGTCTGTGGTCGTCACGGTCGGGTCAATCGGCGGAGACGCCCGAACTGGGTTGCTCGGGTCGATACTCCTCTTTGCCGAGCGCCTCGAAGAGGTCGTAGTCGGTACCCGAGAGGATGTAGAGCACCTCCTCGAGTGGCGCGAGTATCTCGGGGAGGATCTTGACGATGAGGTAGGTGATCCCGATCAGCGCGACGACGGACAGCGACTGGGAGATGTAGTTGTGTGCGACGAGATAGGAGACGCGGTTTGCCTCGGCTCCCATGTAGGTCGTCATGAACGAGACGAGCCAGTCCTGCTGGAACCAGCCCCACGGCGAGGCCAATCCGATGAAGACGTTGCGCGAGAGGTTGAGGAACCAGATGACGCCGATCGCGAGCGCGAAGGCCGTCAGTTTGCGTTTGATCGGGGCCGAGACGGACGCGATCAGGCCGCCGAAGATGGCCATACTCCCCAGGCCCGTACAGGCCATGATGATGTAGGTCGTCCGCCCGGTGACCGTCTCGTCGGGGTCGAAGTCGAAGCGACTCTCGTAGCCGTTGGCACCCTCACTGAGGCCTGGACTGTGACCGAGCAGTTCCATTCCGTAGTGAGTCTGGGCCGCGGTCGTCTCGATCAACCACGCACGAACGAACGGGATCGTCTCGGCCGGCAAGTAGATCAGACCCATGAACGCGACTGCCTTGGTGAGCAAGAGCAACGACTGCCGGCCCGCAAAGAGGAGATACCCCGTGTAGGCACACAGCGGGAGCGCAGCCAGTGCCAGCACCGTCTGCAGCGGGCTCTGTACTTCGCCGTAGTAGTACGGCACCATCGTAAGCCAGAAGACGCCGAAAAGCACCCAGGCAGCGGCTCCGAGCCGACGGGCTACGTCGGACTCACCGCGCCACTGGAAGAGCAAGGCGGCGAAGAACGAACCGATCGAGATCCAGGCGAGTGCGTCCGCCAGCCCGACGCTGCCGACCATCGCGGGAGCGAACGCGGCCACGCCGGTCGACTCGAGGGCGACGATTTCGCTCGAGTCGACGACAGGTGCGGCGAGAGCGGACGGCATGTTCAGCTAATCCGACGGACTCTCGCGCTATCAACCTGACGCCTCGTCCGCGTCGGCCGAAAATCGCACTCCACCGCGAAACCCTCGAGACAGGTGACGTCAGTTAGTGCCAATACACACTGTAGCGAAACTGTCGAACAGTGACCTCTGCGGCCAGCATCTGACGGTACGACGCCAGGTCGATCGATCCGACCGCGACCGTTCGTCACGTCGACCAACTCGAGACCGACGCTTTCGAGGAGTTCATCGAGGTAGTCGAGGCAGAGAACGCGGTTCCCGCCAGCGAAACGAGCCTCGAGGAAGGAACCGTCGCCGTCTTCACCGACTACTTCCTGGTCGACAGCAGTTGAACTGCAGAAACGGCGCTTTCTCCACGTCGAGCCGTCCCACGAAGGGGCGTATCGAAGCCGTTTTCCCCGGTGCGAGCGTTCGATCCCGTATGAACGGCGACACGGACATGACCCTGGCGTTCGAACTCGAGGCACTGCAGGAACTCGCCTCGCCCGAGAGCGTCTTCGAGGACGCCAGAGGATGGACCGAGTACATCGGCGTCGTTTCCGAGAAACCGACCTACGTCGTGACGAACTTCACGCGCAAAAACCGCGTCCGACAGGACTTTTTCTCCGGTCCCCGTGGCAAACGCGAGAGTCTCGAGGGCGTCAAAGACCAGTTCGAGACCGAACGGTACGTCTACATTGGGGTCGACGAGGAGGACGAACAACTCGCCGAGGAGGTCGACTGGGAGTATCTCCCCCTCGAGGACGCGGCCGAGGCCGCCGACTGGGTCGTCGCGACACACACGGAGCAAGACGAGGACGACGCCGAACAGGTCAGAGACGACTGGCCATAGACGAACTGCTTCCTTCTACCCGAACAGTCCGAGCGGATCTTCCGCACGCAGCGCCCCAACTACCGCCGATCCCACGGTCGCTGCGTTCTCGATCGCTAACTCGAGGCTCGCGTCGGTCCCGTCGAAACTTTCCTCCACCGACTCGCCAGGCGCCGGCCGGTCGTAGTTCGCGACGGCACGAATCGACAGGTATCGCTCGAGGGCACCGAATCGCTCGAGTGCCGTCGCCGTGGCCGCGTCTTCCATCTGGGTCGTGACGTAGGGGGCGACGCCGTACTGCTCGCAGAGCCACTCCACCTCGCGTGCGTAACGTGGCCCGTGCCAGAACTCGTCGCCACAGACCGTCGTCCCCGTCCTGACGGCCGGTCCCGAATCGGGGGCGTCCGGATACTGGTTCTGGTAGGCGAGCACGTCGTCGTCCTCGTAAAGCGGGGCCGACTCCGCCACGGCGAGTGCCGAATCGACGAGATCCGACTCGAGGCGGTGGACGTACTCCCGTGGACGATAGGCCAGTCGGTCGATAGGGGGTTCGTCGGTCGCGGACGACGCCTCGCTCGAGTCCGAGCGGTCCCACCGATGTTTCCGATCCCAGTCGACGACGGCGTCGGCGACTACGACCGAACCGAGTGCGGTTTCTGCTGGCGGCGCGCCGGCGATCCCAGTCGAGAGGACGTACGCCGCGGAGAGGTCGACGGCCGAATTCGAAAGCAACGCCGCCACCGTCGTCGCCGCGTCGCTCTTGCCGATTCCGGTCGTCGTGATCGCGATCTCGTCGCTCGTCAGGTAGATCGGGGTGTAACAGCCCGGGACGGTGATCGCGTCGACGACCTCGTGAGACTCGAGCCACGGCCTTCGCTCTGCGAGCGGCGGTTCGGCCACGGCCGGCATCACCAGCACGGACGGCCGGACGGTTTCGCCGCGCTCGAGCGGTCGCGGCTCCGGGACGGAAAGGTCGCTCATACGCGACTCGTGACGGTACGTCGGCAAAGGGACTCCGGAACCGGGCCAGCAAGACCGCAAAAGCTTCGGGCTCCGTCTTCGATCCTCGAGCCGTGAGCAGCGACGCGCCGACGCTTGTCGACGAAATCGTCGCCCGTGCCCGAATCCACGCTCGAGAAGTCGCGAACGGCGACGGCGACTACCACCTTCCGGTCGACCTCGAGAGCCTCGAGTGGGACGTCTCCTCGCGAGCGCGACGTCGCGCCGGCGCGTGCCGGTGGAACGCGGATCGCGAGGTGGCGACGATCGTTCTCGCTCGACGAGCCTACGAACGCTACGACTGGCCGGCGTTTGCCGCGGTCGTCCGTCACGAACTCGTCCACGCCTGGGAGTTCCAGCAGTTCGGCGAGTCCGGCCACGGGAAGCGGTTCCACGAGCGGGCGGCCGAACTCGACGCGCCGCGACACTGCCAGGCGTTTGCCGACCCACGCTATCTCCTCCGGTGTCTCGAGTCGAACTGCGACTGGCGAGCGAGGCGTCATCGCGCCTCGAAACCGGTGAAATCTCCCGACCGGTACCGGTGTGGTGCCTGTGGCGGTTCCTACGAGGCCGAACACGTCGACAGCGGCCGCACGTGGACGACCGCGAGCGGCTACGGCGGGGCGAAAGCGGCACTCGGCGACGAATGGTAGCCACCAACTCGTCCGGCAGAAACGCGGGACGGTCCAGACTCTCCCTGCTCGCGTAATTCGCTTACGTGGACCGTTCCAGCGCGACGATACCGGCGGACGTAGCCACGAGACAATACCCACCTGCAAGCGCAACGGCCTCTATCTCCGATTCGAGGTCAACGACACTTTCCTCCTCACCTGTCTCGAGATCCAGCAACCGCAATTCGTCGGGCGTGGGCACGTACACCACATCGCCACCGACGGCTGGATCAGTATCGGCGGCTGGTTCGCTACCGACGGCCAGTTCGAGCGATCCGTCGACGCTGGTATCGTACGCCCACAACTCGTCTCCCGACGCCGGATCGATGGTGCAAATCGACGCGGTATCGTCCGGAGAGTAGTCGTCGACCGCCAGCAATTCGTCGCCGGTGAACGCGACCGGACGAAGTCGCGCTGGTGCGTACGTTTCCCCGTCCGACGCTATCAGCTCCGGAGTAAACGGTTCGGTCGATTCTGCCGTCCAGTCGACGCTCCCGGAATCGAGATCGAGAGCGAGAAGCAGCCCACTCCACGTGTGTACGAAAACGCGATCGTCGCCGACGACGAACTGGCCCAGAATGCTATCACTGAAATCCTCGTGTTCAATGAAGTGGTCGGAGACGTCGGCTTCCCACCGCTGGTCGCCGGTCGCGGCGTCCAGTCCGAGAAGTCGACCGTCGGTTCCGGCGTGTGTCACGATGGTATCGCCGTCGGAGGCTATCGACCGCGGGTGGTCGGACAGTCTCGATCGCCAGCGTTCCTCGCCGGTGTGGGCGTCGAGAGCGACCAGTTCGTCGCCGTCGGGGACGATCAGTACGCCGGCGTTGTGTGAAACCAGACTGTGAGCGTGGTTCGGTTCGGCCGCCCATCGGTGACTCGCGTCCGCGGTAGCCAGCGCCCGGGTCACGACTCCGTCGCCGTCGTCGACGTCGTCGAACGGGTGAAACAGGGTGTCTCCGCCGATAGCGGGTGAGATGCTTCGTTGCGGAGCCGTAGCCATCGTACGATACTGCCAGCGTTCCTCGCCGGTTAGCAGGTCGTAGGCAGCGAGGGAGGTAACGGAGCCATCTTTGCGAACGACAATGACGACGCCGTTAGCTGCGACGAGCGCGATGGGTTCGTGGAACGACGCCGTCCATCGTTCGGTTACGTCGAAGCCAGGAGATGCCTCGACGGGCACGGCGCGTGTGTGTGCAGCATCGCGGTGCGGAGCGGGCCAGTCGGCCGGCGAAACGTCGAGCGACGTCGGTTCGGGCGAGTCGGCGAAGACACCGGCTCCGAGGCCGTATCCCGCGAGGCCGCCGACGGCGACTGCAGCACCACAAGCGGTCAGTACGCGACGGCGCGTCCACGTCCACGCGTCGTCAGTGGAGGGCATCTGTCGAGGGTTTGTCTAGTGTCTGTATAAATTTTGGCTTCTCCGTCAGTCAGTAGCGGTGGCGTGATGCGATTGGTCCTCACAGAGTCACCTGATTCTTCGCTTTCAGACCAGAAAAAGACCAACAACTACCAGAAAACGATCGTCACCGTCTCGAGTATGCCCCCATCGTCCGAACACTTATTCGAGTCAGCCTGTCTGTTTCAGCTATGGGAATACTCGATCTGATGTTTGGGCGGTCGGGCCCCGGCGAACAGGGAGTCGAGGGCCACTCTTATACCCTCCCAAAAGAGACCCACGACTTCGTCTACCCCGTCGCGGCCCGGCGCCGGGAACTCGAGGCGTTCGACCGACTGATCCAGGCCGAGGCGGACGCGCCGTATCTCGAGGAGAACGCCGACGAACTCCAGGCGGTTTTCGACGACGTCCTGGACGATCACGCAATCGACGCCGACGATCTGGTCGAGCAGAAGCGGTCGACGCGTCTCGCCGCCGAAACCGTCCTCGAGAACTGGCTCGAGACGGTCGACGAGGACGTCGGCGTCGTCTACGCGACGCCGGGAACCGACGAGACGCTCCGGGCGTTCGTCAAACTCTGCAAGCAACGCGCCGACGAACCGGACGACCCCTTCGAGACGCCAGCAGAGATGCCTGACGCAGTCGCGCTGCTACAGCGCGTCGACGAGGCGACCAACGACCAGTATCGAGCCGTCGTTCACACGGATCTCCTTCCCGGAAACTGATGATCGTACTCTTCGATATGGACGGGATCGTCCTCGAGGGGCCACGGACCGATCCGAGCGTCTACGCTAACGCGGCCGACGCCGCACTCGCCGAACTCGGGGCCGATCCGACCGAAACGCAACGAACGGAGCTGCGACACGGCGGCCCCGAGACGGTCGTCGACCGCTGTGAGGAACTCGAGATCGATCCCGACCGGTTCTGGGAGTTGAAAGAGACCTACGCTTCGCGGGGAACCCACGACCGAATTCGATCGGGTGAGCGCGGCCTGTACGACGACGTCGATGTGATCGGCGACCTCTCGAGGCGGACGACGACCGGCCTGGTGAGCAACAACCGCCACGAGACCGTCGAGTTCGTCGCCGACCACCTCGGATTCGAGTTCGACGTCGCCCGTGGCCGCGACCCGACGCTCGAGGGCTATCGTCGCCGGAAACCCGACACCTACTATCTCGACGAGACGCTCTCGAAACTGGACGCGAGCGAGGGGCTCTACGTCGGCGACAAGCCGAAAGACGTCGTCGCGGGCACGGCCGCAGGACTCGAGACTGCGTTCGTTCGACGACCACACAACCGGGACCTCGACCGTCCCGCCGACGCGACGTACGAACTCGAGTCACTCACTGAGTTACTCGAAATTGTCGCGTAACTAGTCCCGTACCAAGCGTCGACTGATGGGGAGAATCGACCGACACTGCTGGATTCGCTCAATCAGTTCAGGCTTTGACCGCCACTACCCTTCGTACTCGAGCAACTGGGCGGCGTTGCCCGCGAGACGAGTCGCACCTTCGCCGAAGGAATCGGCGTACCGGACGACAAGTAACAGGACGGTCTCGGGCCGTTCGACCGCGTAGCCATCCTCCCGGGAGAGCAGCCCTGCGTCCTCGAGTTCGCCTGCATACTTGCTGACCGTCGGCGGCGAGACGTCCAGTCCGTCCGCGAGGTCGCCGGCGGTCGCCTCTGGTGTGGCCAGGAGTTCGATCAACATCCCGCGTGCGGTCTCCCGGCGCAGATAGCCCAGCGCCCGTTTCTCGAACTCGTCGAATCGGCCGGCCGGGACGAATCGCTTGTAATCGCCGTCGCTGTAGCGTTCGATCGCACCGCTTTCCTCGAGACGTCGCAGGTGGTGTTGGGTCTCGCCGGTCCCGAGCTGGAGATCGTCGCGGATCTTCGAGAAGTGTGCGCCGGGCGTCGTCGAGAGGTAGCCAGCGATCGCGTCCCGCGCGTCGCTGTCTCCCGTCTCCTCCGTCGCGGACGCTTTCTCGGAGAGGCCGGCGACTGGAGCAGCGGCACCGAGGGCGGCGAAGCGGCGCAGGGTCGCACGTTTGTCGTCGTCGACCCCGTCAGGCGATGTCATGTCCGTCTACAACCCGAAAGGGGATCCGACGTAAAACAGGTTTCGCTCGACTTCCGTCACTGAACCGTGAAAGTCGTGGTTTTCGACCTGTCTTTGCCGTGGATCTCACTCCGGGCGCTCTCGAGGGTGAAATACGGAAAACGGTCGGTTGTGGACGGTTCGACGATCGGGCCGTCGATCAGTCGTTTTGCGTCTCTTCGGCTGCTGGCTCGGCTTCCTGGAAGTCCTGATCCATCTCCTCGATGACTTCTTCGGGGTCGGAGATGTTCGACGGATCCTGGCCTTCCTTGATCGCCTGGGCCTCCTGTTCCATCGCTTCGACGTCCATCTCGGCTTCCTGGTCGATCTCGCCGATGATTTCGGCGATGTCGTCCAGGCCGATCAGTTCGCGGGTCTCCTCGTCGAAGTCGAGGCTCTCGAGTTGCTCGCCGTCTTCCTTGACGTCGCTGCCCGAGAGGTGTTTGCCGTAGCGACCGACCATCGACGTCAGCTCCTGGGGCATGACGAACGTCGTCGACTCGCTCTGGCCGATATTCTCGAGGGCGTCCATGCCTTTGTCGATGACGGCGCGTTCACCCATCGACTCGGCGGATTTTGCGCGCAGGACGGTCGAAATCGCGTCACCCTGTGCTTCGAGGATCTGGCTCTGCTTTTCACCCTGTGCACGGATGATCTCACTCTGCTTGTCACCTTCTGCCTTCTCGACGGCACTGCGGCGTTCACCCTGTGCCTCGAGAATCATGGCACGACGCTTCCGCTCGGCGGAGGTCTGTTGCTCCATCGCGCGCTGGACGTCCTTCGATGGGTTGACCTCACGGACCTCGACGCTCTCGACGCGGATCCCCCACTCGTCGGTGGGTTCGTCGAGTTCCTTGCGGATCTTCGCGTTGATCTCCTGGCGTTTGTTCAGCGTGTCGTCCAGTTCCATGTCACCCAGCACGGCACGCAGGGTGGTCTGGGCGAGGTTCGAGACGGCCTTCTTGTAGTCGTCGACCTCGAGGAACGCCTTCTTCGCGTCCATCACCTTGATGTAGACGACCGCGTCTGCGGTCACGGGCGAGTTGTCGCGCGTGATCGCTTCCTGCCGGGGGACGTCCAGCGTCTGCGTTCGCATGTCGAACCGGTAGGTGTTCGACACGAACGGCGGGACGAAGTTGATACCCGGCTCGAGGAGTTTACGGTACTCTCCGAAGACGGTCAGGGCTCGTTTCTCGTACGCGTCGACGATCTCGATCGCGCTGAGTAGCGCGGCGAGTACGACGACGAGGACGAGGGCTCCGACGAACAGCAGTGCACCGCCGGTTTGCATGGGGAACAGTTCTACGACCATATCCTGTCTTTATGGCGGTGAAGTGAAAAACGTTCCCTTGTCTGATCGACATGTCCGGCGGACTGTTACTATGTTCGACGTAGTCGTCGATCGACGAGAACGGGCCGGGTTACGTTTCCGATTCGGTCTCGACTTCCGGATCGGTATCGGTTCCGCTCGCGGAGCGACTGTCACTCGGATTCGTGGATTCGTCGGACTCGAGTCCTTCTGGCTCCGTCTCGGCCTCCTGGGACTGTTCCTGTGCCCGGGCCAGCGCCCGGTCGATTTCGTCCTCCCCGATAGCGCCCATCGATTCGACCGTGAGGACGTTTCCGCCGCCGGGGTCGAGGACGATGATTTCCTCGCCTTCTTCGATCGTTCCGCTGGTCGTCCGCGCGCTGTAGTACGGTGCAAAGCCGCCTTCGTCGAGTTTCACTTCGCCGTCGCGAGTCGTGATCTCCTTGGTGGCGTAGCCGGTCACACCGGCAAGCGATCCCGAATCGGAAGTCTGTGCCGTCCCTTTGCCGCCGTAGAAGTCGAACTCGTTGTAGACGTACGCTGCAGCGAGTCCGATCCCCAGCGTCAGCATCGATAGGATGAGTACGTCGGCCAGGGGTGGGAAGAGTACGCCGAGCAGCCCTGCGCCGACGAGCGCGACGCCGATGACGATGAGGTGGGCACCGGGCGAGAGGGCTTCCAGCGCCATCAGTACGAGCCCCACCGACAGGAGCAAGAGCGGCACGTTCCCCAAGAGGACCTCGAGCATATCTATGGCTAAGGGCTCAGCCCGATTAAATGTTTACCGCCGAATTCCGGTTCGGATAGAGCGGGCGGGTTACTCCGACGGGCCGTTCCGGATCGTCGTGTGCGCACCGATCAACGCGCCCGCGAGATCCAGGTTCTCGAGGTGGGTCCCCTGGTCGATGATCGACCGGCGAATGTCGCCGTTCTGGACCGTCGCGTCCGGGAACACCACCGCGTGCTCGAGGTGCGTGTCCTCGAGCGTGACGTCGTCCATCACGTGGACGTTGTCGCCGATCGTCGCGTTTTCGAGGGTCGCTGATTCCGCAACCAGCGAGTCGCCGGCGAGGTGCCAGGCGACGGCGTCGAGGTAGCTCTCCGGCGTTCCGATGTCGAACCACGCACCCTCGAACGTGTAGGCGTACGTCGGCTCGCGGTTCTGGAGCCACTGGACGAACCAGCCTGGTTCGTCGGGGTTGTTCCCCTCCTCGAGGTAGGTCGGCAGCAAGGAGAGGGCGTCTTCGGGGAACGCGTAGCAGGCGATCGAGACGAGCGTACTCTTGGGATCGTCGGGTTTCTCCTGAAAGTCGACGACGCGGTCATCTTCGAGTTCGACCAGGCCGTAGGATTTGGCTTTGTCCCGGGAGCCGACGTCGTAGGCGGCGAGCGTCGGGGCGTCCTGTTGCTGGAAGTA
Organism: Natronobacterium texcoconense; assembly: GCF_900104065.1. Taxonomy (NCBI): domain Archaea; kingdom Methanobacteriati; phylum Methanobacteriota; class Halobacteria; order Halobacteriales; family Natrialbaceae; genus Natronobacterium; species Natronobacterium texcoconense. The sequence goes on along the minus strand of NZ_FNLC01000001.1, from coordinate 454,398 downwards.
ATCGAGAAAGTCGGCGACGTCGAAACTGATCAGGTTGTCGCCGGCGATGACCAGCAGGTCGTCGTCGATTCCCTCGCGGTCGATCAACTGGGCGAGCGCACCAACGACGCCGAACTTGTCGTCTTCCTCAGTCGTCTCCTCGACCGAGAGCTGTGGTTTCTCGAACTCGCTTTCCGCGAGGTGAGCCTCGAAGTCGGCCGCGAACCGCTCGTTGGTGCTGACGTAGACGTCGTCGACCCGATCGTCTGCCTCGAGTTCCGCGAAGATGCGATCGACGACCGTCGAGTCGCCGATCGGGAGGAACATCTTTGGCCGATGTTTCGTGATCGGCCACATGCGGGTCGCGTATCCGCCCGCGAGAACGACGGCTTTCATGCCCTCGGATTCGACGGACGGATGTAAGTCACTTACCCTTTCACCGGTGTTGTCAGAAATGTACCATTTCCAGTTCGCCGATATTGGAAGCGGGCGAACGGAACTCGTCTTGCATCCGATGATATAAACGACCGAACGCCGTACCGACCGGCCAGCATGCGCGAGGCCGATCGAACGACCCGACAGCGACTCGCCGACGCGTTACGCGCCGAGCCAGCGACGCCGAGCGAACTCGCGAACCAGCTAGATCTGACGCCCCACGCGGTCGTCGGCCACGTCGAACACGTCTCCCGATCCGTCGACGGCACGGACGAACAGTTGCTCGTCGCGCCGCCGACCTGTCGCGACTGCGGGTTCGACGACTTCGACGACCTGGTGAACCTCCCGTCGCGATGCCCCTCCTGCAAGAGCGAGTCGGTGACCGAGCCGACGTTTACGATCGAATAGCCCGTCGTATCCGATTCGAAAACCGTCAGTTCGTCGGGACCGTCACGGACGCAGATAACGTGGATCAGTTCCGACACGCCTATTTAGCCGGCAGGCATGAACCCGGTACGAACGCGACCTCCTCGAGTCGTGCGAGACCGGCCGTCCCGCCGATTCCACTCTCAGCGGCGTCCGTTACATCGCATCGGGGAGAAGGAGGCCATCGATACGAATGACTGCTACGTCTAACTCCGAGTTCGACCGTTCGGAATTCGTGCTCGCAGTTCTCGAGTGGCTCGAGGACCACGAGCGCGACGTCCCGACCGAGACGGTCGACCAGGCGTTCGACGTGCTCGCGAGCGAACGACGACGGCTGTTCCTGAACGTGATGCGGTGTTACGGCGAGTCGATCACGCTTCCCGACGCGGCCGAAGAGGTCGCCGTCCGGGAAACCGGTGACTCGGTTCAGGAGCTGTCGGCCGAACACGTCGCCGACGTCTACATCTCGCTGTATCACGATCACCTGCCGCGACTCGTCGGGACGGGACTGGTCGAGTACGATCAGGAACGAGACCTCGTTTCACCCGTTCAAATTCAGTAACACCGGGATTCGTTCGAACTCCGCGACGATACGTGTCGCTCTCGAGTACGATCAGTTCTCGTCGGCCGGCGGGTCCGACACCGTGTCGGGGACGACCGAGCGATCGGGGAGACTCGAAACGGGTTCCCGGCCCAGCGTGAGCAGCCGTTCGGTACGACTGATTTCCATCCTGCTTGGATCTGACTTTTCGATCTCCTCGTACTCGACTGCCACCCCGTCCGTCTCGGCGCTAATTCTGACGACACACAGCTGATACGACGGGTAAAATACCGGTGGGAGCACTCCCGTGACGACGTTCCGACGGTGAAGGCGTTTCAGCCACGTCCCGGTATTGACGAGCAACCGTCCGTCGACCTCGATCACCTTCGGTCGGTGGGTATGGCCGTAACAGAAAATCGCCGTCTCCGGCCGATCGTCGAACACCGCTCGAGCAGCCTCCTCGTAGGGTTCGTCCGGATCGACTGTGAGGTCGGTCTCGAGGACACCGAATCGGTCGACGGTCTGCCCGAAATCCCGCAGCAGGAAGTAGACGGGAATGCCCGTAAGGAGAAGGATACCAGCGATCGCCGCGTTAGCGACCAGCAGGAAGTGAACCGCCTCACCCACGAGACCCAACTGATCGAGAACCGCATCCGTCGTCTCGACTGGCATCGTCCAGATACCGGCGACGTCCAGCCCCGCCAGCACTGCGAGGACGACACTGACGTTGAACAGCAGCAGAAACGGGAGTACGGCGTACCGCAAGAGCGGATTCATCTCACGATAGAAGTACTTCGAGAGGAGCCAGCGTGGGACTCGCTCCGTCGGCGTGACTGCCTGGACGTCTTTCAACCAGTTGTACCGCCCTCGTTCGGAGAGCCGACCTGCTCGACTCGTTACGAGCGTGTTGTAGTAGTAACCGAGTGGCGTCTCGCGCTGGTTGCCGAAGTCCTCGAATCGGTTGTTCGGATCCTGCTGGTGGCCGTGTTCGAAGTGTATCTCCCGGTCGCCGACCGGACGGGTGATCGACTCGGCCTGGACGAGGTCGACGTTGTACTCGGCGAGACGGTCGACGTACTCGTCGTACGCAGCGAGTTCGTGATCGTGATTGCCGGGCAACATCGTGATCGGAACCGACTCACCGGTCGCACGCAACTGCTCGAACAACTCGGGATAGCGCTCGGTCAGGACGTCGAACTTCGCCAGGCCGTCGACTTCCGTAAACTCCCACAGCCCGAACGCGTCGCCGTTGACGAGTAACTCTACGTCTTCGTCAGTCGTCTCCAGTCGCTCGAGAAACGCGATCAACTCCTCGAGGAAATCGACCGCTGCCAGTTGCTCGTCGCCGCCGATGTGGAGGTCGCTGATGACGTAGTAGACCCGGCCGTCGGCATCGTCAGCCATAGTGTCACACGTCCGACGCCGACACGTATATTGGTGGTCCTGGCAATCGCGAAACAGTTCGCGCTCGAGCGTGCCGACTAGAACTCGACGTTCGACGTCGAGGTCAGATCGCCGTCGTCTTCGATCGGTCCGGTGTCGACGAACTCGTAGGCGTCGTCGGTCAGGTAGACGTCACCGTCGTCGACGGTCACCTCGAGTTCGGGCAGCGTCGCGCCCTCGCAGGGGCCGTACGTACAGATCCCGGAGTCGGCCTCGAAGTACGCGCCGTGGTTCTCACAGACGAGTTCCCCGTTTCGCATCGCCGCGCCCGATCCTTTGTCGAGTTTGATGTGGGTGAAATGCTGGCAGTAGTTGAGCCAGCAGGCGACGTCCTCGCCCGCACGAACGAGAATCGCCTCCCGCACCTCGTCGTCCCCGTTTCGAACCCGAAACAGGAACGTCGACTCCGCCGGCACCCGCTCGAGCGTCGCGATCCGTGGCTCGGTCTCCATCGGTCCTCCGTTTTCAGTCCGGTTTGGTGAACGTTACGACTCGCTATCACTCGGCAGCCGACCGTCTGACGGAGTTTTAACACCGCCAGGTGGCAACGAAACGTATGGACTCCCTGCTCATCTACGGCTCGTACGGCTACACTGGAAGCCGGATCGCCGCGGAAGCCGTCTCTCGGGGCTGGTCGCCGATCGTCGCCGGCCGCGACCGGGAGAAAGTCACTCGCCAGGCCAACACGCTCGGAGTCGACGGACGGGCGTTCGACCTGGCCGAACACGCAGGGGATGGGGCGCGGTCGGCTCTCACCGACCATCTCGAGGACGCTGGGGCCGTCCTCAACTGCGCGGGACCGTTCGTCGACACCGCAGAACCGCTGGTCGAGGCCTGTCTCGAGACGGGAACGGACTACCTCGACGTCACCGGCGAGTTCTCGGTGTTCGAACGGCTTCGCCAGCGGGATCACCTCGCGCGCGACGCCGACGTGACGGTGTTGCCCGGCGTCGGATTCGACGTCGTCCCGACGGACTGTCTGGCGGCGTTTCTCGCCGAACTGCTCCCGGGAGCCGACCGGCTCACGCTCGGAATCAAGAGCCGGAGTTCGCTCTCGCGGGGCACTGCACGCACTGTCCTCGAGGGGCTAGGCGACGGCAACGTAATCCGTCGGAACGGACGACTCCTGAAGATTCCACTGGCCTTTCGAACCCGAAAGATCGACTTCGGGGACGGTCCCGAACACGCCGTCACGGTCCCCTTCGGTGACGTCGTCACCGCGGCCTACAGTACTGGGATCGGATCGGTCGAGGTCTACACCGCCGCGCCCCCGTGGGCGACGACGGCGATGTCGGCCCTCGATTCGCTCGGCCCACTGATCGCGACGGAACCGGTGAAACGCACACTCGAGCAAGCGATAGACGCAGTTGCCGACGGGCCGGACGACCGAGAACTGGCGACCGACTCGGCTGTCGTCTGGGGCGAGGTCGAAGACGGTGCCGGCCGGCACGCACAGGCACGTCTCGAGACGCCGAATCCGTACGCCCTGACGGTCGAAACGGCACTCGCCGCGAGCGAGCGCGTGCTCGAGGGAGCCGTCGACGACGGGTTCCAGACCCCAGCGACCGCGTTCGGCAGCGACTTCGTCCTCGAGTTCGACGGAACTCGTCGCGAGGTGCTCGAGGCGCCGGACCTCGAGGATTCAGAGCGAACGCACTCGCGGATTCCGTCGGATGACTGATGCGGTAGCCCGTCTCATACGGTTTACTGTAGTCCGTTACCACCGATTGCCAGAACGGGGTTGGCAATCGGCGGTAAATAGTTACAGCAATCCGTCTCAGTCCTCGCCCGTCGTACTCCCGCGTTCGTCCATCATCGACTGCGTGCGCTCGATCCAGGCGCCACGATAGAAGCCGACGGTGACGTAGACCGTCGCCCACAGGTAGTAGACGATAATCGAGGCGTAGATAGCTGGGACGCCGTAGCCGAGGACGATTCCGCCGACGTAGGAGACGCCGAGCATTCCGAAGAACATCCCTGTGATTCTGGCGATAAACGGCGTCTTCGTATCACTGCCGCTCGTGAGCGCACCCGCGAGGACGACGTAGAGCACGGTCACCGGCGCGGCGAGCGCGTAGGCCGCAGCGAAGCCGGCCGCGTAGAACCGCGTCTCCGGATCGTCGGTGAAGAGGTCGACGAACCACTCGGCACCGAAGAAGAGAACGACGCCGAGCGAGCCGACCGTCAAAACGCCGAGCGCCGCGGCCGCCCAGCCGTTGTACCGTGCTCTGGCGGGATCGCCCTCGCCGAGCGTCTGGCCGACGACGATGCTCGTCCCCGTCCGGTACCCCCGCGACAGCGGCGACGTGATCTGCTGGTAGACGCGTCTGCCGATCTGGTAGGCGGCGTTGACGTCCGTCCCGAAGTACAGCAGGATCGAGTTGAACGGGAACTCGAGGACGGTCGTCACCAGGCCCTCGGCGATCCGTGGGGCGCTGATCGCGAGCAGTTGCCGGGTGATCGTCCACTGGGTTGGCCGGACGAAGCCGGCTGGCGTCCACGAGCCGTATATCGCTGCGACGAGCGCGAGCGCGGAGAAGACGTTGCCGACGGCGGTCGCGATGCCGACGCCGACGATGTGCAGGTAGGGGAAGGGGCCGAGCCCGAGCCCCAGAACGACCGTTCCGACGACGTTGAGCGCGTTCGAGACGCCGTTGACGTACATCGGGGTGCGGGTGTCGCCGGCACCCTGAATCGACCGTGCAGCCACGAGCGCGACGTGGCGTGCGGGCGTCGTCGCAAAGATGATCGCGAGATAGATCCCACCCATCTGGGCGACTTCCGACTCGGGAGTGAGCTCCGGCCCGATGATGGCGATAGCCCACTGTCCGAGGAAATACCCGAAAACGATGAAGGGGATGCCGGCGACGGCACCGAGCAGTATCGCCTGCGTGATCGCCTCGTCCCGGTTTGCCGTCGCACCGCTGCCAGTGTCCTGACTCGAGAGCGCGATGACGCCGCTGCCGAGGCCGAGGCCGATCCGCAGCGGGAGTCGCGCGTAGAGGTCCGCGAGTCCGACGGCTGCCACCGCCGCAGGAGAGAACAGACCGGTGACGGCGACGTCGGTCGTCCGCATCAGCGTCCGGAGGAACTGCTCGACCATCACCGGCCAGGAGAGATCGAGCACGCGCCGCCAGACGTCGACGAGCCGTCGGCGTCCGAGAGACCGCACGGCGTAACACTCGAATCGTCCGCCGCTTGAACCTGTTGGAGGCGGCATTCGAGACGTCCCCCGTACGCGGCGGCCCCGGAACCGAGCGGCGTTATGCTGAGGAGAGGTCGACGCCCTCGGCCAGCAGTTCGTGGGATCGAAGCGCGTCGTCGTGGTCGGCGAGTACGTGCTGGATCATCACCTCGTTCACGCCGACGCGATCGGCGAGTTGCTCGAGCAGGCCAGCGAGGGTTGCGGGGCTTCCGGAAATCGCCCGCGGCCACTCGCCGGCCTCGAGCGTGGCCGGCGTCGGTTCCGGGACACCACCGAGTTCGTCGATGGCCTCCTCGACCGAGGGCGTCGTTCCGACGACGCCACGCCGCATCCGCGCGAACGACGCCTCGGCGACCGCACGCTGGCGTGCCGCCTCCTCGTCGGTTTCGGCGCAGACGGCGTTTACCGCGACCAGTCCCTCCGGTTCGTCGATGCCACCGGCGAGGGCCGACGGCTCGAAGTGCTCGCGGTACGCCTCGAACGACTGTGTGGCCAACTGTGGGCGGATGAACGCTGCAAAACAGTAGCGAAGACCGAGCTGTCCCGCAATCTTCGCACTCGAGGGGCTCGAGCCCAGTACCCACGGTACGGGTGGCTCCGCGCTCGAGCGTGCGATCTCGAGGTCGGTGTAGGCGTGTCCAGCCGGAAAGTCGTCGTAGAGGTGGTTGACGACGGCTTCGATCTTCTCGGCGTGGTCCTGGTCGGGGTTCTGGACGCGACGGGACGTTCCGAGGGCCTGATCCGCGGCCGGCGAGCCGTTCGCTCGTCCGAGGCCCGCGTCGATGCGACCCGGCGCGAGCGCGTCGAGCGCGCCGAACGCTTCGGCGACCTTGAACGGGCTGTAGTGGTTGAGCAACACGGCTCCCGATCCGAGCCGGATCGAGTCCGTTTCGGCGGCGAGATGCCCGAGCAACACTTCGGGTGTCGTGCCCGCGATGTTGTTCGCCATGCCGTGGTGTTCGGCCACCCAGAACCGTTCGAATCCGAGGCGTTCGGCCTGTTGAGCGGCTTCGACTGTGTTTTCGTACGCTTCCGTCGCAGTGCCGTCGTCGGGAACCGGAGAGAGGTCGACAGCAGAGAGTTTCATACCCCTACTCGGGAACTGCGAGAAATAACGGTTCGGCTAGCGGAACGTAGCTGGTTCGTCGAGCGTACGGTGGCGCGCGCTGGCGACTGGCCGAGTATCTACGAGGCCAGTCGACGAAGCTGCGCGAGGTCTTCACGAGCGAAGCGAGTGAAGGCTTGTCAGAGCTTGCTCTGACAGTGGATGAGTGAGGGAACGGAGTGACCGAACGAATCGGCTGGGGAGGACGTGGCTACTCCCCGTTGCCACGGTAGCAGAACACTTCTTCGTATTATCGTCTCTGACGAGTAGACTATACCATCTTCAGCGAGTACACGCCCGAGAACGAACTCCTCCCTCTACCCGTAACAGCGCTCCTCGACGCGCTCGTCGTACAGCCTCGAGAGGCGATCCGTCACTGGCCCACCACCGATCGCTCGCCCGTCGACCCCCGCGACCGGCCGCAGTCCCCACGTTCGGTTCGTCAGGAACGCCTCGTCTGCCGCGAGGATGTCCTCGAGGTCGTACGTTCCTTCTCGAGTCGGAATTTCGGCTTCGTCGGCGAGTTCGAGGACGACCTCTCGCGTAATTCCGGGCAGGACGGGACCGTCGGTCGAGGGAGTATGCAGGACGTCGTCACGAACGAAAAACAGGTTGCTCGTCGTCCCCTCGGCGGCGTGGCCGTCCGCGTCTAACAGGAGCGCCTCGTCGACCTCACTCGAGAGTTCCGTCCGCGCCAGGATGCCGTTCAGGTAGTTGTGTGTCTTCGCGCTCGCGGGCAGGGCTGCGTCGGGAATCTTGCGCGTCTCGACGGTCTCGAGCGTCGCTGGCTCGTCCCAGACGGGGGCGCCCTCGAGGCCGCCACGCGGGAGCGGTTTCACGTAGATCACGACCGTGGGATCGACCTCGGGCTGGGGGGTCAGCTTTCCGGGCTGGACGCCGCGCGTGATCGAGAGGCGGACGTAGGCATCCGCGAGGTCGTTGGCCGCGAGCGTCTCGTCGATCCGCTCCCGGAGGTCCGCTGGCGAGAGGCCGTGCTCGAGCGACAGGGTGTCGCAGGTGGCCTCGAGGCGCTCGACGTGGCGCTCCCACTCGAAGACCGTCCCGCCGTAGGCCCGCAGTGTCTCGAAGGCGGCGTCGCCGTACCGGAAGCCGCGGTCGTCGACGCTGACGGTCGCCTCGCTTGCGGGGACGAGGTCACCGTCGACGTGGTAGATGAGGTCGTCGGTCATTGGGTACTCGAGTTGAGTTCGTCTCGTCGTGGTACTCGGAGTACTATGAATCCGACTGTCCGGTCCTCGCGAACACGTATCGGCCACGGTATCCACGGCTCTGGCAATACACCAGCAAGGAGGGACCGCATCACTGGATCGGTGCGTTACAGCTATTACATTTTATTACATAGTGTCGGATGTGCCCATCGACATCGAACGGTTCGAGGCGGACCCGGTGGAGGAACTTCGGGCGAACGGACGGACAAACGCGGAGGAAATCCTCTCATTCCTCGCGTCGTCGCCCGACAAGGCGTTCACACCGAAGGAGATCCACGAATCGACCGACGTCGCACGCGGTAGCGTCGGCGTCGTCCTGTCGCGGTTAGAAGACCGGGAACTCGTCCGCCACCGCGGCGAGTACTGGGCGATCGCCGACGACGAGGACGTCGAGAAGACACTCAGTGCGATGGCAACCGCTCGAGCGGCTACCGATCGACTCGGCTCTGAGGATCCCGACGAGTGGGGGCCCGGCGTGGAGACGGACGATGACGATCGAGACGAATAGATGACCGACATACAAGGAGAAGTCTGGTGGGGTCCAGCACCGCACAAATCCGACGGCGCGTATCGTCCGTGGCTCGTCGTCAGCGATAGCTCACATCCGTTTTCGGCCGACGAGTGTATCGTCGTCGCGATGACGACCCAGAACCACCCCGATGGAATCCCCGTTCCCGACGAAGCGTGGACTCGAGGCGGGTCAAACAAAGAGGCATACGTGTCTCCGTGGTACGTAACGACGATCAAACACCGCGATCTCGACAACCAGCAAGGGGAGCTCGCGGATGCACTCGTTGCAGAGGCTATCGAAGCCCTGCACGGCTACACGTCACTGTGACGAACATCGACGTACTCGTTCTCTGAAGGGGCATCTCGTCCTTGGCAGTCGGGAATCTCTGCGGAGACCGTCGAGGACAGTTCGAACGAAATTACGAGACGATATCCCAGAAAAACTTCCGCGGAGAGCCAGTTGTACGTCCGAGGTACTGCACTCTCACCCGTCGACTCGAGCGGCGAACCGACAGAAGTTCTCGACCATCCGCTTCCCCACGCGAAGCGAGATACCGTCCCCGCTGGCGGCGTCGTCGTGCCCACGAGTGAGGATGCTCTCGGGGTGGAACTGGACGCCGAGGTGAGGCTTCTCCCTGTGGCGAACGGCCATCAAGACGCCGCGTTCGTCGGTTGTCCGGGCGGTCTCCTCGAGCGATTCCGGCAGGTCGCCACGCTCGACGGCCAGCGAGTGGTAGCGCCCGACCTGGAACGTCTCGGGCAGGCCGTCGAAGATCCCCGTCCCGTCGTGGCTGACAGTCGAGGGCTTGCCGTGGACGACCTCGGGCGCGTGAACCACGGGCGACCCGTTGGCAGCACACAGCGCCTGATGGCCGAGACAGACCCCCAGGATAGGATACTCGGTCTCGGCGAACAGGGGAATCGAGATCCCTGCCTCCTGTGGCGTGCCGGGTCCCGGCGAGACGACGATACCCGTGGGATCGAGGTCGCGGAGGTCCTCGAGATCGATCACGTCGTTTCGCCGGACGACGACCTCGTCGGCCACCTCGCCCACGTACTGGACGAGGTTGTAGGCGAATGAGTCGTAATTGTCGATCACCAAAATTCGAGTCCGATCACTCATCGGCCTCACCCCCATCTATCTCGTCCTCAAGTACGGCACCACTCGAGCCACCGTCGGTCTCGAGTGCCATCTCCGCCCGCTCGCCCAGTGCCTCGTCGACCGCGTTGATGAGCGCGCGGGCCTTGTCCAGCGTCTCGTCGTACTCGCGGTAGGGTTCGGAGTCGTGAACGATGCCAGCACCCACTCGCAGGTGATACTCCTCGTCCTGGCGAACCAGCGTCCGGATGATGATGTTCAGCGTCGCCCGGCCGTCGAAGCCGAAGATTCCGACGCTACCGGTGTAGGGACCGCGTCGCGTCGCCTCGAGTTCGTCGATGATTTCCATCGTTCGCGGCTTCGGTGCGCCGGTGATCGTCCCGCCGGGGAAGACCGCAGCGACGGCGTCGTCGAGCGTCTGCTCGGGTCGAAGCCGTCCCGTCACGTTCGAGACGAGATGCATCACCTCCGAGTAGCGGTCGATCCGCCGGTACTCGTCGACCGCGACGGAGCCGTACGCACAGACCTTCCCGAGGTCGTTGCGCTCTAAGTCGACCAGCATCGCGTGTTCGGCGCGCTCTTTTTCGTCGGCGAGCAGGTCCTCCTCGAGTCGGTCGTCTTCCTCGGGCGTCTCGCCGCGCGGTCGCGTGCCGGCGATCGGCTCGGTTCGCACGAAGTCCCGATCACGTTCGAGCAGCAGTTCCGGACTCGCACTCACCAGATCCGCCGCGCGAAACTCGAGCAGACACGAGTACGGCGCGGGGTTGACCCGCCGCAAGGCGTCGTAGGCCGCGACGGGGTGGACGGCCGCGGGCGCGGTCAGTCGTTGGGAGATGTTCGCCTGGAAGGTGTCGCCGTCGCGGACGTACTCCTTGACCCGTTCGACGCGCTCTGCAAAGGCCTCGCGTCCGCAGTCGCTCTCGAACGTGGATTCGTCAGTCTCGACCGGTGGCTCCCCGACGATCGGATCGCCCTCGAGGACGGCGCGAGCGAGTTCGAGTGCGCGTTCCCGGCCGCGTTCGTAGGCCGCCTCGAGGTCGCCGTCGATCCGCGGACAGGCCGTCACGCGAAGCGTGACGTCGTCGCCCTCGATTGGTCCTTCCCAGGCCGCCAGTCGGTCGTACACTTCGACCTCGAGTCGCGGGAGTCCCCGGTCGTCGGCCGCCGACTCCGGCAGGTCCTCGAGTTCGCGAGCGACGTCGTAGGAGAGCCAGCCGACGGCCCCACAGGGGTAGGGGACGTCACACGAGCCACGGACGAGACCGTCGTCGGCGAGCAGTCCCTCGAGTGCGGCGAGCGTCGGTGATCGGAGCTCGTCCGTTCGGTCCCGCGTCACTGCGTCGGGGCCGACGGTCAGTCGATCGACCGGATCGACGCCGAAGTAGCCCCACCCCGGCTGGCCGCCGGTCGTCTCGAGGAAGACGCCACCGTCGCGGCCGTCACGCGCTCGACGGTAGGCGAGAAACGGATCGGTGACGGGTACCTGGACCTCGACGGGAACGCGGCGGGCCGTCGACGAGTCGGCCGACCGGCTCTCGTCCTCGCGAACGGCCGTCCGGAACGCGTCGAGCGTCGTAACGACGCGTGGATCAATCATACCCTCGAGAACGCAACGTACGACCAATCGTTTTTCGGTCTCGAGAGTAGCGTGGAAAACGAGACGTCCTTACCTGACTTCGGCCCTGTCGATCCAGCCCTGAATTCGCTTCTCGGAGATGTCGGTGGCTTCGGCGAGGTCGGTTGCGTCGGCCTCGGCGAGGTCGGCGACGGTTTCGACGCCGGCGTCCGCGAGCCGGTCGGCGTAGGCCGGCCCGATTCCCTTGATCTCGACGACGGGTTCGGTTTCCGTTTCGTCTTCTGGTTCCGCCGCCGGAGTCTCGTCTACTGTCGTGGTCTCATCTGGAGTCTCGTCTACTGTCGTGCTCTCGTCCGCTGTCTTGGTCTCGTCCGGAGTCTTGGTCTCGGTTGGGGTGGCATCCGTCGTCGTCGGGCCGGTAGCTTCGGCCGGTTCAGCGGCTTCCTCCGGCTTCTCGGTCGGTTCGACCATCGTGTCAGTCGAACTCGACGCAGTCGAGCCGGCCGCTGCAGCCTCGTCCGCGGCCGCGTCCTCGTCGACTCCGGTCTCGGAGCTACCGTCGGCCGAACCCGGTCCTTCCCGTTCGACGGTGACTCCGACCTCTCGGGAGGGCTGGCGTTCCGAACCCGAATCGTCGAGTCCCAACAGTGACTTCAGTGTGTCGAGGATTGCCATCGGTGAAACGTAGGCCGCTTCAGCACTTAAATTCCTTCCATCGGCGGCCGAAACGACGGGTTACCAGTACCTACAGTCGTGATCGCAACGCGTCGTTCATCGACGCGACCGGTGCGTCCCGCCCGGTCCACAGTTCGAACGCTTCGACCCCCTGATAGAGCAACATCCAGGCCCCGTCGACGGTCGTCGCGCCGACGTCGGCCGCGTCACGCAGGAGTCGCGTCTCGAGCGGCCGGTAAACCGCGTCCAGTACGGCCAGTTCGTCGTGGAGCGCGTCGGCCGGAACCGGCGTCGCGTCTTCCTCCATGCCGACGCTCGTGGCGTTGACCAGAATATCTGCTTCTGCGAGCAGGTCTTCGAGGGTTCCGTCCTCGAGTCCGTGCCCGGTCGCGTTCGGCACTTCGGCGGCGAGTTCGTGGGCCGACTCCTCTGTTCGGTTCGCAATTTCGACGGTCGCGCCGGCGTCGGCCAGCCCAAACGAGATCGCACGGCCAGCGCCGCCGGCACCGACGACCACTGCCGTCGCTCCCTCGACCACGACGTCGTGCTCTCGAAGCGCCCGCAGCGCGCCCGAGGCGTCGGTGTTGTGTCCCGTCGGTCGCTCCCCCGAGAAGTCGATCGTGTTGACCGCGCCGATCCGGGTCGCCATCTCGTCGACGGCGACTGCATCGCTCTCGAGCACGTCCTGTTTGAACGGGATCGTCACGTTCAGTCCCGTAATGCCGAGGGCACGTGCCCCGTCGATAGCAGCCTCGAGGTCGTCGACGTCCGGTTCGAACGCGACGTATCTGGCCTCGAGTCCGAGTTCGTCGTAGGCCGCCTCGTGCATCGGCGGCGACAGCGAGTGTCCCACGGGGTTGCCGAGCAGACCGAACACGTCCATAGCCATGTTCGCAGTCGATGCCGGCGGAATATAATCGGTGGGTTTCTCCGTGCTACTCGAGTTGCTCGAGGATCACGTCAGCCGGCACCGTTCCGATAGCGAGGTTCTCCCGTTCGTCGCCGGGTTCCCAGAGAACGCGCCCGCTCGAGTCGACGAGGACCAGCGAGGGGTAGCCACGCACCGAGAAGTACTCCATGACGGCGGCATCTGGATCGACGAGGGCGGGAAACGACGACGGACTGTCCGCCCAGTAGTCGGCGACGAGGTCGGTATCGGACTCCGGCGAAATCGCGTGCATCGCGACGTCGTCGCCGATCGCTGCTTCGACGTCGGCGAGTTCCTCGTTCTGTGGCGCACAGGGCTCACACCATGTCGCGAAAAAGTACAGGAGTGTCAGTTCTCGGTCGGTGTCGACGACCGGATGCTCCTCGATCGAGTCGCCGTCGACGCGCTCGAGCGTAACGGGACCGTCCTGTTCGTCGACGACATCGTCGATTTCACCGCCGCCGACGACGGGAATGCGATCGATCGAGTCGGTACAGCCAGCGAGGGCAAGCGAGGAGACGACGCCAGCGTGAAGGGCGTGTCGTCTCGTCAGACGGGGCATACTCGTCAGTACGAGCGAACGTTATAAGATAATTGTGACTCGGTTGACTTTTCGAGAGCGGCGACACGAGCAGACGCTACGTCAGGAACGAGGGTCGGTTTCGTCGTTGGGTGTTTCGTCGAACTCCGCGTCGGTCTCTTCGTCGGCATCCTCGGAATCGGCGACGAACTCGTAGGTCGCGATTTCGGTCGAGCCACAGACGCGACAGTGATCGACCGGTTCGTCGAACTTCGATCCGCAGTGGCGACACTCCCGCAGCACGCCCTCCTCGTCGACCTCCTCCGATCGCTGCAGGAACTCGGGAAGCAGGTTTTCGATCGGCATCTTACTCGAGTCCGGGCGATCGCAGCGAGTTCTCGTCGTCCGGGCCACGGAATCCTCGAAGCGTCGGTTCGTCGCTCTCGCTCGGCGAGAAGACGGTTACGACGTCGTTCGGACGGATCTCCGTGTCACCGTGGGGTGTGATCACGGCGTCGTCGCGCTCGATCGCCACGACGAGCGTCTGATCCTCGAGCACGTCGTCCCGTGCGGCGCCCTCGAGCGTACGGCCGGCTATCGGTGCATCTTCGTGGACCGTCACCTCGACGACTTCGGCGCCACCGGTGAGGCTGATGTAGTCCGCGAGTGGCTCCCGGCGGCGGCCGTCGGCCGGTCCGTACGGCGCGTAGGGAAAGTCGTGTTCGGTCTGGAGCAGGTACTCGTCCTCGATTTCGACGTCTAGCTTCTCGAGTTCTCGGCCGACACGCCGGAGGTCAGCCGTGTCCGTTCCCACGGCGAGTACGTGGAGATTGATCCGGCCACCCATCAGTTCGCGGACGTTGATGACGCCCGGAATCGTTCCGATCTTCCGGGCGGCTCCCTCGACCTCGCCGAAAGGGACGTGACACAGAAAGAGGTTCATCAGCGCGCCCTCGGCGTGCTCGAAGTCGACAGTGGCGTGATACCCCTCGATGACGCCGTGTTCCTCGAGCTGTGCGATCCGGTTTCGGATCGTCGCCCCGGAGACGCTCACCTCCTCGGCAATCGCCGGGGCCGACGTGTTTCTGGCGTCGGCCATCAGTGCGTAGATGATCCGACGATCGATCTCGTCGAGTCGATAACCGTTCCCACTGCCGTCTCCCATACCCTCGTTTCCGTGATGCCCGAATAAATAGCCACGGTATTTTTCCCCTCGAAATACCTGTGCGTAATATTTTCGAATCGAAAACGTGTTCGCAGGATTGATTCGACTCGATCGAGGACAGGACTCGTTTCGGGGTACTTTTGGCCGGTCTCGAGTAACCTCCGCTATGCTTTCGGGGATCGGACTCTTCGTCGTGCTCCTTGTGGCCGGTGCCGCTGCACTGTACGTCGGGGCGGAACTCCTGGTCGCCGGCGCGGGACGACTCGCACTCGGGATCGGATTACGTGCCGCGACCGTCGGCGTCACTGTCATCGCGTTCGCGACGACCGCACCCGAACTGTTCGTCGCGACGATCGGCGCACTCCAGGTCTCGACGGATATCGGTCTGGGAGCGATCCTCGGGTCGAACATCGCGAACGTGGGGCTGGTCCTGGGTGTGACCGCGCTCATCAAACCGCTTGCTGTCAGCGAGCGAGTGATGCGCCGCCACGTCCCCACCATGGTACTCGCGGCGCTGCTGTTGCTCGCGTTCGGTGCGAACGGTCGAATCGGCCGACTCGAGGGTGCAATCTTCCTGCTCGTCCTCACTGCATTCACCGGTTTCCTGCTGTACTACGTCAACGCAGATCCGGCACCGGTCGCCGACGACCCCGACGCCGGCGAAGGCGTCGCAGCGAAGGACGTCGCGCTCGTCGTCGGGGGCCTGATCGCGCTCGTCGTCGGCTCCCGGTGGCTCGTCTCGGGCGGAACTGGCCTACTGTCGGCGCTCGGCTTCTCGGACCTCTTTATCGGATTGACAGTACTCGCACTCGGCACCTCGCTACCGGAACTGGCGGCGTCGGTCATCGGTGCCATCCGGGACGAAACCGATTTCGCGATCGGCAACGTGGTCGGTTCGAACATCTACAACATCCTCGCCGTCCTCGGGATCGTGGCCCTGATCACACCGATCGAAATCGCCTCGAGCACGCTCCGGTTCGAACTCCCCGCGCTAATCGTCTTCACGCTCGTCCTCACCGCGATGATGGGGTACGGTCGCGGCCTCTCTCGAGTGGACGGCGCGGTTCTCGTCGCTGGCTACGGCGCGTTCATCTACCTGCTCGTGCCGTGACGTGAGGAAAAAGAGGGCGCTACAGCGGAAGCGGCGTCGCTTCGACGTCAGTAGCGGCCGGCACGTCGCTGTCGAACTCCTCGGCCAGCCGATCGAGTCTCGGACCGAAGTGCTCACGCAGTAACGACACCAGCGCGTTGTCCTCGCCGCTCCCGGCGATCGCCGTCGCGTGTGGTCCCTCGCCCGCTCCGTGCTCGGTGACCGATACCAGCATGGCACGCTCGCGGTCGGCGAACACGACTCGGCCGTGGTGGAGTCGTTCGACCGGGAAGTTGATCCAGTCGAACTGAGGCTCACAGACGATCGCTCCGGGTACCGCCGCCCGGACCGTCTCGTGGACCAGCTCCGACCGCGAGCCGACGTAGACGTCGACGCCGCGATCGACGGCCGCACGCCAGCGCTCGAGACACTGTTGCTGGATCATCCCATCGTCAGGTACCGTCACGACGAGTTCGTCGTCGGCACTGTCGGCGATCTCGTGGGCGTACGCGACGACGTTCTCGGGCCCCTGGATCGTCCAGCACGCGCCGTTTCCCACCCCGCCGTCGTCGGCCGTTCGACTCTCTTCGGAACGGTCCAGCGGCCCTACCACTGCCTCGAGCGGGCTCTCGCTCGCCCAGTCGACCTGCCACAGGTCGGCGTCGGTCGCGAGCGCGACCGTCCGGTCCCCGCGGTCGTACTCGAGGAGGTCGACGTCGGTAAGCACGGGCAGATGGCTGTGGGCGAGGTCGGTCGCGAGCGACGAACAGTCGTCGGCCGAGACGTCGACGAGGCGTCGATCGGTCTCGCGGGCGACGATCGTCGCGGCGAGGTCCTCGAGGTGGACGGCGTCGCGTCTCGTCGCGAGCACCTCACAGACCGTCCGTCGACGGTCCGGCGCGAGCGCGTCCAGCGTCCGGTCGAGTCGGTCCGCGTCCAGTCCGGGATTCTCGAGCAGCGCGTGGACCCAGTCGGCCTCGAGAAGCGGGTGGTCGGTCGGCGAGAGAGTCGTTCCCTCGGCGGTCGACTCCCGGACGACGACCCCAGCGTCGGCGAGCATCGGGACGTGACGGTGGACGAGCGCGACCTCGACGCGAGAACAGCGGTCGTCCGAGACGATCGCCCGGCGCTGTTCCCGGCTGGCAATCTCGGTCGCGACGCTCGAGAGCGTGACGTCGTCCGGCGGTTCGTCGGGACGGTCGAGGAGAACGCGGAGCAAGCAACGGCGGCGAGAATCGGAGAGGACTTCGAACGCGGTAGTCGTGAAGCTGTCGTCAGCCAGTGTCGAACTCATTGTACGAGACAGCCGACGAACAGGGGTAAGAGGTGTACCAGCGTTGTCTGGTACGAGCCGGTAGTATTCGTTCGTATTCAACGGTATAGCGACTCTCGAGGCAGATAGACGTAGAATCCGCTATCTACGGGCAGGAACTATAGTAGCCACTGCAAGTCAATGCACACCTGATCGCACGACAGCTGTGCGATCAGTGTGTAAATAGTTGCAGTTGTTACTATCTTTAAACAGCGAGAGAATCCCGCCCTTTAGGGCGTCCTCAGAACGCGAAGCGTTCTGATGGGCATCGCAAACCTTCGGTTTGCTCAACGGGCGTGAATCGCGTCACTTGACTACACAGCCCACAGTCTACAGCAACCCGGATACCAAACGGAGGATTTTAGTCACAAACTAACGTACAAATTATTGTGCGAACTGAAATCGATATCGAGCGGGGAAGCGATCTCCATGAACGGGTGAAACACTACGCCCGCGATAATGGAATCCGACATCCCCGCGCATATGCTGAACTAATCGAGAAGGGATTAGACGCCAGTGACAACGATAACTAAAACTCTTCAAGCGACGTTTGTCCCACCGACAGCGCACAAGCAGTCGAAACTGAACGACCTGCTCGAAACGTATCGTGACGGACTGCAAGAAGCGTTCGACTCCGGGGCGAGTACCATGTCAGCGGTGAGTGATATCGTGACGCCCTACGACCTGCCGTATCAAGCGAAGGCTGCTCTGTGCAACTACGTCCCGCAACTCCACAAGACGTACAACGCACAGGAGTTAGACGACGATCACCCGATACGGCTCACGAACCAAGCAGCGAAGTTCGACCACTCCGACGAACGCGACCACGAGTTTACATGGTGGGTTCCACGCCCCGGTCGGGGAACGAACTTCTGGATTCCACTCCAAATCAACCCCGATCAAGAAGATCTCTGGCATGACCTCGTATCGGAGGACGCTAAGGCGGGCGAGATACGGCTTCAGAAACATCGGAAGAACTGGGTACTGCACGTCACCGTTGAGTACCAGGTTGAAGAACCATCGACGGACGGTGACGTCACGCACATCGGCTTAGATATCGGAGAAACCGCACTGATTACGGGCTGTGCCCTCAAGGACGGTTCTCCGACTAACCCGTTTGTGTGTGACGGAAGCAGAGCGAAGCATCTCCGCAAAGAGATGCACACGACCCTGAAACGCCTCCAAGAACGTGACGCTGCCGAGTGGCGGATTGACGATCGGTTCTCGTACTACCAGAACGCGCTCACCGACATCGTGGAGAAGGCGTCTCGGCAGGCCGTCGAGTACGCCCGACAGTTCCAGAACCCGGTGTTGGTGATGGAGGACTTGACATACATCCGTGAGCGTCTCAACTACGGGAGGTACATGAACCGCCGTCTTCACTCGTGGGCGTTCGCCCGATTGCAAGGGCGCATCGAAGACAAGGCGATGGAAGCAGGCATCCCAGTCGAGTACGTGAATCCAGAGTACACTTCGCAGATGTGCCACTTGTGCCACCGTATCGGTCGGCGGGACTCACAGGCCGAGTTCCGGTGTCCACACGACGACTGCCACGTTTCGACGTTTCAGGCCGACATCAACGCTTCCGCAAATATCGCACGACGGGTTGACCCGTGGGGAGAGAGCGTCCCGCTTGACAAGGCGGAGCGCGATGACTCGCCTCGGGATGGGAGCGGTTGTGACACCGCCACGGCTCACCGTGAGAAGAGCGTACCAGCGCAGATGACTCTCACGGCGTTCCAAGAGTCGGAACCCTCTGCCAGCGTTCACGAGACCGGAGGTCTCGTGCAGCCCGCCAGAACCGAAGGTTCTGGAGACGACGACTAACTGGTATTCCCCATGCGTGGGAAGCCTCGCCGTTTACAGCGAGGAGGATGTCACATCAAGGCGCCCCCTCGAAATAGGCGGTCAGCAACTTCCGCTGTGCGACCCGGAGGTGCTGGTGGAACGTCTGGCGAGCGATTCCGAGCTGTTCGGCGATATCGCCAGCGTCGCTACGGCGTCGGGGCCACTCGAAATAGCCGCCGTAGTAGGCCGCCTCGAGGGCGGCTTGCTGTCTATCGGTCACCCTCGCCTCGACAGTCTGTCGGAAGTCACCGCGAGTCCTGACCGGTCGCTCGACGGTGTGTTTCGAGACCAGGGTCGCGTCGGGGTAGACCGAGGTCACGACATCGACGAGTTCGCGGACGTCCGCGTCGGGGCTGACCTGTACGAGATCGGTCGAGACGCCGTCGTCGACGGTCTTCGCCCGGATTCGGGCGCCGTACTCGGCGAGCAGACCGGCGATCGGCGTTTCGGCGACGACCAGTTCCCAGTGGCTCTCGTCGCCGTCGACGTCGATCGACCGGACGTCCCGGATCGCGTCGTGTGCCACTGCGTCCTCGCGGATCCGGTCCGGGTCGCACTCCGAGACGGTGACGTAGTAGACGAACGCGTCGTCGGTCAGCGGGAGGACGTGATCGACGGTGAGTCGACAGTTCAGTCGCCGGGAGAGATCGACGCAGACGTCACCTCGATCGGTCGACTCGAACTCGAGTTCGACGACGGTGTCCGTATAGAGCAGTCGTCGCAGCGTCATCGCGTGGATCGCGTGACCGACGGTTCCGCCGAACTCCTCGAGCACCTCGAGTTCGCGATCGGCGAACGGCGATGGCTCGGCAGCGGCGATCAGGAGAGATCCAAGTTTGCGCTCGCCCGCGACGAGCGGAACGACCGTGACTGCGCCGTATTCGTACTCGCGAGCGTCGGTCCGCCACGCGTCGACGTCGCTCTCTCGGAGGTTCGTATGCGCCCGGATGCGCCGTTTCTCGAGCGTCGATTCGTTCGGAGCGTCGCCTCGCGGAGTCGCGAACGAGGCCAGCACATCCTCGAGACCATCCGCGTCGATACCCTCTCCCGCCCACGCCTCGAGAGTTGGTCGATCACCAGTCGACTCCGTGCGACCGATCGCGGCGAACTGGTAGAGATCCGTCTGCGCGAGTCGCTCCACAGTGGCGGATCCGATCTCTTGGCGGCCCTCTGCGACCACGATCGCCTCGTCGATCGCCCGGATAGCGCCGTTGAGCCGGTCGAGACGTTCGAGTTCCCGCTCACGTTCTTTCCGCTCGCTGACGTTACGGCCGACGCCGGTAAACCCGAGGGTTGCCCCGTCCTCGCCGGTGATGCGAGCGCTGTTGAACTCGTAGGGGATCCGTTCCCCGTCTTTGGTCAACAGATCCGCCTCGGTAGCGACGCGTTCGCCGCTCTCGAGAACGCGATCGATCGCGTCGTCGATCCGATCCCGATGTTCCGGCACGACAAACTCGAGTGGCTCCATCTCTGACAGTTCTGACTCCGTGTATCCCGTCACCTCCGGCACGCGGTCGTTCCACTTGCGGTACCCCCGCGTTGCGTCGAACGCGTAGACGAGGTCCGGCTGGGCCTGGAATACGCTCTCCAGGAACGCCCGTTCCTCCCGAAGTTCCCGCTCGCGTTCCTTCCGTTCGCTGACGTCGCGACCGACGCCGGTGAACCCGAGAACGGTCCCCGTTTCGTCGGTGATGCGGGCGCTGTTGAACTGGTAGGGGATCCGATCGCCGTCTTTCGTCAGGAGGTTTCCCTCGGCGGTGACGCGCTCTCCCTCCTCGAGGACGCGGTCGATCGCCGCGTCGATCCGTCTTCGATCCGTCGGTGCGATCAACTCGAGCGGGCTGATCGTCGCGAGTTCGGCTGCGTCGTAGCCGGTCACCTCCTCGAGTCGGTCGTTCCAGTCGCGCAACTCGCCGTCGGTATCGTATGCATAGAGGATGTCCGGCTGAGCGTCGAGGACGCTTTCGGTGAAGGCTTTCTCGGCACGCAGTTCGCCTTCGCGCTCGTGGTCGTCGGTCCGGTCCTGGACGAACCAGCCGTAGCCGTCCGGTTCGCCGTCCTCGTGTGCGACGGCGCCGACGTCGCCGTCGTCGACGCTGACGGCGAGGAGTACCTCCCTCACCCAGAGTCGACCGCCGTCACGTCGGACGCGCCAGCCACGGTCTTCGGCTCCTCCCTCGGTTCGTGCCCGCTCGAGTAGCCGTTCAGGTTTCCCCTCGTCCCGGTCTGACTCCGGGAAGAGGACGCGGTAGTGACTCCCGACGATCGCGTCCTCGTCGTATCCCGTAACCTGGCTCGCGCCGTCGTTCCACGCCGCGACACACCCACTGGCGTCGAGGATCGCGGCGGCGTAGTCGTCGACGACGGCAGTCACGTTTCGAACGTCGAGCGGTACGTCGGTTAGTGCATCTTCCTCCTCGGAACCCCCCTCGCTGGACGGGTCGTCTCTGTCCGTATCGGTCATCCTACGAATCTTTGATGATAATTATCCACATATAGCTCCGGAAAGACGAGGGTGGCTCTCGCAACGTGCAACTGGCCGGCAGCCAAAACGGGCGACTTAACGGGCACCAGCGCCCGACGACGAGTATGAGCGAGCTGGCGATCGTCGAGAGCCGAGCCGACCGCGCGTCGGTCCACGTCTGCGATCACCTCCGGAAACTGGCCGACTGGACCGAACGAACGGACGACGACCGGCCCGACGCCGACGGCGGCGGCACCTACTATCGCCTCGAGGACGTCGAACTCCGCTCGTTCGACGACCTGCATCTCGAACTCGAGAGCCCTGCCGACGCCTTTGACTGCGATCCCGACCTGCTGGTCTTCGCCTCCCGGCACTCGGGCGATACGGGGCCGCTGCTGACCGGCCACTTCACGGGTAACTTCGGCCCAGCGGAGTTCGGCGGCGAAGACCACGCCGTCGCCACGGCTGCGCCGAACGCCCTCACAACCCTTCTCGAGGCTTTCGACGAATACGCTCCCGAGGGGTACGACGTCGGGATGGAGTGTACCCACCACGGCCCGACCGACGTGGGCTGTCCCTCGCTGTTCGCGGAACTGGGCAGCGACGACGAACAGTGGGACGACCCCACAGGTGCCGAGGCCGTCGCCCGCGCGATCCTCGAGTTGCGGGACGTCGAACCGACCCGCGAGAAACAGGTCGTCGGCTTCGGCGGCAACCACTACACGCCCCGATTCGAACGAGTGGTCCGCGAGACCCCCTGGGCGGTCGGCCACGTCGCCTCCGAGTGGGCGCTCGAGGCGATGGGCCACCCCGACGCCCACCGCGACGTCCTCGAGGACGCGTTCGAAGCGAGCGCGGCCGAAGTCGCGCTGATCGACGGCGACTGGCCCGTTCTCGAGGAGACGCTCGTCGACCTCGGCTACCGCGTCGTCAGCGAAACGTGGCTCCGCGAGGTCGGCGATCGGCCGCTCGAGGTCGTCGACGCGGTCGAGTCGAAACTGGGGTCGGTCGACGACGGCATCCGGTTCGGCGAGCGCGAGGCGGCGGCAGTCGGCGTCCTCGAGTTGCCTGCAGACCTCGTCGACACCGCAGAGGGGATCGACCCCGACCGAGTCCGGGAGATCGTCGCCTCCCACACGGTCGCGTTCGCCACCGAGAACGGCGGCAGTCGCGTCGGCGCTCGAATCGCGGTTCCCGCCGATTCGCTCGAGGGAGATGGCCGCCCGGAGCCGAAGGCGGCGATCGTCGACGAACTGGCCACGCTCCTGGAGGAGAAGTACGACGCGGTCGAGGTGAGCGAAGACGCCGTCGTCGCCGAGAAGACCGGGTTCGATCCGGCCCTGGCACGCGAGGAGGGCGTTCCGGAGGGACCGAAGTTCGGTGCGCTGGCAAACGGCGAAACAGTCACGGTCGACGGTCGGCGTATCAGCCCGGATCTGGTCCGGAGCCAGCAGACAGACCGGTTCCCGATCGAATAAATAGATAACCTAACATTAATTAGCTGCTACTGAGTCACGTGGCGTTCTTTTCGAAACGAAAACATCGACAGGTAACATGACCTTAATCAGTCTGACGCACGGCTGACGTGTAGGGGAAAGGTAATTATGCTCCATCGTTTAGAAGGGTCCAAGAATGGACTCACTCATCGACGACGCCATCGACGAGGCCGAGGACGGGGAGGGGGAAATACCTGCCCACCCTGCTGACGAGACGCCCCAGAACGGCGGCTCGTCGGCAGGCAGCGAGAGCCGCGACAGCGGAACGATGACCGACGACGAACTCGAAGACGTTCTCAAGGACCTCCAGACCGAGATCACGGTCGTCGGCTGTGGCGGTGCCGGTGGTAACACCATCGACCGGATGCACGAGGAGGGAATCCACGGCGCGAAACTCGTCGCGGCAAACACCGACGTCCAGCACCTCGTGGAGATCGAGGCCGACACCAAGATCCTGATGGGCGAGGAGAAAACCGGCGGCCGCGGTGCCGGCTCGCTCCCCCAGGTCGGCGAAGAGGCCGCACTCGAGAGCCAGCAGGACATCTACGAGGCTATCGATGGCTCCGACATGGTCTTCGTCACCGCCGGACTCGGCGGCGGCACCGGAACCGGTTCCGCACCCGTCGTCGCGAAAGCCGCCCGCGAAGCCGGCGCGCTGACGATCGCGATCGTCACGACCCCCTTCACCGCCGAAGGTGAGGTTCGACGGACGAACGCCGAAGCAGGTCTCGAGCGCCTGCGTGACGTCTCCGACACAGTGATCGTCGTCCCCAACGATCGCCTGCTCGATTCGGTCGGCAAACTGCCGGTCCGCCAGGCGTTCAAGGTCTCAGACGAGGTCCTGATGCGCTCGGTCAAGGGCATCACGGAACTCATCACGAAACCAGGTCTCGTCAACCTCGACTTCGCCGACGTCCGGACCGTCATGGAACGCGGCGGCGTCGCGATGATCGGTCTGGGCGAGTCCGACTCCGAGGCGAAAGCCGAAGACTCCGTCAAGACCGCACTCCGCTCGCCGCTTTTGGACGTCGACATCTCCGGTGCCAGTTCCGCACTCGTCAACGTCACCGGCGGCAACGACATGTCCATCGAGGAGGCCGAAGGCGTCGTCGAGGAAATCTACGACCGCATCGACCCCGACGCCCGTATCATCTGGGGGACCTCGATCGACGAGAACCTCGAGGGCAACATGCGCACGATGATCGTCGTCACCGGCGTCCAGTCGCCACAGATCTACGGCCAGCCCGACGGCGAGTCCGTCCAGCCCGAGATGGGGCCGGGACAAGGCAACGACATCGACATGGTCGACTGATCCGTTCGAATCGCTTCACCGATCCGCTCGGAGTCCAGCCGGGTCGGTGTCACGCTCCCCGTTCGACACGACGTTAATTTTCCCTGCGACGTAGCCGAGACTTCCGAGCAACAGCAGTACGCCGACCGGCAACAGCCACGGCAACGTCGCCAGCAGTGCGCCACTGACCTGTATCCCGAGCGCGAGAACGAGCGCCGGCGCACAGCAGACCGTCCCCGACAGCAACGCGGGAACGGAAGCCGCGATGCCGGCACCGGCACCGACCCCGCAGGCAGCCGGCTGAACGATCGCAAGATAGGCCAGCGCGAGATTGAGTCCGACCAGCATCGCCAGCATCAGCCCGATCGACGCGTCGATCGGCGACACCAGTAACGTTCCGTAGCCGAACTCGAGGAGCGCGATCGGTTCGAACGACAGCGGTCCGCGACGCTCGAGGGCACGGACGAGAGGGTCGTCGACGAACAGCCAGCCGACGTCGGCGTCGGCACGGATCGTCAGTAGATCCGTCATCCAGAGATACGCGAGCAGGTAGCCGAGGCCGGTGACGACCGCAACGACGATTCCGTCGAGTCGCTCGAGAGCGAACCGGCAGGCTCGGACGGTGACGACGAGTCGAGAGCGAAGGTCAATCATGGACGGTCGTGGACGGATAAAACCCAGCCCAGGCGAACCACATCGCGTCGTAAGCGTACACCTGTTCGCGGTCCACGTCGTCGGGTGGCTGTTCCTCGCCGTCGGGATCGATCACCGTCGCGGTACCGTCGTCCTCGGTGAACGAAAACTCCTCGGCGTCGTCGGCCCGGTAGAGGTGGCCGACGTCGAGGTCGGGATCGTACGCCGCCAGGTAGTCGTGACCGTCGCGTCCGATCCCGTAGACACCGTGTTCCCGGAGCGCCTCGAGCGAGACCGCGAGTGGGCCGTCGTCGGGCCGGGCACAGAGGAACATCTGTTTCGGCGGAAATCGATCGTCAGTCGTGAGCGGATCGAAGAGCCAGTCGCTGTCCTCCGCGTAGTACCCTCGGCGTGGATTGTACGATCCGTACGGGTCGTCGCTGTAATCCCTGGCGTAGCCTGTATCGTGAGCGAGGACGACGGAATCCGGATACGCCTGCCGCCACCGTTCCCAGGTCGTCCAGACCACGGGAAACTCCGCGAGCGACGCTGCCTCGAGGTCGCCCTCGATCGCGGTGCCGAGCATCTGGGGCCAGTAGTTCTCTCCAGCGCGGTCGTACATCACGAGATTGCTGTTGAGGAGGTGACCAGAGACGCCGAACTCCGTCTCCCCGCGTTCGAACCCCATCGCCGTCCCCGTCAGCGGGCAGTACGTGACCGCGACCGGTTCGCCGCCGATCACGTCGTTGACGATCTCGTGGTGGGTCAGAATCGACTGCGGGTAGGCCCTGGCCTCGCCGTTCCTGACGACGCCAAAGACGGGGTCGTCGTCGAGTCGATCGACTCCCTCGCCGACGGGTTCGAACGCCGGGTCGTCGATCGAGGGAATCCCGTCCTGCGGGACGACACCCCTGACGACGTTCTCGCGCAACGCGTCGAGTTCGTACTCGACCGGCAACTGGTCGTCCCGCGTCGGCATCGGTGCTTCCTCGAGCGCGCGCTCGTCGGGCGTCGCAGTCATCCCGTTCGCTACAGCCTCGCCGCCCCCGTCGTTTCCGTCGTAGGTACCGGAACCACCGCTCTCGAGACAGCCAGCGATCCCCACCGCTGCGAGCGAGAGCACGCCCCGCCTCGAGAGTCGTCGCATACCCGAAGGTAGGGCTACCCGGAGTAACACGTGACGCGGCCGTGCACCCGCAGTACACGACCGGCGTCTGTACAGCAGTCAGGAAGAACTCAGTCGTCCGCCGGCGACCCGGTATCGACGTCGGCACCGGCCTCGGCCGCGACGTCGTCGTCGATGCTCGGCGGATACTTCCCGCGCTCGAGTTTCAGGTCCGACTGCGGACGGGCCATACAGGTCAGCGCGTAGTTCTCGGCCTCCTCCTCGGTGAACGCACGCGCAGCAGGCTGGGTCACCTCGCCCTCGACGATCTCGGCCGAACACGCCAGACACATCCCGACGCGACAGGAGTACTCCTGGGCGATACCCTCCTCGAGACAGCGGCTGAGGATCGTTTCCTTGTCCGAGCAGGTGATCGTCTCACCCGTTCCGACGAACTCGACGGTGTATTCGGTCATGCGAGTGGCTACGAAGGACCGTCTCAAAACTCTTTATCACAATTCTGTTCTATCAGCTCCGACGGAAAGTCTACATAAAACGTTTTCTTACCGCGGTATAGACACTGTTGCTATGAGTACGCAGGAGCAGTCGGCCGCCGGCACGACGTCTACGACCCATTCACCGGACGTCGTCGTCGTCGGTGCCGGTACGGCAGGATGTTACGCCGCAGCGACCGTCGCACGCGAGGGGTACGACGCCGTCGTGATCGAGCGCAAGTCCGAGGAGGAGGCGGGCCACATCGCCTGTGGCGACGCGCTCAAGGGGGCCAGCGACTTCCCGGACGCGATTCCGAAGTCCCAGCTCGAGCCCGCGATCACCAACACCGAAGTCGACCACGGTCGGTTCGAGATCCCACAGGAAGACACCGTCCTCGAGATTCCGGTGCCCGGCGAACTCGCCGTCATCGACCGCTGGGAGTACGGCAAGCGCATCATCGAAGGCGCAGACGAGGCAGGGGCCGAGTTCCACTACGACACCGTCGTCCAGACGGTCAATCAGGACGAGACGGGACGGGTCACCGGCGTCGAAGGGATGAACGCCGGCGAGCCAGTTAGCTACGACGCCGACGTCGTCATCGACGCCGCCGGTTCGCTGTCGGTGCTGCAGGACGAGGTCGACTTCTCCGACTCGACGTTCGACACCAACGTCGACTACAGCCACTTCTGTTCGGCCTACCGCGAGATCGTCCACGTCGAAGACCCAGTCGAGTGGTCCGACGCGCTCGTGTTCAAGCCCACCGAACGCGCCGCAGGCTACCTCTGGTACTTCCCGCGGACCGAAACCGAGATCAACGCCGGTCTGGGCTTCCAGATGACCGAGGAACCGATGAAACTCGTCGAGGACCTCAAACACGACCTCGAGAACCGCGCGGAGTTCGACGGCGCCGAGGTCGACGACAAACTCGGCGCTGCCCTGCCCACCCGCCGACCGTACGATTCGGCGGTCCACCCGGGCTACATGGCCGTCGGTGACGCCGCAGGCCACGTCAACCCCACCACGGGCGGTGGCATCGCCGGTGCTGCCTACGCCGGCAAGTACGCCGCCGAACGAGCCATCGAGGGACTCGAGACCGGCGACTTCAGCGAAGAAACGTTCTGGGAGTACAACGAACTGGTGATGGACCACTTCGGTGCCCGCTACGCCGCACTCGACGTCTACAACATCCTCTCGACTGCCGTCGACGTCGACGACCTGATGGGACTGCTCGCCGCGATGCCCGGTGACAAACTCGCCGAGGCACTGTACTCCGGCAGCACCAGTATCGGCCCGAAACTCGCCCTCGAGAGTCTCGTCAAGAGCCGCGGCCACTGGGGAACTATCTGGAACCTCTACCAGACGAAACGCTGTGCTGACGACCTGCTCGAGCACTACGAAAACTACCCCTCGAGTCCCGATGGTCTCGAGGCCTGGCAGGAACGCCGCGACGAACTGATGGACGCGGTATACGAGACGACCGGAGCCGACCCGAAATACTAACAACGAAATTTTACTCTGCGGTCTGTTGCGAGCGAGACAAAATCGTCTCGCTCGCAACGTCCCTCGGTAAAATTTCGATAAAAAGCCTCCTCCTTCCTTTCCGTTCGTTTCACTCACTTCAAGTCAGTCGTCGGCCCGCTCGCTCAGCCTTCGGCTTCGCTCACGGTCGTTATCGGGCGACAGCCTGCCCTTCCCCGAGTCACGACGGTCGCCACGCGTTGCGGCGACCGTCCCTCCTGGCCACGCGTTTCGACTACGCGAAAACCGCCGAAATAACTGGAATCGAATCGGTGATCGGCCGTCAGGAATCCGGATTGTCGACGACCTTCTCCGGTTCTCCTTCGACGTCGACCGTGGCGATACATCCCTTCCGGACGACTCTCGGAGCCCGTGATCGACGACGTGGACCGGTCCGGGACCGGCGTCCTATCTCGGCGGCGGTAACCGTGCCAGGGGCGACCGTCGTCGTCTCGACCCACTGTTCGGAGTCGCCGACGGCGGCCGATCTACGGGCGAAGTCTACGACCGGTCCGAACCGGAGCCGACCACGAGCGATGCCGACGGTACCAGGTTCTCCGTATCAGGGAGCAGCTACGGAGCCGTTCCCGGACTCGAGGTCCTCGACTAACTCTCGAATCCCCGAGACGGCCGCCTCGACGAGTGCTTCGCCTTTCTCCGCGGTCGCGACGGTCGGATCGCCGATGTTGCCCGTCGGCGTGAGTTCGGTCATGTCTTCGGCGCTGAGCGACCAGCCGACCTGGTTCTCGCCGAGCGCGTCGTAGTCCGTCAGCGGCCGGGATTCCGCGGGCGGATCGACGGCCTCGGCGCGGTCCATGTGGACGAACTCGGGAAACAGTTCGAGCATGATCGACGTCTCGAACTCCGAGGCGTGAAAGGAGACCTCGGCGGTACGAATCTCCTCGGCGACCTCGGCGAAGAGGTTCACGAGCGGCACGTGGAAGGCCTCGAGGCCACGCTCCTCCCGAAGCCGGCGGACGACGATCTCGAGTTCGGGGTCCTGAGCGAGGTAGTGGCCGTTCAACAGGAGAACGTTCTCGATCCCCCACTCGCCGGCGGAGGCACAGATATCGAACACGTAGTGCTGGAACGTCTCCGTCGAGACCGTGAACGTGCCGGGTTTGAACGTGTGGTGGGGGCTGACACCGTACCAGATTGGCGGCGCGAGCAATGCGGGGCTGGATTCGGCGACCCGCTCGCCGATCGCCTCGGGCATGTAGACGTCGACGCCCAGCGGCATGTGGTGACCGTGCTGTTCGGTGCTGCCGACGGGGAGCAACAGCGTGGTGGTCTCCTCGAGTGCGTCCTCGATCTCCTGCCAGGTCATCTCCGCGACGCGGTAGGGCGTGGTGTGGTCGGAGTCGTTGGCCATACAGATCGTTCGTAGCGACGCGTCAAAACGGAGGTGGGTGTCTCGCTCGAGAGTCTGCACGCGAACGCGACTCCCCAACTCTACACGCGAGTGCGAAGCCGCTCGATACGCTTCTCCGTCGGCGGGTGCGTCCCGAAGAGTCGGCGTGCGACGAATCGTCGGGTGCGGTCGAAAAACCGGTGTTCCTCCCACGGCGGCGGCACGATCGAGAACGCCGCCGCCGAAGAGGTCCGGAGATCGCGAGTCGGTGCGATCTCGAGTTCGTCGTCGAGCGTTTCCAGCGCGCTCGCCAGCGCGGCCGGGTCGCCGGTAATCTCGGCTGCACCGTCGTCGGCAGCGTGTTCTCTCGCTCGAGCGACGATCGCGACGGACCACCGCGTCGTCGTCCGGGCGAGGGAAGCCAGAAACGCGAGGTACGGAACCGCGCCGTAGTACGCGATCGAGGCACGTGCCCGGGCGGCCGGAATCGAGAGCGCGGTCAACACGGCCGCGTCCCGGTTCGCGACGTGGGCGAGTTCGTGAGCGAGCACCGCGTCCAGTTCCCGGTCGTCGAGCGACTCGAGGAGTCCACGCGAGACGACGAGCGTCGTCGTCGAGGGGCGGTAGCCGACCGTGACCGCGATCGGCGTTCGTGCACGGCCGACCCGAACGTCCGAGGGTACGACGTTCGCATTCACGGCCAGTCGGTTCACTCGCGCCTGCAGTTCGGGTGGCGCAGGTTCGTCGGACCCGGCCGCCGCTTTCGCGTCTCTCAACACCGCGGCATCCCGGTTCCACTCGGCTCGAGCGACGAACGCGAGGTGGCCGACGACGACGAGCGCACCGATCGTGCCGCCGAGTACGACGAACAGTCGGGAGGTCGACACGGTCGTGGCCGCGACGTGTACGCCCCACAGTGCTGCTACGGCTACCGTAGCCACGACCAGGTACCCCGGCCACCCGGCTACGTCACCGATTCCTCGAGTCGTCCGTTTCACCTCCGCGAGGACGCGCTCGAGCGACGGCGGCGAATCGAGATCCGAAGACGAGTCCGAGTTAGAATCGCTATCTATGGCGGATGCAACGAACAAGAGAAACCAGTAGAAAAGGAAAATATTGGCGGCGACTAACAATCCGGTGCTTAGCCGCATCAGAAAGTCCAGTAGAAGCCACAACAGGCCCGCGTAGGATGCAATCAACCCCACTATCATGGGATAGGCAACGGCGATGTGGTCCGGGATGCTTCGGAGCAGCGAACCCGTGAGCCGATACGCGTGCAGCCAAAGGACGAATCCGACGGCGAAGAGGACGACGCTCACTCTCACCCACATATCAGGGTTCAGAAGTCCGTCTGCCAGCGCGTTGAGGTACGGGCCTAGTCCGCCGATCGGCAGCAGAGTCATCAACAAAAATTCTGCTATCATCTCCACTACCCCCACAAAAAGTACGACGACAAACGAGACCAAAGACACGGCGAGGTACGAAAGGACCAGTCCGACGATCGAAAGCATGCTCACCAGCAGGAACTCGAGCGCCAGCACCGCAGACAGCGAAACGAGGCCGACGACCCCGCCGACAGCCATTCGCAGCCAGAGCCCCAGACGCGTCAGACGGATCAACCGACGGACACCTCGAGCGTGGAATTTCGTGGCGAGCGTCGATCACCGACTAGTAGGAACGGACACACTATCAACTATCTGTACTGATAGAATTCCCAAGAATATTTTGGCTCCGGGGTTCGTTACGGCCGTTCGTCCGCTATCTGCTCAATCGCGCCGGCGAGCGTCTCCACGCCGTAGCCGATACTCGGTTCGTCGACGTCGAACGTCGCGGTGTGGTGGCCGCCGGGGTGGTCCGTGCCGACGCCGACGTAACACGCCAGCCCGCCGTTTTGCTGGACCTCGCGCATCAGGAACGTCGCGTCCTCGCTGCCGCCGAGTTCGTCGCGCTCGAGGACGTTCTCGACGTTCCTGAGGTCTGTGGCGACGTCGTGAACCACGTCGACGAGTTCCTGATCGCTCGTAGCACTCGGTGCCTGCGCGCCGAGTTCGACCTCGACCTCGCAGTCGTGCATCTCGGCGGCGGACTCGAGGACGCGTTCGGCTTTTTCGACCATGTACTCCATGAGTTCGGTCGTCTCGCCGCGCACTTCGGCGACGATGCTGGCCGATTCGGGAATGACGTTCGCGGCGCTGCCACCCTCGACGACGCCCGCGTTGATGCGGGTCGGCCCATCGCTGTTGCGCGGGATGGCGTAGAGGTTCTGGACGGCCGTCGCCATCGCCTGAACAGCGTTGCGGCCCTGTTCGGGGTGGCCGCCGGCGTGGGCCGGTTCGCCGGAGAACTCGGCCTCGAGATGGGAGACGGCAAGGAAGCCGTCGATGCCGGCGACGACCTCGCCGGTCGGGTGGTCGAGGCCGATGTGGGTCGCGAGCAGATAGTCGACGTCCTCGATGTGTTCGCTCTTTGCCATCGACTTGCCGCCGCCGATGACCTCCTCTGCGGGCTGGAAGAACACCTTCAGCGTCCCTTCGAAGTCACTGTCCGTGATCGCCTCGAGGACGCCGACGCCGATCGTCGCGTGGGCGTCGTGACCGCAGGCATGCATCGCGCCCTCGTGTTCCGACCGGAAGCCCTCTGCTGTGGGTTCGTGGTCCGGATCGTCGCTCTCCTTTCGCGGGAGACCGTCGATGTCGACCCGTAGGCCGACGGTCGGTCCGTCACCTTTCTCGAGGACGGCGACGGCACCGGTGTAGCCGCCTTCGAGGGACTCGAGGACGTCCTCGTCGACGCCGGTCTCTCTGGCACGCTCGAACGCGTGAGTCAGTTCCGCGTCGTCGGGAACGGCGAGGCGATGGTCGGTCGCGAGCGCGTCGGGACCGACGTGGAGTTCGGCGAGTTCGTCGCCGAATCGGGACTCGAGTTCGTCGACGATGCGTGCCGTCGTGTAAAATTCCCGCCAGGCGGGTTCGGGTTTGCGGTGGAGGTCACGACGAAGTTCGACGAGGTCGTCTGCTGTCATGGCCCGTACTGGGTGCCGATCCTAAAAAGTGCTATCGGAGACGGAAGTTCGTGTCCTGGCAGCCGTCGACGCTTCGAGAACGGCTGTGACGGCCGGAAGTCGTCGTCGATGCCTTCGCGCCGAGCTATCGATCCGGTCAGTTTCCGCGACCGGCGCTGTGAATCTGTTCGACCTCGGCCTCGATGTGGACCGAATCCGGGAAGTTCTGTTCGGCGATGTTACGCGCGAGGTTGTCGTGGCCGTGAATCTCGAGTTCGCGAGTGAAGACGGTGTAGCTCCAGGAGGAGAAGTGCCGGTCGTCGTCGGCGTGCAGGCGACAGCGCTGTGGCACCGAGAGATCTGTCGGCGGATGGGAGTGTGGCCCTTTCAGTTCTGCACCTTTCCGCTCGGCAGTCGTTTTGATGTCGTCGACGATACTCTCGAGGGCGGCGCGGTCGCCGCTCTGGAGCGTGAGGCGGGTGACGAAGGTCATAGCTGGTTAGCACATCGTCAACGGCCAGCGGGTAAAAGCCTGCTGAGATGGGGCCGACGCGAGACTGCGAGGGGTGTTCGCGTAACGAACAGTCCGATATTCTCTTAACGTCGGGCCCAGTACTGCAGTTAATGGCAGTCGAAGCTACGAGCGCAGGCGCAATCCTCTTCCGCGATACGCGGGGCCGGCGCGAGTATCTTCTACTCAAGAGCCGCCCAGGCGACTGGGAGTTTCCCAAGGGCGGTGTCGAAGGAGATGAAGAGCTACAACAGACGGCGATCCGCGAAGTAAAGGAAGAGGCAGGTATCGAGGAGTTCCGGCTACTCGACGGCTTTCGCGAGGACTACGACTACGTCTTCGAGGCGAACGGCAAGACGATCCACAAGACCGTTCACCTCTTTATCGCGAAATCCTACGAGGCCAGTGCGGAACTCTCTAACGAGCATCGCGACCTGCAGTGGCGCGATTACGAACAGGCAGTGAACACCGTCACGCAGGACGGTCCACGCGAAATTCTCGAGCAGGCCCACGAGTTCCTCGACGAACGCGAAGAAGACGAAGAGTAGTCGTCCACTCGTCCTGTCGATTTCGCCGCCGCCTCGAGTTGCGACAGTACCTTTTTGCGACTCCGCTGGCATAGCGAAGCCAGACGAACCGATGCTCGACGACGCTCCGTCGTACCCGTTTCGTGGCGCGTGGCTCGATCGGACGGTCCGTGGAAGCCTGCTCGTCCTCGGGTCCGTCCTGCTCGTTCCCGCCGTCTTGCTCGCCGGCTACTGCGTTCGCGTCCTCGAGACGACGCTCGAGGGTGCCGAGGAACCGCCACCGCTCGAGGGCTGGCGCGAACTCTCGAGACGTGGCGTCGGGGCCGTGGCGATCGCGTGTTGTTATCTCGTCGGTCCGCTCGTCGCGGGCGCAGTCGCGGGAGCCGTTCTCGGTGGCGTCGGTTACTTCGCCCTCGGTGTGCTCGCACCGCTGGTGACGAGCGAGACCGCGATCTGGGGGGTCAGCCTCGTCGCGGCGGCGATCGCGGCGCTGCTCGCGCTCGTGTTCGTCGCGGTCACGCTGGTGATCTATTACCTCCTGCCGGCCGCACTCGCGGTCTACGCACGGACCAGGACCGTACGCGCCGCGTTCGATCGCTCTACTCTCCAGGGGATCGCTCTGAGCGGCCGCTACTTCCTCTCGATGGCGGTCCTCCAGTTGCTCCCGCTGGTGGTCCCGGTCGTCGCCGTCGTCTGCCTGCTCACGGTGGTCGGCATCGTCGTCCTGCCGGCGATCCCCTTCGTCGCCGCACTCGTCAGTTTCCGGCTGATCGGCGTCGCCGTCGCGGAGGCGGGCGGACACGTGGTCGATACCCACGAGAGAGTTGCCGAACGCGTCCCCGCGGACTGATCGATTCCTTTTCTTCGCGTCGCTTCCAAGGACAGCCGTGAGCCGGTACACCGCCGAATTCGGCTTCGAGCTACGAACCTGCTGGTGGGCGGAACGGGAGTGGCCGCCCGAAGAGACGACGGAGTCGGCCGTCTTCGTCGCCCGACAGCTCGGAACCGGACGCCGGCGCTGGGACACTATCGTCCTCGAGTGCGACCCCAACGCCCTCCGCCAGCGCGCGAAGTTCGGTCCGAAGCGACTCGACGGCGATCTCCTGCACGTCGTCCGGAACGCGCCCGCGGAGTGGACCTACTACCGCGACGCCCTCCCGGATCCCGGCTACCCGTGGCGCTACGTCCGCGAATCGATCCACCGCGCCGACGACCGCGGGATTCTCGAGACCCGCAAGCAAGGCAACCGCATCCAGATCCGTCGGAAGTGGCCATACCCCGACTGGGTCGAGCGGATCATCGCCGTCGAGAACAAACCCGACCTCGATCGGGCGGCGGCCCGTCGGCTGGGCGAACAACTCGAGTACGACGTCGCGCTCGGCCTGGCCGACGAGGTCTGGGTCGCGACCCGGACGACGGGCGAGTCGGTCGAGCCCGTGTTGCTCGAGGATCTGCCGGTCGAAGCGGGCGTGCTGGCGTTCGATCCCGAGACGCTCGAGACCGAGGTCGCTTGGTACCCTCGCACGCTCGCAGTCGAGGAGCCGGGAACGCGCATCCTCGAGCGGCCCGACGGTGGCTCTCGCGATGGGTCGGCAGCCCGCTTCGAGTACGTCGATTCGGAGTGGAAGGCAGAACGACGGCTCGCCATCGCCGAGCGCGCCTACGAACGGGGCTGGCGGTCGTTCGCCGACACGATGCGACCTGATTGTCGACACTTCCAGCTTCGCGAGCAGGACGGTCAGTTACTCCCCTACTGCGAAGCGAAGGACCACCAGCCGACCGCACGCGAGTGTTCCGGCGGCTGTCCCGACTACGAGCCCGAACCACCCGCGTGGCGGACGAAGGGGTGGCCGATCGAGGGTGGTCCCGGAAAGCGATTCAAAAAACTGCTCGCGGATCGTCGACGTCGGCGACGGCCAGGCCTGGATTCGACGAGCGGTTGACTCTCGTTACGCGCGGTTTCGTGCCTGTCGGAACTCTTCTCGAGTCACCGTATACCGATGGTGGTCTTCGACGTCGTCACCGATCGGCGTCCAGTTACGCAGGCAGCCCTCGTACTGTCCGCCGACGCGCTCGACGAATTTCTCGATTGCCCGTTTCGAACGGTCGTTCCCGTCCTCGTATCCGATCGCGACGACCTCGAGATCGAGGCGATCGAACGCGAGTTCGGTCAGCGCAATCGCACACTCGCCCGCGTAGCCGTTCCCCCAGTAGGATCTACCGAGGATAAATCCGATCCGGCCCGTGTGTCGCGGCCACTCGAGGAACAGCCCGGTGTAACCCGCGAGTTCACCGTCCGCCGTGTAGACAGCGTACTGTGCGGCTTCGCGGTCGCTCCACTTCGACTCCGCCTCGGTCAACTGCTCGTGAGCCTCCTTCACCGTCGCGTACGGCTCCTGTGGAACGTACTCGAACACGTCCACAACGTCCTCGCGCGCCTCGGCCTCGGCGAACAGTTCGTACAATTCGAAGACGTCGACCTGATCGCGACCGAACTGCTGCAGGACGAGCGAGTCGGTCTCGAGCGTGTCGGTGAACATGCCGAATAGTATCGACCGAACGACACAAATAGCTGTCTGCGTCGCGAAGAAATCGGTGAAAGAACCGTTCGACGGTCGATCGAGGTCCGCTACTCCGTCGACGACTCGACGATAGCGGGAACCTCCTCGAGAGAGACGTATCGCGTGTCACCGTCTCGCGACTCGAGTTCGATCTCACCGGTCTCCCGGAATCGATTTCCGAGGATCACCTTCCAGGGAACCCCCAGCAGGTCGCTCTCGGCGAACCGCTCGCCGATCGTCCCCTCGCGGTCGTCAAACAGGAGCACGTCGCCCTCGAGTGTCTCGTACAGCCGATCGGCAACCTCCTGCAGGTCGCCGTCGTACTCGAGGGGAACGATCGAGACGTCGAAGGGAGCGACAGTGCCGACGGCGGTATCGGGCCAGCGACAGCCGTCCGCGTCGCCGTGTTGCTCGACGAGAACGTGGAGGAGCCGTTCGATGCCGATGCCGTAGCTCCCCATCACCACGTCGCGTTCGCCGCCGTCGGCCGTGTCGATAGTGAGACCCATGGGCTCGGAGTAGCGCGTCCCGAGTTCGAAGACGTGAGCAATCTCGGTTCCCTCGCCGGCTTCGAGCCGATCCCCGCAGTCGGGACAGGCGTCGCCACCCGACAGATCGCTTCTGGGTGACTCGTCGGTGACGCCGAACCGACAGTCCGCCGCGGAACACCAGCGAAGGGCGACCGTTCCCTCGTCGGCGACTGCGACGAACTCCTCCGAACTCGAGCCACCCATGACGCTGTTGTCGGCCGTCGTGACGGCGGACTCGAGCTCGAGCGCATCGAAGATCCGGACGTGGGCCTCCCGAACGCGTTCGTAATACTCGGACAGCGAGTCGTGGCTCGCGTGGAGGCTGTAGGCGTCTTTCATCGTGAACTCCTTCGTCCGGACGAGACCGTTTCGCGCGTGGTCGTCACGGTACTTCGACTCGACCTGGTACAGCAGAAGGGGTAAGTCGTCGTAGGAGCGGACGACGCCGTCGACGAGGTGTGCGACGCCTTCCTCGTGGGAGGGAGCCAGACACATCCGTTTCCCGTCGCGGTTCTCGAAGGTGAACATCTCGCCCTCGAAGCTCTCCCAGCGGCCGCTCCGTCGCCAGATGCCGCTGTCGTTCAGCGAGGGAAGGCTAATCCGCTGGCCGCCGATGGCGTCCATCTCCCGCTGGACCACGGAGACGACGTTCTCGCGGACGCGCTGGCCCGTGGGCGTGAACCCGTAGCGCCCGCTGCCGAACTGTCGGACCAGACCCGCTCGCAACGTCCGTGCAACGGTCTCGTTCTCGTGGCCGTCGGCCTCGCGGCTCGTGAACAGAAGCGTCTCGCTACGCCGCATCGCGATCACCCCTGTTGCAAGCGGCGTGCTCGTCGCTGGCCGGTTTCGCGATCAGTCCGTCAACTACTCGAGCAAAACCAGTACTGCCGTTACGATCGTCGCGGAACCCAGCCGCGGGCCGCGTCGGACCCGCGGTTGCTGAGTCGTGCAATTCGGAACATGCAACTCGAGTGTCGGACGCCGAAGATAAATAGATTGGGAAGTTCGGAGATCAGTCGGTGACGTCGACCTCGAGGTCCTCGCGTTCGACGGCAAGTCGGAACGTGGGGACGGTCCGGTACTCGACCTCGACGACGTCCTTGCGCCGGAGTCGCTGGAGACCCGAGCGGACGTCTTCGGCCTCTAGGTCGTCCCCGTAGTCGTAGGTCTCCCGTAGCGAGTGCAGGACCGAAACGACGCTCTCGGATTCCTCGTCGGGGCCAGCGAGCACTTCGACGATACGGGCCTGCAGTTCCGGCACCCGGATCCGCGACGGTGCACCCTCCTCGTCGGGGTCGCTCTCGATTCCTGGCTCGACGTCGACGAGGTCGGCCGCCTCGCTCGTCGCGCGAATTAGGCTGTTGTCGTCCCGGAAGTAGTAGTCGCCGAGTTCGTTCTCTAAGTACTGATGGACCTCGCTGCCGCTTTCCATCCCCCATCGTTCCTGCAGTTCGGCGTTTTTCGTCGGCTGTAGTTCCACCACGTCGGCCAGCCGTTCCGTGGCCTCGTCCGAAAGCGTCATCGTCGAAAGGTATGGGGAACCGGTACTTTTGCGTTGCGTCCCGTCTCTCTGGTAGCGTTCGGATCACGTGCTTTGAAAGACGAGGTGATTGGAATCGTTGCAAACTCCCTGGCCTCGTGGGAAGGAAACGATCTGCGAGCCGCTCGAGTGGTTCAACCGTTGCCGTCCTGCTATCGTGGCAACGATGAGTAGCCACGTCCTCCCCAGCCGACTTCTGCTCACGGGCGCTTCGCGCCCTCTGCTCGTGGGCCGATGGCCCACTCGCACGGTCTGCGAGACGTTCGTCTCGCACTATTCGCACGGTTCGCGGAACCGTCGGTTCCGCGCTAACGCTCACTCCCGACGGTCGTTCGCTCCTCCACTGCCAGAGCAAGCTCTGACAAGCCTTCACTCGCTGCGCTCGTGAAGACCTCGCGCGAGGTCGAGCCACGGCTCACTCGCCGTTCGCCGTGACTCCGCGCGCGCCGTGGCAAAATTGCCACTCGACTAGTGGATCTCTCGCGACGTTCGTTCCAATCGAGTAGATTCCTGACTATTCTAGACGTAAACCGGTGTCTGGTGAATATTCGTAAGCGTTAGTCGTCACCGACGACCGGGACCGGTGCGGTGGTCTCGAGCGTCTCTTCGACCTGCGTATAGACCAGAATCGCACCCAGCGTCGCGACGACGGTGCCGAAGACGAACGGCACCTCGAAGCCGTAGCCGACGAGCGCGCCCGAGGAGAGTGGGCCGATGGCGATTCCGAAGCCGAAGGCCATCGTCAGCACCGAGAGTTTCGACCCGGATTCGCCTTCGCCCGCGAGGTCGCCGGCGAGGGCGAGCGAGGGTGCAAAGACCATCGCACCGGCAATCCCCTGGACGAGGCGTGCGAGGAACATCGTCTCGGAGGTGGAGACGAACCCCTGGACCAGCGTCGAGGGGATCAGGAGTACCATTCCGGCGACGATGAACGGCCGTCGGCCGTAGCGGTCGCAGGCCCGACCGATCGGCGTCTGCAACAGGATCTGGGCGACGACGAACGCCGCAAACTGCAGGCCGAACCAGGTCGCGCCCTGGTTCAGTTGTTCGTTGACCTGGGGCTGGATCGTCGCGAACAGCGCGATCGCAGTCGCCATAAAGAGCGAGGCGACGCCGAGCGTGAAGATCGGATCGAGCAGATTTGACCCCGAGCGATCGAAGACGTCGATGGAGAGGTCTGCGCCCGCGTTAGCTCGCGTTGATTCGGGATCGGTGATCAGCACGGTCACCAGCAGGTAGCTGATCGTCGCCGTGATCGCAGCGACGTAGAACGCGGCGTCGTAGCCGGTGATCGTCACGCCGCCGGGCAGTACATAGGGACCGAGATTGACGACCGCGCCCGCAGCGACCGGACCTGCACCGAACCCGATCAAGCGGAACGTGTTGTAGA
The DNA here is from genome assembly GCF_900104065.1 of Natronobacterium texcoconense. Lineage (NCBI taxonomy): Archaea > Methanobacteriati > Methanobacteriota > Halobacteria > Halobacteriales > Natrialbaceae > Natronobacterium > Natronobacterium texcoconense. Next base: position 414,899 of record NZ_FNLC01000001.1, on the reverse strand, counting down.
CGCCCATGTTCCCGCCGCGGTCGCCCGTCGTCGCGAGTTCGTTGACCAGCGCGACCGACGCCGGAATGATGAACGCGACGCTGATTCCCTGCAGCCCGCGGATGACGACGAGCTGGACGTACGTCTCGGCGACGACGTAGGCCAGGTTCGTCACCGCGAGCCCGCCGAGTCCGATCAGGATGAACAGCTTTCGCTTCCCGCGCCGATCCGAGAGACGACCCGTAAGCGGCTGAAAACTGCTGTTGAGAAAGCCAAACAGCGAGAGGATGATCCCGATGATCATCGACTCCGCGAGCCCGAACGTCGCACCGGTGATGATCTCGCTGCCCACGTACAGCGGGATGACAACGATCAGAAACGAGTTTCCGACTCCGTCTGCCATCCGCGCGAACGCGAGCGCGAGCACCCGCCGGTCGACGGCAAACAGCGCGAGGAACCGCTCGAAGAGCTGCCGCATTATCACACCTTGCGTCGTCGCGGCCGATTATAGTTTCGAACCGAAACGTTAGCCCACGGGACTGTCGGCGTCACTGGAACAGTCCGCACAGGTGTAAACGAGTTACAAGCCAGTAGCGAACGTAGGGTGGGGTATGACTCGTGAGGTGAATCTGAGCCGAGTCGAAGAGACGCTCAAGGAACTCGACTACCCCGCAACGAACGACGAAGCAGCGGACGAGTTCGCGGACGTGACCCTCCTGCTGGCCGACGGAGAACGCAATCTCGGATCGCTCGTCGAGAAAAGTCGCAGGGATCGATTCGACTCGGTCGACGACCTCAAGACGGCACTCCACAACGTCCTCCCGCGAGAAGCCGTCGGCGAACCCTACCAGTCCGAAGGCGAAGGCTAGGCGCTAATCAACCCTCGCCAACCGCGTATACGCCACCCGAAAGCGTAGTCACGACTACCGTTCCGTCGACGACAGCGGGCTGCGTTCCCGCCGTGAGGTCGACGTGCTCGAGCTCGTCGACGGCCGCCCACGGGGAATCGAACTCGTTCTCGTCGCTCCAGATCGGTTCACCGTCGTCGGGGTCGAGCGCCGCGACGCCGCCGAAAGTGTGTCGGTAGAGCGCGTCCGATCCTCTCGAGATTGCGGGCGCGAACCCGTCCGACTCCCGGCCCCATCGGGTGTAGGCGATATAACTCGAGTGTTTACTTCATCTGATGCATCGACTCTCGAGTCGGTGTCTGGACTGCCACCCTCGAGGCCGAGACGACAGTCAGCGACGACGGCAAACGGGTGGCTTAAGACCCTCCGCCAACGTAGCCCGGACAACGATGGAATTTTGCGACGAATGCGGTTCGATGATGAAAGCCGACGACGGCCTCTGGGAGTGCGGTAGCTGTGGCTACACGGAACCGAAAGGTGACGCGGACCAGTACGTCGTCACGGACAGCCAGGAAGCAAGCGAGATAATCGAATCCTCCGAAGAGACGTCGCTGCCCGAAACCGACGCCCACTGTCCCGAATGTGGCCACGACCGCGCCTACTGGTACATGCAACAGATCCGCTCGGCCGACGAATCCGAGACCCGCTTCTTCATCTGCTCCGAGTGCGAGCACAAGTGGCGCGAGGACGACAACTAACAAACTTTTGCGCTGCGGGTGCGCCTCACGGCGCACCCTCGGCAAAATCTTCAAAAGAGCGCGGAGCGCTCTTTTGGACCTCGCGAGATCGAAGATCTCGCTCAGCTTTGATGAAAAGCACTCCTCCCTCCGTTCCGGGCCGCGAACGGCCCTCCACATCAGTCGTCGGCCCGCTCACGGTGTTACCGTTCGCGGTTCCGAGGCGGTCTTGCCGCCTCGCTTCGCTCGCAGCCGCTGGCTGCTCGCGGTCGATAACGGTGTGACGGCCTGCCCTTCCCCGGGTCGTGGACTCCTCGCATCGCTCGGAGTCCGCTCCCGGCCAGATCACGCAGTACTGTCGCTCCGTTGTATCACCCGAACGACCCGGGAAACTACTGACCACGCTTCGGGTCTCTCCGCCGATCAGCCGCGTGCCGCTACCCACAGCGCCGTAGCGCCCATCATGAGACCGGGAAGCATCGCGAGCACTCCCGCTCCGAGATAGCCCGCGCTACTGGTCGGAACGCCGCGGACGGTAAACAGGTACAGGACCACTCCGGGGATGACGACGAGCGACGTGAGGATACTCGCGACGACGAGAGCCATATCGATCGACAGCCCCGTTTCTTCACGGACGGCGATCGTCTCGCGATAGCGGTTCCGTTCACCGATCAGTTTCGTGAGGGTTCGGATCACGGATAATCGATCGGCTCCACGCCAAGAATCAGTATAGCCGCAAATTTCTGCCGGGTTTATACGAGCGACGTCGAGCGGCCCCGAACGGTCTTTTGCTCGTCCATCGAACGTCGGTCGTATGAAACGCGTTCGGATAACGATCCGTCCCCGCGACCTCGATCTGCCGCTCGCGTACGAAGACGCGACACGCAACGAGGATCAGTTCGTTTCGGTTCGGGTCGTGAACTGGAACATTACAGCACCGACGGCAGCGTTCCTGTTACACGTCCGTGGCGATCTCGAGCGCTTCGAGACGCTCCTCGAGCGCGATCCCGACGTCGAGGAACACGAACTGCTCTCGATTGCCGACGACGAGTGTTACTGTTTCGTAGCCGGCGTCGGAACGACCGATGCCCGGGAACTGTGGGAGAACTTCAAACGAGGGAGTCTGATGACGGTTCCGCCGGCGGAGTGGAACCCGGACGGAAGCTACACGTTCACGGTCGTCGGCCGGGACGAGGACATTCAGACCGCAGTCGAGAACGTTCCGGCGGGTGCCAGCGTCGATATCGACTCGGTGGGTGGACGTCGAGTGGCACCCGATCACGTAACCGACAGGCTATCGGATCGGCAACGGGAAGCGGTCAGGACCGCCGTCGAACTCGGCCACTACGAGATTCCGCGGAGAGCGACGACCGAGGACGTCGCCCGCGAACTCGAGTGTGCGACCTCGACCGCCGCGGAACACCTGCGAAAAGCCGAAGCGAAAACGCTCGGTACCCTATTCGGCGAGTGAGGCCTGACAAAATCGCTACTCGTTGCGCGCTATCGTCAGATATCCCGTATGACCAACGGGTGCAGTCGACGGTCTCGAGCCGCGGTCGTCGAACTGCATCTCGCGCTGGATGGTCTCGCGCGTGCGGACGTTCGAGAGATCGACGTCTCGAGCGGTTTCGACGACCTCGCGGGTCGACTCGATGAACGGACTGTAGACTGCGACGAAGCCGCCTTCGACCAGCAGGTCTGGTGCGTGCTCGACGACGTCGTCCGCGTCGCCCGTATCGAGCGTGAGGACGTCGAACGAGGAGGACTCGAGGTCGTCGAGGTTCTCCAGTACGTCACCGGTTCGGACGTCGACATCGTCTTCGACGCCGCCCAGTTCCATGTTCTCGCGGGCGACGTCCGCGAAGTCGGCGTCTCGCTCGTAGGTGACGACCTCGGCACCCGCACGGGCCATCGACGCCGCGAGCACGCCCGTTCCGGTGCCGGCGTCGAGCACGCGGTCGCCCCGCGAGATGCCGGTCTCGCCGATCACCAGGCCGACATCGCGGGGCACCATCGGCGCGCCCGTACGCTCGAAGTGGTGAAACAGGTCCGGGCCGCGAAGTCTGCGGACGTGAAACTCCTCCTCGAGATGCGTCTCGAGCGTCTGGCCGGGTTCGACGTCTTCGGGCACCTCGAGCACGCCGAGGTCGGTGCCCATCTCCTCGCCGGGCTGGACGAGAAACTCGCGGTCGCCCCGGACGAGCAAGACGGGGTTGCGGTCGTCGGTCGCGTCGGTTTCGGTCACGTCGGCTACTCGAGGTCCTCGACTGCCGCGGCGAGGTCGCCGTCGTTGGCTTCCAGGGCCTCGCGAGCCTCGTCCTCGCCCACGCCGGCGCGGGTCGCGACGAGGTCGACGTCGTCGTCGGGAATCGCAGAGCCACCGGATTCGTCGGCACCACCTGCGTCGCCGCCGGCGCTGCCGGCTTCGACTTCCTCGGGCGTGCCGATGATCTGGTAGGTCTCCTGTCCGCGAGCGTCCATCTTCGTGACCTCGGCGTCGTTGAAGACGAGGTCGTGTTCGCTCGTGCGGATGATGACCTCTTCGGCGTCGATGTCCTCGACGTCGATACCCATCTGTTGCATCATCTGTTCCATCTTGCGCGGATTGAGTCCGCCACCGCCTCCTCCAAACATACCCGACACGTCGCCGCCCGCGACCTTTTACTTTGTCGTTCCACACCAGCAGTCCGACTCGAGAAGACGTCGTTCGATCGCAGAAGTGTTCGCGAGGGGAGTCTCGTCTCAGCTATCCGCCGGAACTCCCTCACGGACGTTGACGGCCATTCCCGTCTCGAAGTCGGCGATAGCGGCCGCATCGAGTTCTGCCCGTCCGACCGCGAGCAACTCGCCGCGTTCGTGGACGACCAACACCTCGTCGCCCGGCCGGATCTCCTCGCCCGCCTCGAGGACGAACTTCGCGAAGACGTTCTTCTCGTCGCGGACGAACGGTTCGCTCTCGTCGTCGACGACGACACGGTAGGCTGGCGCCTCGAGCGCCGACGCGAGGCGGCGGCCGCCCTCGAGACCGAGCGTGAACCGACCGTCGATGCCGAAGGAGACGAGACGGCCGGAATCGGCGTGAACCTGCTGGGGACGACCCGAGGACGTTCGCTTGATCGTCAGCGAGTCGGTCTCCTCGGGTGGGAACAGTGCTTCGCCAGCGCCAGCACCGAACTGGTAGTCCGCGATCGTCCGCAACGTCGACAGTCCCGCGTTCCCGTCGGCTGGTTCGCTCATTGGGCGAGGTTAGGCGGTAGGCGTCGAAAACCCTTCGACCTCGGCTCGCAACTCCCCACCGTGCTTGTTGATAGCACAGGTAGCACACAATCAGGAACATTATATAGTCTGCTTCGATACTCGGCAGTGAATGGATTTCACGCAAGTCGCGCTCGGCACCGGGTTACTCGGCGTGAGTACCCTGACGTTCGTCGGGCCGACGATGCTCGAGTCCCACGTTCTCTACGCGCTGACCTGTCTCGCACTCGTCGTCGGAGCAGGTGCGTTGCTTGTGTCTACGGCACGAGAAGCGTTGACTGGAGTACGATAGTCTGGACGTCGTCTCCCTTTCCTGTCCCGAGTTACTGTACAGTCACGTACCGTCCTGCGATTGCGCCGTCGATGGCCGACAGCCGTCCGTCTCAGAGAAGGAACGTCTCGTGTCGCTCACCGAGATCGAGAAACGTGTCGGCCTCGCCGATCAGTTCTTCGGCAGTCGAGGACTCGAACGCCATCACTTCGACGCGAACGCCTTCGTGACGCAGGTGCGAACAGAGTCGCGAGAAGTCACCGTCGCCCGTACAGAGAACGACCGTGTCGACGTGGTTCGCGAGGGTAACGGCGTCTAAACTCATGCCGACGTCCCAGTCGGCCTTCTTCGTCCCGTCGGAGAACGTTTTGATGTCTTTGATCTTCGTCTCGAAGCCGATATCGACCAGCGCGTCGAAGAAACTCTCCTCCTCGGGCGAGTCCGCGCGGATGACGTACGCGATCGCGCGCGTGAGCTGTCGGTCCTGGACTGCCTTCTCGAGTAACGACGAATAGTCGATATTACGGCTATAGAGACTCTGTGCAGTGTGATAGAGATTCTGCGCGTCGACCAGAACGGCGACACGCTGACCGGGGTGTATTTCCGTCACGGGTTAGATTGTGACGGCGTACCGTAAAAATCGCGTCGATCGTACGAATTTCCGCGATCGGTCGGCAGAATCATACGGTCCACCGGACGTTATTGCCGGTGTGACCACGGTCTACCTTGCGGTCACACTGGAAACTCGGTACAGCGTTCCGTATCAGCGTCGGAGCTTCTCGATTCGCTTCTCGGTCGGCGGGTGGGATGCGAACAGCGACTCGAACAGACCGCGCTCGGAGTTGAAGATACAGAGGGCAGCCTGACTGTCGTCGATCGTCGACTCACGGTTCTCGGCGCCCTTCGAGATCTTCTCGAGTGCTCGTGCGAGCGGGTCGCCGCTGCCGATGTACTGGCGTGCGTCGTCGTCGGCGACGTACTCGCGGTAGCGCGAAATCGCCATCACCAGCACCGTGACGAGCATCTGGGCGAACATTGAAAGGATCCAGCCCGCGATGAAGCCGCCGGGGTTGTCCTCGCCCGCGAACACGTAGACGAAGTAGACGGCGTAGCCGACCATCATCCCGATCGAGCTTCCGATCGTCATCATCAGGACGTCGCGGTTCTTGATGTGGGCGAGTTCGTGAGCGACGACGCCCTCGAGTTCGTCGCGGTCGAGCAGTCGGATGAGTTCCTCGCTGACGACGACGACGCCGTTACCCTTGCGGCCAGTCGCGAAGGCGTTGGGGACGCCCATCTGCTGGACCATCAGCTTGGGCTTTTTGATGCCCATGTCGCGGGAAAGCGACTCGGTCATCCGGTGGATCTCTGCGTACTGCCCCTTTTCCGGCATCTCTTCGGCTTTCCTGGTCGCCATCCAGGTGCCCAACTTGTACTGGGCGAACGGGAACGTGATCAGTAGCAGGAGGACGATCGGCAAGCCTTGCGTCCCGAGAAACGCGTACCCGACGGCCCCGACGAACAGGTACAGTGCCGCCAGCATCGAGCCGACGACGAACATCCGCAGTTTCAGTCCGAAGTCTGTCATAGGCGATCATAGGGAATCAGGATGTATAAATTTCGCGGGATATATCGCCCGACGGCTCGACGTAATCGAGCCTGTACTCCGATCCCGTTCTCGACGAACAGTGTCACTGCTCGAGTCACGTCCAGTACGAACGGAACCAAACTGGCGGATAACGAAATCCATAAGTCCGTTCCCCGTGGTTTACCGCGTATGATACGCTCCGTTCGCGTCGTCGGCCGGTTTCCCGTGAGCGGAGCGGGCGCGGTTCCTTTTCCTAAAAAACGCGTCTGAATAGTGCTCGTGGCGAGCGTAGCGACCTCGTCTCGGGCGCGGTTCGGACGCCGACCGGTTATGGAACAAACGACCGACCAGCAGATACCAGAAACTACAGAAATATGACAGACGATATCGACCTTTCGGGCGTCTTCCCGGCGATGTGTACGCCCTTCGACGAAGACGAGCGTATCGACTTCGAAACACTGCAGCAGGACGCACAGCGACTCGAGGAGGCCGGCGTCGACGGCCTCGTCCCCGTCGGTTCCACGGGCGAATCGGCGACGCTGTCACACGACGAACACGTCCAGGTCGTCGAAGCGGTCATCGACGCCGTCGACGACGTCCCCGTCATCGCGGGTTCGGGGTCGAACAACACCCGCGAGGCGCTCGAGCTATCCGAACGCTCGGCCGACGCTGGCGCGGACGGACTCCTGCTCATCTCGCCGTACTACAACAAGCCCGAACAGCGGGGCCTGATCGACCACTACGAGACGATCGCGGACGCGGTCGATCTACCACAGATCGTCTACAACGTCCCCTCGCGGACGGGACGGTCTATCGACCCCGACACTGCTGTCGCACTCGCTTCCCACGAGAACATCACGGGCTACAAGGCTGCAAGCGGCGACCTCGGACAAATCGGCGAAATCGCCGAACGCACTCGAGACGAGGACTTCGCCGTCCTCTCGGGTGACGACGCGCTGACGCTGCCGACCATTTCCGTCGGCGGGACGGGCGCGATCAGCGTCGCGGCGAACATCGAACCCGAACGGACCTGTGCGATGGTCGGCGCGGCACTCGAGGACGACTACGCACGCGCCCGGGAACTCCACCACGAACTCGGTCCGCTGTTCCGGGAACTGTTCGTCGAAACCAACCCGATCCCAGTCAAGGAGGCAATGGAGATCCGCGGCTACGGCCCCGCCCGGATGCGTTCGCCGCTCACTCGGCTCTCGGAGGAGTACCGCGACGACCTCGAAACTGTGCTCGCCGACCTCGAGACGGAGTCGCCCGCGCTCGCGGACGGCGGTCCGGAGGGTGATCGATGACGGTCAGGATCGCCGTCACCGGCGCGACCGGCCGGATGGGACGGGAGGTCGTCGCCGCCGTCGGCGATCACGAAGATGCCGAGGTCGCGTTCGCGGTCAACCGCGACCCCGACGGGGAGCGCGTCGAGGGGGTCCCCCTCGAGCCGGCAGCCGAGTTCGACTCCCTGCTCGCCACACACGAACCCGACGCAGTCGTCGACTTCACGGGGCCCGACTCCGCCCTCGAGTACGCCCGCGCCTGCGTCGAGGCCGACGCGACCGTCGCCTTCGTGACGGGGACGACGGGCTTCAGTGACGAGGCGTTCACCGAACTCGAGGAGGCCGGCGAGTCAATCCCACTCCTGCACGCGCCGAACTTCGCACGCGGCGTCCAGGCGCTGGTCAACGTCGTCGGACAGGCAGTCCGGAACCTGCCGGGCTACGACGTCGAACTGGTCGAGACCCACCACAACGGCAAGCGCGACGCCCCCAGCGGGACCGCGAACAGGTTGCTCGAGGAGATCGAGGACAACGGCGAGTTTGCGGGTCGAAATCACGGCCGCGAGGGAGAAGAACCCCGTGAGGAGGGCGAGATCGGCGTTCACGCGCTGCGAGCCGGCAATATCACTGGCGAACACGAGGTCGTCCTCGCGGGCAACGACGAGGAGGTCCGGCTGACCCACCGTGCCGAGGATCGCGGCGTCTTCGCGGCTGGCGCGGTCGACGCGGCAGTCTGGATCGCTGGACAGAAGGCAGGTCGATACGAGTTTTCGGACGTGATCGACGAATGAGTACACTCGAGTCCGACATCGAACAGCTGTGGACGGAGTACGACAGCGGCGAGGTAACCGTCGAGACGGCCGGTCAGGACGAGCACGCGACCCTGGAAGCGTTCCTCGAGGCGCTCGAGGCCGGCGAGATCCGCGCCGCCGAGAAACGCAACGGCGAGTGGGAGGCAAACGAGTGGGTCAAGCAGGGCATCCTGCTGAACTTCGGCCTGCGGGAGAACCAGGCCTACGAGTACGGCGACGTCGACCACTACGACGTGCTCCCGCTGCGCCAGACCGCCGACCTCGGTGCCCGCGGCACCCGAAACACGCCCGACGGAACGACGATCCGACGCGGTGCCTACCTCGGCTCGGACTGCATCATGATGAGCCCGAGTTTCGTCAACATCGGCGCGTACGTCGGCGACGGGACGCTCGTCGACTCCTGTGACACGGTCGGCTCCTGTGCACAGATCGGCGAGAACGTCAAGCTCGGCGCGAACACCCTCATCGGGGGCGTTCTCGAGCCAGTCGAGGACGCACCCGTCATCGTCGAGGACAACGTCTCGCTCGGTGCAGGGTGCCGCGTCACCAGCGGCTTCGTCGTCGGCGAGAACAGCGTCGTCGGCGAGAACACGCTACTGACGCCGCGCATCCCCGTCTACGACCTCGTCGAAGAGGAAATTCTCTACGGCGAACTGCCCGCAAACCGTCGTGCCTTCACCCGGTTCGTCGACTCCTCGGTCAGCGACCACGACCTCTTCGAGGGCGGCGCGTACAAGCCCGCCGTCGTCGCCACCGACCTCGAGACGGAAACGCTCGAGGCGACCGAGCGCGAGGACGCGCTGCGCGAGTAAGGCTCGTTTTCACCACGTTTTGCCCGCCGGCTTCGGACCGGGGATACGAGCGTTCTTCCGATCACGACGACAACGCGAGGTATGACACTGTCACGGATCGGCCTCGGAACCATGGGGATCGAGGAGCCGGACACGATCTCGACGGCTCTCGAGGTCGGCTACAGACACCTCGACACAGCCCAGATCTACGGGAACGAGGCCGTCGTCGGCGAGGGGCTGGCCAGGAGTTCAGTTCCGCGGGAGGACGTCACCGTCGCGACGAAAGTCTGGGCTGACAGCCTCACACCCGACGACGTGCGCCGAACCACTCGGGAAAGCCTCGAGCGACTCGACCTCGAATCGATCGATCTGCTGTACGTCCACCGCCCGATCGAGACGTACGATCCCGAACGGACGCTGCCGGCGTTCGACGCCCTCTCCGACGAGGGCGTGATCGGCGGTGTGGGGCTGAGTAACTTCACCGTCGACGAACTCGAGCGGGCAGCGGACGTTCTCGAGCACCCCATCGCGGCCCACCAGGTCGAGTATCATCCGCTCTTTCAGCCCGGCGAGTTACTCGAGCACGCTCGCGAGAATGGTTATCCACTGGTCGCGTACTCGCCACTGGCCAACGGACGAGCGGGAGAGATCGACGCGGTCGTCTCGGTGGCGGAGAAACACAACACGACGCCCGAGGCGATCTGTCTCGCCTGGCTCGCGGAGAAAGACGGTATCGTTCCGATTCCGAAAGCCAGCAGTCGCGAGCATCTCGAGGCGAACCTAAAGGCACTGGAGGTCGAACTCGAGTCCGAGGATCGGCGGCGGATCGACGGGATCGACGAAACTGAGGAGTTGTTCCCAGAGTAGTCTTCCGTCGGGCCGTTCACACTCGTTTAGCGGGAGGGTCCCGCGGGTTCGGGGTCTATCGTCCCAAGGACAAAACACTTACATTTAAAAGTTAATGGCAATGGTATGAAACGGAGGGTTCTACTGGGCAGTGTTCCTTTGGCAGTAACTACGACAGGGTGTCTGGATTCGGCCCAGTTGGACGATAGCGCGGAGGACGACCTAGACGACCACGGATCCAGTGACGATGCTGGCGGACAAGAGGCTCGTATCGAAGAGATTTCCGTCCTGGGTACCGCTGATCCGATTTCAGTAGAGGCAACTCCCGAACGCGAATACGAGTATCTGGAAGAGAAAGACGAGGTCCGAATCGAGTACGACGATCCCCCCGACAGAGAGATGCCGTTCGACGAGTGGGGGAGGCGTCGAGCGACGGCGGCTGGTGACGATAAGATACGGTCGGTACTGTCCGACGAAGGCATATCTGATGCAGGCTCTTCGATAGGAACGGTACGAAAGCAAGACGTCGACGAGGATAAATCGAGTCAAGACCCGGACCCGTCGATATTCGACCGAGAAGTCGGTATAGGAATCAGTGTCGAGATTACGTACTACTATGAAGGTGACGAGCTAGTGGAGGAACCGGACACTGATCTCGATACCCTCGTCGAGGTCGTTCCGCCATATATTGAAGTCACGATGCTGTTCGAAGAACGGGAGTATACAGCAGATGTCCCTATTCTGTGTACGCGGCGGTGGACCGATCGTGAAAGAATGGACGATGTCTAATAGAGACGGAAAACTGAATTAGGGTACAACCCGCGTATCTGCAGTCATCTCGGCTACGCCCCGTTCCGAACCCAAACCCTTGAATCCACGCGGTTACTTGCACTGACCAATGACCGACCTCGCCGACTCGCCGGCCGTCCGCCGGCTCTCGGACTGGGACCTGTCGCGACTCGAGTCGATCGCCGACGAGTACGAGACGCCGCTGTACGTGATGGATCTCGACCGCGTGAAGGAGAACTACACCCGTTTCTCGGCCGCGTTCCCGGACGCGGACGTCATGTATGCCGCCAAGGCACACACGGGCAAGGCCGTCCTCGAGGCAGTCCTCGAGGCCGGCGGGACGATCGAGTGTGCGGCCTGGGGCGAACTGCAGCGGTCGATCGACGCAGGCGCGGACCCGAACGAACTGCAGTACACCGCGGTGAACCCGCCGGATCGCGACCTCGACTACGCGGCCGACCTCGGGGCCGACAATCCGGGGCTGACGATCACCATCGGTGCGACCGACACCCTCGAGCGCCTCGCAGAACGGGGCTACGACGGGCGCATTGCGATCCGGATCAACCCCGGGATCGGAACCGGCCATCACGAGAAGGTCGCGACCGGTGCCGACGCGAAGTTCGGGATTCCCTACGAGCGCGTCCCCGACGTCGCCGACCGAGTTCGCGAGGAGTTCGAACTGGTCGGCATCCACGCCCACGCCGGCAGCGGCGTGTTGACCGACGACCTCGAGGACCACTGCGAGGCGATCGAACGCGTCGGCGAGATGGCCCGGCGGATCGGCGACGACGAACTGGAGTTCGTCGACGTCGGCGGCGGCTACGGCGTCCCCTACCGCGAGGACGAACCGCCGCTGGACCTCGAGCGAACGTCGGAGATGGTCCGCGACGCCGTCGGCGACCTCGAGGCACAGCTGAAACTCGAGCCCGGCCGCTATATCGTCGCCGACGCGGGCCTCATCCTGACGGAGGTCAACACGATCAAGGAAGCGCCCGACACCACCGTCGTCGGCATCGACGCCAGCCTCTCGACGCTGATCCGGCCCGCGATGTTCGGCTCCTACCACCCCATGCTGAACGTCTCCGCGCCCGACCGCGAGCCGATCGAGGCGACCGTCGGCGGCCCCGTCTGTACCAGCGCGGACGTCTTCGCCCACGACCGACCGATCGCCGAACCCGAACGCGGCGACGTCCTCGCCATCGGCAACGCCGGCTCCTACGGCTACGAACTGGCAAACCAGTTCCACTCCCAGCCAAAGCCAGCGGAGGTCGCACTCAAGGACGGCGACGCTCGCGTCGCACGACGGCGCGAGACGCTCGAGGACGTGACGCGACTCGAGCAGTAATCAGTACTCCGTCCACCGCTCGAGAGCTGCCGGCACGTATTTCGGCTGGCTGTAGGATGGCCGAAACCGAAACAGATCGCCGATTCTGAGCTCGCTAAATGCTTCTTGACTCAGACGGTAACTGGTCGTATCACCCGCGAGGAACGGCATCGACGAATCGCTCGACGCGGCGTCGTCTCGGTCGGCCAACGTCACTCGACCGTCGAAGACGAACTCGTCGAACGATTCACGAAGTCGATCGGTCACGACCGAATCGACGGTGAGCGGAGGCTCGGGTACCGCATACTCCGGTTCGTTCTCGAGCGTATCCTCGTAGGCAGGATAGACGACGACTTCGTCGGGGACCATCGGTGCGACGTGGGCTCCGTCGGGGAGGTCCGGATACGCTTCTGGTTCGATACGCTGTGAGAAGACTGTCAGTGCGTCGTTCTCCTCGAGCGGAAGGTCCTCGTCCACAAACGGATGCGCGTCGAACAGTTCGTAGGCGTGTCCGTTTCGTACGCCGATCACCCGTTTAGAACTGAGTGACGCCTCGATTGGATCGTGCGGAGTAACGACGTCTCGAGTCGACGTACGAACGTCGGCACATCCGGCGAGCGCCGTTGCCGAACCCGTCCCGCAGATGGCGAGAAACGTCCGTCTGTCGGAGGGCATGACACACGGTTGAAACCACAGCAGGAAATAACGTTCGTTCGACAGGTGCCGAGCTGGACAGGACGACAGCAGAGCCGTGCTATCGAACGAAAGACTGTGCTTATCACCCGCCAGTGGGAACGACGAGTATCCACGTTCGTCGACGAGATCGACGAAACCCACACAATGAGTTTCGACATCGCCACGTTCCACGCCGAGGCTGTCCGGACGCCCTCCCACGAGGACGTCGCCGAGATGCGCGAGCTACTGGTCGAGACCCTCGAGGACGCCGGCCTCGAGCCTGAAGTCGACGACCTCGGGAACGTGCTGGCGAGCAAGGGGGACGGCGAGCCCCACCTTGTTCTGAACACCCACATCGACACCGTCGCACCCCACGTTCCCTACGAACGGGATGGCGACGTCGTTCGCGGGCGCGGAGCCTGTGACGCGAAGGGGCCACTCGCTGCGTTGCTCGCAGCCTTCCTGCGCGTCGATCCCACGGCCGGCAAACTGACGCTCGCGATCACGCCCGACGAGGAGACCCTGATGACCGGCGCGGCGGGACTGCAGGACAGGCTCTCCGCGGACGGCTACATCGTCGGCGAACCCACCGACCTCGACGTCTGTATCGCCGCTCGAGGCCAGTGTGAGGGAACGATCACTATCGAAGGCGAAAGCGGTCACGCCGCGAGCGTCCCCGCCGAGAAAAACCCCGTCTTCGGCCTCGAGCACGTTCTCGAGGCGCTCCGAACCTACGACGACGAAGCTGGACCCGGCGAGGACGACGTGCTCGGCGAGCCGAAACTGACGCCGACCGTCCTCGAGGGCGGCGAGGCACCGAACCGCGTTCCCGAGACCTGTCGATTCACGTTCGATCGACGGAGCGTCCCGCCAGAGACGGCCGACTCGTTCCGCGAGGGGCTGGAGACGCACCTCGAGCGAGCGGTCGCCGAGGAGTCGGAACTCGAGGTGACGGTCGACCTCATCCGTCCCGACACGCCGTTCCCGAAGGCGTTCGTGACCGACGAAGACGACGAACTCGTGGGAACGCTCCATGAGGCAAGCGGCGGCGACGTACGGCCGTTCGGCGCGGCGACCGAGGCCGGTTTCTTCGCCGACGACGCGCCGACGGTCGTCTTCGGCCCCGGCGTACTGGCCGACGAGAAGGGCGGGGTCGCGCACGCCCAGCGGGAATACGTTCGGCTTCCCGAGGTAGAGGAAGCGGCGGACGCGCTCGAGGCGACGCTGCTCGAGTTGGGCGCGTAGAAACGATTATTGCGTTGTGAGCGGACGCTGGAACCGTGGCCGAAATCGACGACGAAGTCCGCCGACTGTACGAGCGGTTCCAGTCGGCCGATACCGACGAGAAACGTCACGAAATCGCCCTCGAGATGGGGAAGATCGACGGCCGTCGTCACTCCGAGATTTACGCAGCGCTCGAGGACGAGTGAGGCCACCGTCGCTCGAGCAGGCTCCAATCGGCACCCTATTTCGCCCGGTCTGATACTGCCAGACATTGTGCGAATCCGCCGCGTTCGTCCAGTGACCCCTCTTTATTGACTACTGTTCGACAGTTGCAGTCACCAGCCGATCACTGCTGCTTCTGGGCCAATGCTTCCACTCCGTGCAAACCGACACAACCGCTTACCGCACGGCCGGTGTAGCCCGCCCCGATGTATCCATGGGGCCATCTCGCCGTCGCCTACCTGCTGTACTCGCTGTACGCTCGAGGCCGATTCCGTCGACCACCGAAACCAGCACCGGTACTCGCCGTGCTCGTCGGCTCGCAGTTCGCCGACCTGCTCGACAAACCGCTCTGGTTTCTCGGCGTCTTTCCGACTGGGCGTGATCTCGGTCACTCGCTTCTGTTCGCCGGCGTCCTGATCGTCGCCGTCTACGCTGTCGCGCTCGTCTTCGATCGAGTCGAGACGGCGACCGCGTTCGTCGTCGCGCACCTGTCGCACCTGCTTGCCGACCTCCCGCCGCGGTTCTTCCTGGGGTATCCGTTCGGGACCGAGTTCCTGCTGTGGCCGATCGTGTCCCACGGAACCTTCGGCTACAGCGAACAGGTGTTCGAACCGCCGGAACTCGTCGCACTCGTCGTCACGCCGTTTACCGATCCGGCGACGTTTCTCGCCCTCGAGTTCGTCCTGGTCGGACTCGCCCTCGCGCTGTGGTACGTCGACGGACGTCCCGGACTCGAGTACGTTCGGCGCGGGGAACGAGGGGACTGCCAGGGTCCTCGCGCGTGATTTACTCGCTTTCGAGGTCGCCGACGATTTCCGGAGAGTCGCCAAATAATCTGACCGGTCTCGGAGCCGGAACGTAAGGGTGGACGAATTAGTAGCACGACGGTGCAGTCCGTGTATGGCCTCGATCCCAGACGACTTTCAGAACCTGTTCGAGAAGAAGACGTTCGCGCACATCTCCACGCTGCTGCCCGACGGCTCGCCCCACGTCACGCCGGTTTGGGTCGACTACGACGCCGACGCGGACCGCATTCTCGTCAACACCGAGCGCGACCGACGCAAGGAGAAAAACGTCCGGAACGACTCGCGGATCGGCGTGAGTATGACCGATCCCGACGACCCCTATCGAATGCTCTCGGTGACGGGCGAAGTCGACGAGATCACGACGGAGAACGCACGCGAGCACATCGACGAACTGACACAGCGATACATGGGTGAAGACGAGTATCCGAGCCCGATCGAGACCGAACGGGTCATCATCTCGATCGAACCCGATCAGGTGCGGGCCATGGGAAGGTAGTCGGGCGCGTTCGACGAGAGACTATTCGAGGTCGTCGACCAGTTCGTCGGCGACGCCAGTGTAGCCTGACGGTGTCAGGGCTCGCAGTTCCTCGCGGACCGACTCGTCGACCTCGAGGTCGTCGAATAGCTCGCGGAAGTCCTCGAGGGTGACGTCTTTCCCGCGCGTAAGAGCCTTGACCTGCTCGTAAGCGTCCTCTTGACCCTCCCGGCGGAGGATCGTCTGGACGGCCTCGCCGATGATCTCGGGGGTCGACTCGAGGTCCTTGCGCATGACCGTCTCGTTGGGGACGACTTTCTCGAGACCCGCAGCGGTCTTCGTGTAGCCGATCAGACAGTGGGCGAAGGCCGCGCCGATGTTACGCTTGACCGTCGAGTCCGAGAGGTCACGCTGGAGCCGCGAGGTGGTAATATAGTCGGCGAGGAACCCGAGGTCCGAATTGGCCTTCGAGAGGTTGCCCTCGCTGTTCTCGAAGTCGATCGGATTGACCTTGTGGGGCATCGTCGACGAGCCAGTCTCGCCCTCGACGGCTTGCTGTCCGAGGTAGCGGTCGGAGACGTAGAGCCACATGTCCAGATCCAGGTCTAACAGGACGTCGTTGGCGCCCCGAATCGCGTCGAACAGCGCCGCGAGGTCGTCACACGGGTTGACCTGCGTGGTCAGCGGTTCGAACTCGAGGCCGAGACCCGTGACGAACTCCTCGGCGAAGGTCTGCCAGTCGACGTCGGGATAGGCAGCTTCGTGAGCGGCGTAGGTGCCCGACGCACCGCCGAGTTTGCCACGGAGGTTGTCGACGGCGGCGTGGATCCGGCCGGTCGAACGGGCGAGTCGCGATGCGTAGACGGCCATCTCCTTGCCGAAGGTGGTCGGCGTCGCGGGCTGGCCGTGGGTGCGTGCGAGCATCGGGAGGTCACGGTGCTCGCGTGCCATCTCCCCCAGCGCGTTTCGAACCTCGTACAGCTCCGGGAGCAGGACCTCGGAGACGCCGTCCTGGACGAGCAGCCGGTGGGCGAGGTTGTTGACGTCCTCGCTTGTCAGTCCGAAGTGGATCCAGGCCGAGGCGTCGCTGTCCTCGGGAAGTCGGTGACGGACGAAGTACTCTACGGCCTTCACGTCGTGGTTCGTCGCTTCGAACTCCGCGTACCCTTCCGTCTCGAGTTTCTTGATCAGTCGTGCGTCCTCTTCGGCGAAGTGCTGGTAGAGGCCACGGAGTTTGTCGCGTTCGTCCGAATCGATCTCGAGGGGCGTCGCCTCGAGATCGGCCAGCGCGAGCAGGTACTCGACTTCGACGCGGACGCGAGCGCGCATGAGCGCGGCTTCGCTGGCGTACGGCGACAGCGGTGCAGTTCGGCTACCGTACCGGCCGTCCAGCGGCGAGACGGCGTACAGGGCGTCGGTGTCGGTCATTGTGCGAGTCTTTCCAGCACGGTCCAAAAGGGTATCGAAACGACGCGGGTTCGAACACACGTGCGTGCATATTGGAAGAACAGCGTTCGATAATACCGCCATAATTATACATGTATGTGTATACTTAGCTGCTCGAGACCGCAACGGCTTTCCCCATTGCGGATGGGCATACGCCTATGACGCGAATCGCCGGGATGGCCGGCAACCGAGGGCGTAACCTGTTGAACATCGCCGACAGACGACCTGGCGGAGCCGACCTCGCCGTCGTCCTGACGAACGACGAGAACGCGCCGGTGCTCGAGGCCGCCGCCGAACGCGGGATTCCGACCGAGGTCGTCCCGCTCGCCGAGGGGATGAGTCGCCGTGAACACGAGGAAGCCGTCAACGAGGCGCTCGCCGACTACGAGTTCGAGCTGGTCTGTCTCGACGGCTACATGCGAATTCTCTCGGACACGTTCCTCGAGGCTCAGCCGACGACGCTGAACGTCCATCCCTCGCTGCTGCCCGCGTTCCCCGGCACGGACGCCTGGGGCGACGCGCTCGAGGCCGACGTCTCGGTGACGGGCTGTACTGTTCACGTCGTGACCGACGCGACGGACGAGGACGGCAACGTCGTCGAGAACGAGGTCGACGGCGGACCGATCGTCACCCAGGAGCCGATTCCGGTCTACGAGGGCGACGACAGCGAGTCGCTGAAAGAACGTGTCCTCTACGAAGGCGAGTTCCGCGCGTACCCGCGAGCAGTCAAGTGGTTCGCCGAGGGTGCCGTGGACGTGGATCTCGAGGCGGGCGAGGTAACCGTCGACGTCGACGTCGCGAGTACCGAGGGCGGCGATCACGACGGGCTTCCAGGTCGACGGCTCGTCTCGAGCGACCGTATCGACACGCTTCGCTACGGCGAGAACCCACACCAGGACGCCGCGGTGTACGCCGACTACACCTGCGACGAGGCCAGCGTCGTCCACGCCGAACAGTTGAACGAGGGCGCGAAGGACCTCTCGTACAACAACTACAACGACGCCGACGGCGCGCTGAACCTGATCAAGGAGTTCGACGAACCCGCTGCGGCGGTCATCAAACACACCAACCCCGCGGGCTGTGCGACCGGCGACTCCCTCGCGGAGGCCTACGAGAAGGCGCTCTCGACGGATCCGATGAGCGCCTTCGGCGGCATCGTCGCGCTCAACCGCGAGTGCGACGCTGAGACGGCCGAGCGGATCATCGACTCCTTCAAGGAGGTCGTCGTCGCCCCCGGCTACACCGACGACGCACTCGAGGTGCTCTTCGAGAAGGGGAACCTCCGCGTCCTCGACGTCGGTGAACTGGACGACGAACCGACGGAACGATTTACCGAAAAGCCGCTCGTCGGCGGCCGACTCGTCCAGGAACGCGACCTGCAGTCGATCTCGGTCGACGACCTCGAGGTCGTCACCGAACGCGAACCCACGGAGGAAGAACTCGAGTCGATGCTGTTCGCCTGGCAGACGCTCAAGCACGTCAAGTCCAACGGTATTCTCTTCGCCGACGGGACGGAGACGGTCGGCATCGGGATGGGCCAGGTGTCCCGCGTCGACGCGGTGCGACTCGCAGCGATGAAAGCGGACGAGCACGCCGAAGGGAAAGACGCCGACGGTGCAGTCATGGCCTCGGACGCGTTCTTCCCGTTCCCGGACGGCATCGAGGAGGCCGCGAAAGCGGGTATCGAGGCCGTGATCCAGCCCGGTGGATCGAAGAACGACGATTCGGTCATCGAGGCTGCGGACGAGCACGATATCGCGATGGTGTTCACGGGTCAGCGGTCTTTCAGACACGACTGAGCAGTAGCGAGGGAGTGTCCCGGTTCGAGCGGCGAGCAACACAAATCGCTCGAGGAGCTGGCCGCCAGAGTACCTGAACGACCGCTAGACGTCACCCCAGAAGATTTCGGACGCGTCGCCAAACCGTCTCGGAGACGCCCTGCCGACGTTTCGCCATCACGACCGCGCTGTCGGCCTCGCGACCGATCGTCTCCGGAATCTCGCCGACGAGAACGCGTCGAAGGAGTCCGCTCTCGGCCGCGCCGATGACCGTCACGTCGTGATCTCCCGTGCGCTCGAGGATCGTCTCCCGGACGTCGCCCTCGAGGACGGTCTGTTCGACCGACGTGACGGCACCCAGTTCCGACGAGGTGCGAGTCAGCAGGTCACGGGCGTCGGCGACCATCTCTTCCTCGCGGTCCGAAACGACGGTGAGGAGTTCGATCCGGGCGTCGTGGGCGCGTGCGAGCGATCCGGCGACTCGTGCGGCCAGGTCGGTGTTCGGTCCGCCCGCGACGGGGACGAGGACCGAATCGATCTCGCCGGAGGCCTCACGATCGATCCGCTTGACGAGGACGTCACACGGCGCGTTCGCGAGGATCTCGTCGATGTAACTCCCGAGGACGACGTCGCGCCGACGCGGTCGACCGCGCCAGCCGAGCAGGAGAGTCTCGATTCGTTCGTCCTCGTCTCCAGCGATCGCGAGAATGCCGTCCGCGACGCTCCGACCGAATCGAATGCGGCCCGTCGCGGAGACGTCGTGCTCGCGGGCGCGTTCGAGTGCGTACTCGAGGACTTCGCGGTGGTCCTCTATCTCGAGTTCGTCGCTGGCTTGCTCGAGCGATAGCTGCATCGGGACGGTGACGACCGTGACGACGAGAATCTCGAGGTTGCGGTCGCGCGCGATGTCGGTGGCGGTGTCGAGCAGCCTGTCGGCGGTCTCCGGGTTGGCGACGGGGACGAGGAGTCTGTCGGCCGGCATATCGTTCGTCTGATAATAGTCGCCGGAAATCAAGTAAGCTGTGCCCGAGTGGCACTGATACGGATTGCTGTAACGATGTACCGGCGCAACCGCGACCCGAATAGCGGTTGCGGCGGAAATGACTTACAGTAAACCGGATGAAAGACGCGTTTCACCTTGCAGAGGTGACTTTTCGGTTGCCGTCCTTGCGTCGTGTATGGATCGACGACAGTTCCTCGCGGCGTCGGGCGTCGGCGCTGCTGCGACACTTGCCGGCTGTATCGGCAGTGCGACCGACGATGAACAGGCTGCGTCCGGAAACGGCGACAACGAGATCGTCGTCAGTACGAGCGGCGAAGTCGAGACCGAACCCGACGAGGCGACGGTCAGCGTCGGCGTCGAGGCACGCGGCGAGTCCGCCGACGAGGTGACCGACGAACTGGCCGAGGGTGCCGACCAGTTGCGCGAGACGTTCGACGAACTCGGCATTCCCGAAGACCACGTCGAAGAGGGCGGCTATCGGGTTAGGCCGGTTACGGGACGGGACGGCGACGTCGAGGAGATCCGCGGCTCACACTCGTTCGAGGTAACCGTCGAGGACGTCGACCGGGTCGGCGAGGTGATCGACGCCGCGGTCGAGGCCGGAGCCGACGACATCGGCCGCGTCAACTTCACGGTACAGGAGGAGACTCGCGACGAACTCCGGAAGGAGGCGATCGACGAGGCACTCGAGAACGCGGACGAAGAGGCCGAACACATCGCGGCCAACCGCGGCGTCTCGCTGACGGGAACGACGTCGGTGAGCACGAGCGACGTCCAGGTCCACACGGTCAGTCACAGGACAGCCTACGATGCCGTTGCAGAGGCCGACGACGCAGGACCGAGTACGGAGATCGACGCCGATCCGGTGAGCGTCTCGGCGTCGACGACCGTCAGCTACGGCTTCACCGATAGCTAACTGGAGTTTCGAAGTTCGAAGTCGAGAGAGTAGACGGTCGGATCAGTCGTCCGCGGGAACTGCTCGCTGGCTTCGGCCCTCGGCCATCGAGAGGACGTCGTCGAAGAAGTCGAGGGTGTCCTCCGGGCCGGGGTTGGCTTCGGGGTGGTACTGGCGGGTGATGACGTCATGGTCGATCCCGTCGAGCCCTTCGGGGGTGTCGTCGTTGACGTTGATCTGGGTGACCTCGAGGTGGTCGCCCGGTTCGGCGACGGTGTAGCCGTGGTTCTGCGTGGTCATGACGACCTGGCCGGACTCTACGTCGAGTACAGGCTGGTTGACGCCGCGATGACCGAAGTCCATCTTCTCGGTGGTGCCGCCGAGTGCTTCGGCGACGATCTGCTGGCCGAGACAGATGCCGGCGACGGGCGTGTCGTCGACGAACTCCTGGACGAGTTCGATCGCGCCCTCGTAGTTCGCGGGGTCGCCAGGGCCGTTCGAGATGAACAGCACGTCGGGATCGACGTCTTCGACGTCGGCGACGGTCGCGTCGTAGGGGAGGACGTGGACTTCGGCGTCACGAGCGACGAGGGAGTCGACGATCGATCCCTTCGCTCCACAGTCGACCAGCGCGACGGTCTCGCCATCGTTGTCCGCGCCGTGGACGACCGGTTCGTCGACGCTGACCTGTGCGCCGATCTCGGTGTGTTCGCTCATCGTCTTGCACTCCTCGAGTTCGGCCAGGGCGTCTTCTTCGGTGACGTCCTCGCCGACGGCGATGCCACACTTCATCGCGCCGCCGTCACGGATCTCGGTGACGACTTCGCGGGTGTCGAGGTGGTCGATCGCCGGCACGCCCTCGGACTCGAGCCATCCGGCGACGTCGTCGGTCAGTTCCTTCGCGAGGACGGCACGGGGGTGGACGCGGTCGTCCTCGAACCGTTCCTCTCGGACGCCGTAGTTGCCGATCAGCGGATAGGAGAAGGTGAGCACCTGTTCCTCGTAGGACGGGTCGGTCAGGCTCTCCTCGTATCCTGTGTATGCTGTCGTGAAAACCAGTTCGCCACGAGCAGTTCCCGGAGCACGACCACGCCCCTCGATCACGTGGCCGCCTTCCAGTGCAACGTAGGCTTCCGTCATTACGAACTACGTATTGATCCCACGGCCATAAGTGTTGTCTTCGAAACTCAGTTACGAATTTCGTAATCGGTAAGTGCCCGTTCCACGTATCCTCGGATCTCCATGGACGAACTCGATCGACAGATCCTCGATATTCTCCGGCGAGACGCCCGGACACCCTACACCGAGATCGCCGACGAGATCGGCACCAGCGAGGGGACCGTCCGCAACCGCGTCGAACGGATGATGGACGACGAGATCATCGAACGGTTCACGATCTCGACCCGGACAGGCAACGTCAAGGCGATGCTCGAGATCAGCGTCGCGGTCGACGTCGACACGAAGAACGTCTCCGAGCGGATGGCCGACTGGGAGGAGGTAGACCTCGTCTGGATGGTCTCGGGCGAACAGGACATCGTCCTCATCGTCGACGCCGCGGACACGCGCGGCGTCAACGACCTCATCACGAAAGCCCGCAACCAGGACGAGGTCGTGAGCACGATGACCCGACTCATTCTCGACGAACAACTGGGCTAACTCGAGTTACTGTTCCTCACCCGGTGGCGTCCCGACGCCCGGTGTCGGCCGCTCTATCGCGTCGATCACCCGTTTCCGTCGATGAATCGCCCTGTATCCCCGCCGCAGGAGACGATCCAGCGACGACCGACCGACGCGGGCGCTCACCCGGCCGTCGCGAATCGCGTCGACGAGCGCGGACGGCGTGAGTCGATCCGCGTCGGTCTCGACGACTGTGTACGCCCGTCCAACTTCGAACGGGTAGTGTGCGTCGCTGCCGCCGACCAGCGGTAGCTCCCGTTCGGCCGCCAGTTCCTCGACGAGCGGCTGCGAGCGCGGATGTTTGCCGTTGACCTCGATCGCGTCGAAGAGGACGTCCTCGAGTTCGCGGACGGTGCTGTTTCGAAACGGGTGGGCGACGATCGCGGCACAGTCGCGTTCGTGTGCCAGTTCGACCGCCGCTGCCGGGGAGAGCGATCCCGGTTCCGTCGCCGGCGGCGGGTCGGGACCGACGACGAGAACGTGACCGCGATCGGTCGTGATCTCGATCCCGGGGAGGACGGCGACGTCGACGTCCGGATCGAACGGCGTGTAGTAGTCGTGATTCGTCGTCGCGACCCCCGAGAGACCGCGACGAGCGGTCGCTTCGGCGAGGAGTCGAGCCCCGACAGGGTCGAACCGATCGCCGAGCCGTCGACGACCGTGGAAGAATCGCGTGTGCGCGTGTAGATCGACGGCGTACATCTACGAGAGCATACGCCGGGACGTCTCTTTTGTTTACGCCCGGCACGTACTACGGTATGGAGGCGGACGGCCGAACGGAGCGAAACCGCGTCCTCGTACTCAACCCCGTCAGCGGGAGCGGCGATCACGTCGACGACGTCGTCGAACTGGCTGCCGACTACGGATTCGATATTCGACGAACCGAGGAAGCCGGCGACGCGAAACGACTCGCCCAAGTAGCCGCAGAGGAAGCGACTCTCGTCGCAGCAGCCGGCGGCGACGGCACCGTCAACGAGGCCGTCAACGGCATCGCGGCCGCGGGCGAACTCGAGACGACGACGCTCGCGGTCGTACCGGCCGGGACGGGCAACAACTTCGCCTCGAACGTCGGGGTCGAGGGTATCGAACACGCCTTCGCGGTCGCGGAAACCGGTCGCCGGCGAACGATCGACCTCGGCGTCGCGAACGGACAGGTGTTCGCCAACTCCTGTGTCGGCGGCGTCACCGCGAAAGCCAGCGGCGAGACGTCCACGGAGAGCAAATCGGAACTGGGAGTCCTCGCCTACGTCAAAGAGACCCTCGACGCGATCGGATCGTTCGATTCACCCCCACTGCAGGTAGACACCGGCGAGGGGCCGGACGGCGATTCGTCCCGGACGTGGGAAGGAAAGGCGCTGTTCGTGCTCGTCGGAAACTGCCGGCGATTCACCGGGGCGCGGACCGCCCAGGCGAACGTCGAAGACGGCCTCCTCGAGGTGACGATCGTCGAGGACGCTCCGACAACCGACCTGCTGGGCGATGCGACCGTCGAACGCCTGTTCGACCAGGAGAGCGACCGTATCGTCCGGCGGCGGACGCCGTCGGTCACGATCGAGAGCCGCGGCGAATCCGTCCAGTACAGCCTCGACGGGGAGATGCTCGAGACCGAACGTCTGCGAATCGAGACCGATCCGGGCGCGCTCGAGATCGCGGTCGGCGACGACTACGATCCGAATCCGGACGAACAAAAGCGGGGACTGTGGCCGTTCGAGGGATAACGGGATCGGCGGCGACGTCGGATGGCTGCGAGGCGATACTGGTTTCAGGACCCTCCGCAATTGTGCAGGTATGAGTACGCGGCAGGACGACATGGACCACGAGAACGCCGAACAGGACGTGATCGCAGTCGATGCCGACGACAACGAGGTCGAACTCGTCAACCGGCTCGAGGCCCACACCGGTGACGGGATCCGCCACCGCGCGTTCACGTCGCTGGTCTTCGACGAGGACGACAACATCCTGCTGGCTCAGCGAGCGCCCGAGAAACGCCTCTGGGGGACCTACTGGGACGGCACCGTCGCTTCCCATCCCGTCCAGGGGCAGAGCCAGGAGGAGGCAACCCGCCAGCGTCTCGAGGAGGAACTCGGGATCACGCCGAACCAGTACGACGACCTGCGACTGACCGACCGGTTCGAGTACAAACGTTACTTCGAGAACGCGGGCGTCGAACACGAGGTGTGTGCGGTACTGAAGCTAACGCTGACCGACCGTACGCTCGACCCCGACGAGGAAGAGGTCGCCGGCCTGATGTGGGTGCCTTACGAACGGCTCCACTCCAATCCCGAGTGGTACCGACAGCTTCGTCTCTGCCCCTGGTTCGAAATCGCGATGCGTCGCGACGTCGAGTGAGGGTCACATCGTCACTCCATTTTTGACAATACGCGCCTCGAAAGCGGTGCTGCTCGCCGTTCTCGCCGAGACGACCGTGCCACACCATTTCGTGAGAAAGGGTAGCAGGCAACAAGCTTTATCACATCCTCGTTCGTAGCCACGCTCGAGGACCAAAATCACCGGTCCGTATGACGATATGAGTTCCCAACCACCGGAAACCGAGACGTTCGAAGTGACACTCTCCAGAGAAGAGCGATGGGTCGTTCATCACGTCCTGACAGACTGTATCGACGACGCCGTAGACGAAGACGAATCACCGCCCTCCTGGGTACTCGACGTATTCGAGACGGTCGAGGAGAGAGAAAAATCGGACGTTCTCACCGGACCGGAGGCGCGACGGCTCCACGAGGAACTGACCAGCTATCTCGACGACTCCGAAACGCCGGAGCGAGACGTCGAACACGGGGCCGCCGTCGCCGAACGACTCGAGACGGCACTCGAGTAGCACTCCCTTTTACGCGCGAGTCGTCGCCCAGACCGCCGTCAGCGCGAGCAGTGCTGCCGGGAACAGCGGAAGAATGATCAGCGCGAACCTGTACTCGAGGCCCGGCGGTACCAGGAGGATCATCGCCGGCGAGACGATGAAGGCGAAGAACATCACGCCGACGAGGATCCAGCCACGCCAGTCGAACTCGCGATCGGCCGTCGCGGGGTGGGCGGGATCGTCGACCCACTCCTCGTCCTCGTCGCGGCTATCGCTGTCCTCGTCGAACGTGGATGGGTCGTGAACGTAGCCACCGTCGTCGCTCGAGGTCACGATCGGACGTTTCGGCCGGTTCGTGAAAGCATTCACGGTTCCGACGGCCGGACGGCGACCATCAAAGCTCGCTGTCCGGACGAACGACGACCTTGCCGAATCCCTCACGCCCTTCGACGATCTCGTGGGCGCGTGCGGTCTCGCTCATCGGGAGTTCCGCACGGATCGACGGCTCGAAGGTGCCCTCCCAGACCAGTTCCATCACGTCGTCGACCTGGCCCGGCGTCCCCATCGTCGAGCCGATGATCTGGAGCTGATTCCAGAAGATCCGCGGGATGTCGGTCTCGGGGTTCGGTCCTGCCGTCCCGCCGCAGGTGACGAGGCGGCCGTTCTTTGCCAGGCTCTTGATCGAGTCGCGCCAGGTGCCTGCACCGATGTAGTCGACGACGACGTCGACGCCGCGACCGCCCGTCTCGGCTCGCACCCACTCCGCGAAGTTCTCCTCCTCGTAGTTGCAGACGTAGTCCGCGCCGTGGTTCTCGGCGTATCGGAGTTTCTCTTCGGTACTGCCGGTGGCATACACTTCCGCACCCGCGTAGTCGGCGATCTGGAGCGCAGCGTGACCGACCCCACCGCTTGCACCCAGGATCAGTATCTTCTCCCCGGGCTCGAGGTCTGCACGGTCGATCAGCATCCGCCAGGCGGTCTGGAAGACGAGACAGCTCGAGCCGGCGACCGACCAGTCGACGCCGTCGGGGACCGGGATC
This sequence comes from Natronobacterium texcoconense, assembly GCF_900104065.1. NCBI lineage: Archaea > Methanobacteriati > Methanobacteriota > Halobacteria > Halobacteriales > Natrialbaceae > Natronobacterium > Natronobacterium texcoconense. Next base: position 388,320 of record NZ_FNLC01000001.1, on the reverse strand, counting down.
AGATTGTCCGACGGGACTGCGGCGTATTCGGCGTGGACGCCGGGAACGTGTTCGCCGAGCAGGTGAAAGTTCACACAGAGGGTTGGATCGCCATCTCGACAGAACTCACACTCGCCGCAGTTGACCCCCGCTGAGACGGCGACACGGTCTCCCTCGACGAAGCGGGTGACGTCATCGCCGGTCGCGACGACGACGCCGGCCGCGTCGCTGCCCGGCACGTGGGGCATCTCGAGGTCGAGCGTCGGCAGCCCACGGCGAACCCAGACGTCGAGGTGGTTGAGCGCGCCCGCTTTCACGTCGACTAGGACTTCGTCGCGTCCGACGTCAGGATCAGGATATTCGCCGTATTCGATGACGTCCGTGTCGCCATGCTCGACGATTTTGACCGCTTGCATACAGATGGACCGTAGGAAACTCCGTCTATAAAATCAGGCGATATCCGCTCGTGGTGACGTAACGACCACTGTTTTACTGACGGGTCGTCGAAACGAACGCATGGACGAGAGACGGGAGACGACGGCCGCAACCAGCGACGACCCACTCGCTGTCGCCGTCGTCACCATCGCTGCGGATCGAACGCTGTCGACCGACGAAGCCGGCGAGACGATCGTCGCCGCACTCGAGGAAGCCGGTCACGAGGTCGCTACCAGAGAACACGTCAGCCCGGACCACGACGGCGTCCAGTCGATCGTGTTGCGAGTCATCGAACGCGGCGACGTCGACCTCGTGATTACGGCGGGCGCGGCGAGCGTCGAACCCGACGACGTCGCTGTCGAGGCAGTCGAGCCACTGCTAGACAAGGAACTGACCGCGTTTCGCGAACTGTTCACGACGCTCGCCTACGAGGAGGTTGGGACACGCGCCGTCGCGTCGCGAACCCTCGCTGGCGTCGCCGACGGGAAACCGGTCTTCTGTCTCCCCGGCAACGTCGGCGGCGCACGGCTCGGAACAGAGTCGATAATCCTTCCGGAGGCACGGCATCTCGTCGATCTGGCGGACGTTCCCGACGAAGACGAGGACGGGGAAAACGAGACCGGTGACACGTAAGCGTTCAGGTGGTATTAGGGGAGACGGCGAGTACCGTCGCCTATGGACAAACAGGCAGTTCGCGAGGCGACCTGGGACGACCTCGAGGAAAGCGACGTCGCGCGGTTTCCGTTTCCACCGCACGGCCGAATTCCGAACTTCGCCGGAGCCGACGAAGCAGCGGAACGGCTCGTAGACCAGCCCGAGTGGACGGAGGCAACGACGATCAAAGCGAACCCGGACGCGCCGCAACTGCCCGTCCGTCGGGCGGCCCTGCGTGACGGCAAGACAGTCTACATGGCCGTCCCGCGACTCGCCGACGAGCAGTGTTTCCTGCGGCTCGACCCGGCCGAACTCGAGGACTACGACGCGGCGACGACCGTCTCCGGGTCCTCGAAACACGGCACGCAGGTCGGTCCAGCGGACGTCGAACCGATCGACCTGATCGTCTCCGGAAGCGTCGCCGTCACCGAAGACGGCGGGCGGATCGGGAAAGGCGAAGGATACAGCGACCTCGAGTACGCAATCTTGCGCGAACTGGATCTGGTCGACGACGAGACGACGGTCGCGACGACAGTACACGAGAAACAGTTGGTCGACGCCGATGCCGTCACGACGGACGAACACGACGTCCCGATGGACCTGATCGTCACGCCCGAGGACGTCTATCGGCCGGACAGAGCGGCGAAACCCGCCGGTATCGACTGGGAACAGCTCACGGACGAACGACTCGAGGAGATTCCGGTGTTACAGGAACTCGAGCGGTGATCGGCGCCAGTGCTGGGAAGTGTAAAAGTCCATGTCGAGGCGCGGTGGGAAGCGCCTCGAACGCCAGAACCGCAAGGCAACGCAGGCCGGTGCAGTAGCCCACGTTCGAACGGTGTGGCAATGGTGGGGGGAAGGGTGCTGTGGTGGGATTGCTGGAAGTCACGGGAACAGGCGTCGGGTGCCTCGGTGGAGTTTACCCGTCGACCTCCATCAGATCCTATGGCCGGAGACTACTTGAACGGAGGCGACGGTATAGTATCCTTACGCCGATTCTACCGAATTTAACTCGGATTTAATGCTCTGATATCGAACGGTATAGCCCACTATGCGCAAATATAGGAATTCTTAATAGTTTTAACTGTAAAACGTGGTTCGGTCGAATTGCGCGACGGGGGGAGTCAGTCGAGTAGCTCCTCGGCGAGCACGTCCGGACCGATCAACTGTGGATCGACTGCCAGGTCGAGCTGGGCAGTGACGAACTCCGGGACCGTCCGGTCCGCGTAGACGACCGTGCGAAGCTCGTCGTTGAGATCACAGACGATCGGGATCGTCGTCGCCTGGTCGACGTCGGTCAGGACGTAGAGGTCGGCGTCGACGATACCAGCCTCCTCGAGTTGCGGCCGCGAGATGATACCCTGCAGTCGCGTCACGTCGGCGCCATCCTGCTCGAACGCGGCTGCGACCTCGGTTTCGTCCGTGCCGGCGACGATCACGTGCGTCATTCGTACTCGATGGTCGCCGGTGGTTTGTGGGTCACGTCGTAGACGACTCGGGCGACGTTTTCGTTCTGGCCGGTGATGCGCGACTGGATGCGCTGGAGGGTGTCCCAGTCGATCTCCTGGGCTTTGGCGGTCATGCCGTCACGGGAGTCGACCGAACGGACGGAGACGACCCAGCCGTGGACGCGGTTGTCGCCCTTGACACCCGTCGCCTTGCCGATCACCGCGGCGAGGGCTTGCCACGGTTCGTACTCCTCGAGTTCGTCTTCGACGACGTGGCAGGCGTGACGTGCGACCTCGAGTTTCTCCTCGGTGACTTCACCGATGACGCGGACTGCGAGGCCGGGGCCGGGGAACGGCATCCGTTCGGCGACGATTTCGTCGAGACCGAGGTGGCGTGCGACCTCCCGCACTTCGTCCTTGTAGAGGTCGCGGACGGGTTCGACGATGCCGTCGAAGTCGACGACCTCTGGGAGGCCGCCGACGTTGTGGTGGGACTTGATCCCACCCTCGCTCTCGATACGGTCGGGGTAGATCGTCCCCTGGACGAGATAGTCCGCGTCGGCGTCTTTCGCCTCGCGCTCGAACTCACGGATGAACTGCTCGCCGATGATCGAGCGCTTCTCCTCGGGGTCGGTGACGCCCGAGAGCGCCTCGAGGAAGCGATCCTTGGCGTCGACGATCCGCAGCGACTCCATGTAGTCGAACGTCTCGCGGATCTGGTCGGTCTCGCCTTTGCGCATCAGGCCGGTGTCGACGTAGACCGGGGTGAGCCGGTCGCCGATGGCCTCGTATGCGAGTGCCGCGGCGACCGAGGAGTCGACGCCGCCCGAGAGGGCGATGACGGCGTTTGCGTCGCCGATTTCGTCTTCGATCTCTTCGACTGCGTCGGGTACGAACGTGTCAGTGTCGACCATCAGTGGGTAACCTCCGTTTCGCTCTCCGTATCGGTATCTTCGTCGGTGCTCTGTTCGAGAACGGCCTCGACCAGCCCCAGGAACGGCGGGCTGGGCTGTCCGGGACGGGACGTGTACTCGGGGTGGAACTGTGTTCCCACGAAGTAGGGGTGGGTCTCGAGTTCGAGGATCTCCATGCGGTTGCCCGCAGTGCCGGAGAACGTCAGCGGTTCGTCCTCGAACTGATCGAAGTACTCGGGGTTGACCTCGTAGCGGTGGCGGTGGCGCTCGCTACAGGAGGTGTCGCCGTACAGTTCGTACGCGAGCGTCTCGGGTTCGATAACCGTCGTGTGCTCGCCGAGTCGCATCGTGCCGCCCATGTCCTCGACCTCGTACTGTTCCGGCAGGATGTCGATGACCGGATGGGGCGTCTCCTCGTCCATCTCCGCGGAGTGGGCACCCTCGAGTCCGAGCACGTTGCGTGCGTACTCGACGACGGCCATCTGGAAGCCAAGACAGAGTCCGAGGAACGGAACGTCGTTCTCGCGGGCGTACTGGACCGCGCGAATCTTCCCTTCCGAACCGCGCATCCCGAAGCCGCCGGGGACGATGATCCCGTCGACGTCCGCTAACTGGTCGTCGTAGCTGTCTGCCATCTCGTCGGCCGGAACCCAGTGGACGTTGACGTCGACACCGACCTCGAAGCCGGCGTGTTTCAGCGACTCGTGGATCGACATATAGGCGTCCTCTAAGTCGTACTTGCCGACCAGCGCGACGTCGACCTCGCCGGACTTCTCCGTGGTGACGATCTCGCGCCACTCGTTCGATCGCTCGCCCGCCGGGAGCGCCTCGTCAGCCATCCCGAAGTGCTCGAGGACGTACTGGTCGAGTCCTTCCTCTTCGACCATCAGCGGGACGTGGTAGACGTCCTCGACGTCGGGATTCGAGAACACTGCCTCCGTCGGAATGTCACAGAACAGCGCGATCTTCTCTTTGGTCTCGGGGTCGAGTCGATCCTCACAGCGGCCGACGATCACGTCGGGCTGGAGGCCGATCGATCGAACCTCCTTGACCGAGTGCTGGGTCGGCTTCGTCTTTTGCTCGCCGTTCTTCGAGTACGGGACGAGAGTGACGTGGGCGAACAGGACGTTCTCTTCCGGTTCCTCGTGGGCGAACTGGCGAAGCGCCTCGAGGTAGGGCATCCCCTCGATGTCCCCCACAGTGCCGCCGACTTCGATGATACAGACGTCGGTGCCTTCGGCGGCCTCCCGGATCCGCCGTTTGATGTCGTCGGTGATGTGAGGGATGATCTGGACCGTCTTGCCCAGATAGTCGCCGGCGCGTTCCTTCTCGATGACGTGCTGGTAGGTCTTCCCCGTCGTAATGTTGTGGTCCGAGGTCATGTCGATATCGAGGAACCGTTCGTAGTTCCCCAGGTCGAGGTCGACCTCGCCACCGTCTTCCAGAACGTACACCTCCCCGTGCTGGTAGGGGTTCATCGTCCCGGCGTCGACGTTCAGGTACGGGTCGATCTTCACCGCGGTGACGTCGAACCCGGCGTTTTTCAGGAGCCGGCCGGTGCTCGCGGCCGTGATCCCTTTGCCGAGTCCCGACATGACGCCGCCGGTGACGAAGATGAACTTGTTCCCCAGCGAGGGGTCATAATGAGTGTCCGATTCCGTCGGCATACCGAGTGTCCGCGGGAGCAGTTGAAAACGATTTCGGGACCGTACCGTCTCCGGTACGCGCTGTCATTCTCGAGTGTGACACGTCCGATACCCGAGGGTGACGCGACTCCGTCCCGGATGGCGACGGGTCGAGACCCATCACTCGAGGAAAACGTAGCTGACGACCGATTCGGCCGGCCGACTACGGCTCGTCGTCCATCGACGCCTTCCCCTGGGGATCGTCCTCCTTCGAGACTTTCCCCTCGGCTTCGCTCTGTGGGTTCTGGTCCTGAACTTCGACGATTTCGGCGTTCGCGAGGAACTCGATGCCGCCACCCATTCGTAACTGGAGCGTCTGTCCGGGGAGGTCCGGATCGTCCTCGTCGGTCGGTTCCTTCGGGACGGAAACGGCGGTGACGCCGTCGAGCGTGACCTCGCGTCGCTGGATCGGGTCGTCCTCGTGTTCGACCGTCTCCCAGGTCTCGAGATCGAATTCGTCGATGTTCTTGCCGAAGTACTCCTCGGGTTCCTTGTCGACCGCGTCCTCCGTCTGGGACTCGCCTGTGGTCCTGTTGTCGTCGAACTGGACTTCCTCGTGTTTGTACTGTCGAAGGTGTGCGAGCATACCCCACGGACCACGAGCAGCGTGTTAAGGGTTACAGGGGCAGTAGCAACGGACGAAATCATCGAGTACACTGGTACAGCGTCTCTCTTCGAGCGTTCGAGTCGACTGCTGACTCCAAGTTACTATATAGCAACACGACAACTGGTGAACCGTGACGTCTCACGATCGACGACAGACTCCCACTTCGGTCGTCGACGGTCCCGACCTCGCTTTCAAAGCGGGCATCGGCTTCTATCTCGGGATCGTCGTCGCCGGCGTCGTCGCACTCGCCGCTATCGCAGCCGACGCGTCGACGGCAGCGGTTCTCGTGACCACGCCCAGCACCGTCGTCGCCACGTTACTCGTCGCGCTCGTCTTCGGCGATCGGCTCTCCGGTCTCCCGGAACAGCTCGGCCGAAATCGACGGCGGCGACTGCTTCCCGCGCTCCCCGCCGCCGTGTTCGCAACAGCCCTCCTCGTACCAGCAGTCCTGCCGCTCGAGTCCACTCCTCGGCTCACCATCGCGGCGATCGCACTCACGTTCGTCACCGGAGCGACCGCCGTCGGAATCGCACAGATGTCCCGCAACCGGTACGTCGACGCCATCACTGGCGACGAACCGGAAGTCGCCTGGACGTGGCACAGGACGACGTTCGACACCGGTCTCTGGGGAATGATCGCCGCCGGCGGCGGTGTCTTGCTGGTCGTTTCCGGGTTCTCTTCGATCGCATCCGGCAACGGCACCGGCGTCTGGTTCGTCGGCTACGGCTCGTTGGCCCTGTTGCTGTGGCTCAGCGACCGGCGCGGGTGGGACGCCTGGGGACTCCCGGATGGCGAGGATCGCTGGGGCAACGCCGACCTCGAGGCGTACGAAGCCGGCGTCGTCGTCGATCGGTTCGAGCAGAAACTGGTTCCCTGGGATCGGATCGACGGCGTTCGACTCACGGAGGGCGAACTCGTCCTCGAGCGTCGACGCTGGTTCGACCTCCGCTGTGATCGGTCGGTCATCGACGATCCGGAATCGGTTCACGCGACACTCGAGCGACTCCACGTCGAGAACGGATAGCTCCAGCTCGCAGCGCGTCGATGCTCGACCGGCCCGTTTTATACCATCAGCCGTACAACACGATCGTATGGCAACCTCCAAAACCCGCCCCCTCCCCGGCGTCGGAGAGATCGACGTCGGATTCAAGGCAGCCGTCGGGTTCTACGCCGGTATACTGGTAGCCGGAGCCGTCTCGGCGGCCGGCCTCCTCGCAGGCTGGGAGAACGAGACGGTCGTCTCGACGTTCCCCACCGTCGTGACGATCGTCACGATCGCCGGAATCGTTCTCCTGGATCGCAGTCCGGGGCTCCCCCAGCGACTCGGCCGGAATCGACAACGGCGACTCTGCTGTTACCTGCCCTCGATCGCGCTCGGAGGGACCCTCGTCGCATACGCGTACGAACTCGTCTCGCTCTCGAGTCGACTCGCTCTCCTCGTTGGCATCCTGTTCGTCGTCTCGATCCCGCTGTCTATCGGCACCGCACGGATGGCCCGCAACCGGTACGTCGACGCGCTCGCGGCCGACGAGCCGACGGCGACCTGGCCGTTGCACCGTGCTGGCCCCCTCTCGAGCGAGTACGTCGCGACGCCGCTGTTGATCCTGTCGATTCCGGCTGGAATATGGCTCCTCCGTGCCGGCTACGGCCTCTCCGGGCTGTTCCTGATCGGCTACGGCGTCGTCATGCTGCACCCGCTGTGGATGCCTGGGGCGGGCGGCTGGGACGAGTTCGACCCGGTAAACAGGCGAAATCCACCGGAGTTACACGCCCACGAAGCCGGCGTCCTCGTCGAGAAACCGCTGTCGAAACGACTCGTGCCGTGGGACAAAATCGAGGCTGTCCGGTTGACCGACGAGGAACTCGTTCTCGAGCGCCGGGGCTGGTTCGACCTCCCCTGTGACCGCGAGGCCATCGACGACCCGGAGGGCACGTTCGAGGGCATCGAGCGCGTCCGCAGGGGAGAGACGGTCGACGGATCGAAATAATCGGGCTCCGTCGGCACAGCCATGTCGGATCTCACCGTCACCGTCGCCGACCGCGTTCTCGAGGCAACCTGGACCGACGAGACGCCCGACACGCGGGCGGCACTCGAGGAGGCGCTTCCAGTGGAAGGCGACGCCGTTCGCTGGGGCGCGGAACTGTACTTCGACGTGCCGATCGACGCGCCACCAGAGAACGCCCGAGAAGTCGTTCCCGAGGGAGCGATCGCCTACTGGCCCGCGGGGAACAAGCTCTGTCTGTTCTGGGGCGAGACACCGGCCAGCATCGACGGCGAACCGCGTGCGGCCTCGCCAGTAACCGTCGTCGCCACGCTCGCAGACACCGCGCCGCTCGCGGACCTCGAGGGCGGAGCGCGGGTGCGACTCGAGCGCGCGGAATGACCTGACGGCGCGGCGCGGGAACTCGAGCGGATAATAGCTGGACAGTTGCAGCCGGTTCGGTTCCCCGCCCGTACTCGTTTTACACGTCGATGAACCGGCGCAGGTTCGTGGCTGCTGCGGGGGCCGGACTGCTTACGGCTGGTGGAGCCGCCCAGTTCGTCTCACCCTCGAGAGTCCGAAATACGGTCGCTCGAGTTTCGTACGAACGCGCGAACGAGTACGTACCGCAGGCTCTTGCCGTCTGTACGCCGTCGGAAGCGGGATACGTCGGCGTCCTCGAGATGTCGACGGAAGAGGCGATCGCAGAGTTCGAACGGAAGGGATTTGCTGAGTTTTACCCGTCGTATCTTCACGCGTATCGTCGGGACGACGATGTCGTCTACGAACACGGCAACCTCGTTCGGTTCTCCGACGACGAAAAGTCGCAGCTACACGTCCGACTGTTCCCGCACGGCGAGCGAACGGAAATCAGAGCGCACTGGGAACCAAGCGTCCGTACCCAGCCCGAGGCACACCTCGCCGGCGACGACGTCGACCACGAGAAAGGAGAGAGGATGATCCGTGCGGAGTTCGACGTGATCGACGAGCCGTTCTCCGGGGATCTCTCGATGGACGACCGCTGTAGCTAACTGCAGGGTACCCGCCCCGGACGACCGCGGTTGCGTTGCTTGTTGAGGAAAGTCGACGCACAGCCAGAACGGGTGTATGGTGTCTCCGCCCTCGAAAAGAACCGGCGTTACAAAGTATTAATAACTGGATAGCTACATATGAGGTATCGTGACACAGCACAGCGATTGGGGGGACTTTCCACTCACTTCGGCCGTTGCGACTGCAATCACGACCCTCACTGTCGGACTGGCGATGAGCCTGTTGTTTATCGGGTGGTCGAATTTCTGGATACTGTTCGTGATCGGATTCGCCTGCGTACTACCCGTTGCAACCCAGGTTACGTACTGGTACGAAACTCGAGCCGGAGATCGAAATCGGGACCAGAATACGAGCGAAAACAGCGACCAACACGGAGCCCTCGAAACGCTTCGTGAACGATACGCCAGCGGCGACATCGACGAACGGGAGTTCGAACGTCGCGTCGAACGACTGGTCAAAACCGAATCGGTCGCGGATGCAGAAACGGCCTACCGGAACACCGACCGCTCGAGCGACGAACCGAGTCGCCAAGTCGAACGAGACTACTAGTACCGTTCCAAACGTCGTCTGATGGGGCGAACCGGCCCACACCGCTGGATCGACCCATCAGTTCAGGGTTGGACCGCCACTAGCGCGTCACGTCGCTAACTGATCGAGGAGTAACTGTCGAGTGGACGGCAGCGACGCTTTCGGAAACGAACGATCACGACCTTGGCTTTGGTACTTTCTAGAAGGAACGTTGGAGTACGAAACCGTGTGTACAACAGTCCGTATCGGTCAGACGGATTCTCGGGTATCGAGGTAGTTGTTTACGACCATCGGTGCGATGACACCAGCGAAAATCAGCGTCCCCAGCAGAATCTCCGATGGGAGATCAGTCAGCCAAAATCCGCCGTAAGTGAGGACGAGTGCGACCACAACAAATCCGCCAACGACCTTGTTTTCACGGGAAACCATACCGACCGTTCTCGTTCGATACTACAAAGTAATATCGGACGTCTGACTTTTATTTGCCCCAGAACGGATCGCGATTGCGCTGCTTGTCGAGGTACATGTTCAGCGCCTCGAGTTCGTCCCCGGGAATCTCGTCGGTGAGTTCCTGCTCCAAGATTTTCGCGTGTTTCTCGGGAATCTCGGCCCAGAGACGGTCGCCTTCCTCGATGTCGCGGCCGACGGTCGGCCCGTCGATCGCAACCGAGACGCGGTCGCCGTTGCGGGCCTCGTCGACGTCCTCGCCCTGTTCCTGAATGCCCTTGATCCCCCCGACGCGTTCGGGTTCGTTGCCGTCGAATTTCACGACGTTCGTGTTGTTCTGCAGGGTGCCGGCGTCGACTTCGACGCCGACGACCGCGGGATCGTTCTGGCGGAACGTATGATCCGGGAGAATTCGGAACCGGGCAGGTCGCGTAATGTTCTCGAGAATCGTATCCTGCTGGGCTTGCTCGATCTCCTCGACGAACTCCTCGTAGTCCTCGATAAGCTGGTAGATGACCTCGTCGGTGAATATGCGTACGTCGTCGACCTCCGCGCGATGGTCGGCGTCCGAGAGCGTATCGACGTTGAACCCGAGAATCACCTGCTGTTTTGGATCCTCTGCCGTCGACGCGACCGAGACGTCACGCGGGGCGACGTCGCCGACCTCCGCACGCACGATCGGAACCTCGGCCTCGTCCAGCGCGTCCGCCATCGCCTCGAGGCTACCCAGCGTGTCCGCCTTGACGACGACACCCTGTTCTGCGGTGTCGACCGCGATATCGGCGAGTTCGGCCTCGACCTCGTGGACGACGTGCTCGAGGTCGCGATCCCGGACGACCCGGACGGGCGCGCCGGCCATCGCGTCCTCGAGATCGGGTGCTGCGACCTTGATACCGGCTGCAGCACCGACCTCGTCGACTTTCTCGAACCGACTCTCCGTTCGGATCTCCGCGAGCGGTCGGGGCTGGAGCAGCGCCCTGACGTCGGTGACGATCGGCTCGTTCTGGCCGCCGACGACGATCTGATCGTCGGCCTTGATCGTTCCGTCGTAGAGGACGATGTCGACCGTCTTCCCGAACCCTTTCTCCTCTTTGACCTCGAGGACGGTACCGACGCCGGGGCCTGCAACGTCGATCTCCATCTCCTCTTTCATGTACCGCTGGGAGAGCCCCATCATGACGGCGAGCAGGTCCGGGACGCCCTCGCCTGTCATCGCCGAGACGGGGACGACGCCGACGTTACGCTGGAAGTTCTGCACCCGCCAGTAGAGGTCGGCGGAGAAGCCCTCGTCCGAGAGGTTGCCGATGATTTCGTAGAGCTGTTCGTCGAGTCGTCCCTGAACGCGATCGCTCTGGGACTCGTAGGTCGCGTTGATCGGCGAATCCTCGTTCTCGTTCCAGCCGGGAACGGTGTCGATCTTGTTCGCCGCGACGATAAACGGCGTCTCCGACCGCCGGAGGATGTCGAGCGCCTCGAGCGTCTGCGGCTGGAAGCCGTCGTTGACGTCGACGACGAGAATCGCGATGTCCGCGAGCGCACCGCCACGGGAACGAAGCGTCGTAAAGGAGTGGTGCCCCGGCGTGTCGATGAACAGGAGTCCGGGGAGGTCGAAGTCCTCCGGATTGACGAGGTCGCCCGCAATCGAGGAGACGATGTCGAGCGGGACGGCCGTCGCACCGATGTGCTGAGTAATCGCACCTGCTTCACCCTCGATAACCGCGGAGCCGCGGACTTTATCGAGGAGACTCGTCTTGCCGTGATCGACGTGTCCGAGGACGGCGACGATCGGCGTTCTGAGAGATGTAGGGTCGCGCGTATCTGTATCCGACATGGTGAACCACCCGAGAAGGTCTTGCCTAGAGGGTCCGCAGGGCGGTAGTTAAACCCATCGTCACGGTCGTCCCAGAGAGTCAGTAAACCGCGTCCCATCGAAAGCGACGTCGAAAACGGCGAGACGTGGCAGAATATTAATTGTTATGGGAGGTGATTTTTGTGTCGTGAACGGTCCTCCAACCCGCCGGCAGCTGCTTGTCGCCGCCGGATCCGCTGTCGTCGCTGGCTGTACCGGTTTCCGCGCCGACGATACGGCGTCACTCCCCGACGACGAGGACGGAACGACGCTCGAGTCGGTCGACGTGGACGCTCCGCGACCTCGAGTCGATGCACGGAACTCGGGCCACGTTCCGATCGAGAGCGGAGCAAACCCGGACCGTCTCGCCTGGTCTCACGACGACTCGAGTACGGGCGTCTACGTCGAACCGGTGCTCTCAGACGAGCGACTGTTCTATATCAACAACAACCGCGAGACGGTCGCGCTCGATGCGCGAAGCGGAGAACTGCTGTGGTCCGAGCACGACGGAAACGCGTTCTATCCGTTCGCAGCCGACGAGCAGCACGTCTATACGCGAACGACTGGCGATACGTTCCTGGTGGCACGTGACGTCGAGACCGGCGACGCCGTGTGGCGGTCGGACGTTGCGATCACCGAGACCGCTCCGATCCCCTACGACGACTCGGTGTACGTCGGCGGACACCGTGGCACACTCGCTAGCCTGTCCTCGGAGAGCGGAGAAGAGGAGTGGATCGTCGAGGTAGCTGGGTCGATTGGACAACTCGCCGTCGACGATTCGGGCGTCGTCGCGGCCGTAAGCGGAGAGGGCGTCGAACGGATAACTCACGAGGGGGACGCCGTCTGGTTTCGGTCCGTGACCGATCCGATCGCCGTGACGCTCTACCGCGATCTCGTGGTCGTCGCGACCCGGAACGGGACTGTCGTCGGTCTGGAGGGAGACACCGGCGACGAACGATGGCGATACGAGACAGACGCCGACTCGGTCCTCTCGACGCCGACGATCGTCGGCGACCAGATTCACGTCGTCGATCGCGACGGCGTCGTGCACGCAGTGACCGTCGAAGGGGAGCAGGCGTGGACGTGGGACACCGACACGGACGGCCGGGGCTGGAACGGAGAACTGCACAACTACGAAATCGCCGCCACGAACGACTGGCTGTACGTGCTCGGGTTCGACGAACACGTTCACGTCCTGGATCCCGACGCGGACTCTCCGGAACCGGTCTCTCGGTGGGACGTCGGCCTCGCGACCGCGCCACCGCTGGTCGTCGGCGACGTCGCGTACCTCTCTCACGGCAGCGCCGCGGTGCGGGCGGTCACCCTGGAGTGAAGACTTCTCGACGGGAAGCCGGTAATTCCCTGGCGGCGAACGAACGATCGAAAATCGGCGGACTGCGCCGGAACGACCCTCAACCCCATGGATTTTAATACCGATTAGTAAATACGGGTATGCATGAGCGAGATACTCGCAGAGAATCTCTCGGGGAAGGCCGTCATGGGTTCCGACGGAACGGAGCTCGGGCTTCTCTACAACATCACGATGGACCTCAAATCGGGAAAGCTTCGCGACCTGGTTATCGAACCCGATGACGAACTTCCGGCCCGCGCAGTCGACTTCGACGTCGACGACGGCGGTCGGTTTCTCGTGCCAGTCAGCCGCGTTCAGGCGGTGAAAGATTACATTGTCGTCAAGCGCTAACGGTATGTACGTTCTCGACTCCTCCGCTTTCATCCACGACTTTCACACGACAGAACAGACTGCAACGATCCCGCTCGTCCGCGAAGAACTCGAGGACGAGAGCGCCTATCGCTACGACGCGATGGAAGGCTCCGGGATGCACATCCACATTCCCAACGAGGACACCACCGAGAAGGTCCGGCGGGCGGCCAAAGAGTCCGGCGACCTCGAGGTGCTGTCCGACACCGACGTTCGACTCATTGCGGCCAGTTTCGAACTCGACGGGACGCTCGTGACCGACGATTACGCGATGCAAAACGTCGCGGAGAAACTCAACGTCGACGTCGAAGTGATCGCCCGCGAGGGGATCGACGAACAGCGTCACTGGCACTGGCAGTGTCAGGGCTGTGGTCGCGAGTTCGACGAGGAGAAAGACCGCTGTCCGATCTGTGGCTCCTCACTCGCACGCAAGAATCCATCCTGACGCGTACTGACCGAACTCGCCGGTGATTTGTGCGACCGAGAGACGCGTCTACCGACCGGCGAGCCGGTCAGCCGTAGATCAGATAGAGGTTCCCGAAGAGGATCGCGTTGTAGACCCCGTGAACGAGCGCCGGCACGAGCAGGTTCTCCGTGCGCTCGTAGAGGATTCCCAGCACGATCGAGAGACCGAAGACCACGCCGAGGCTTGCGATGACTGCACCCGGGCCAGCCGTCCAGTACGCGGCGGTGTGAACGATCGCGAAGATGACGCTCCCGACGACGACCGCTCCATACCGGGAGAACGTGCTGTACAGTTCCTTCTGGATCACGTTCCGGTAGAGCAGTTCCTCGAACGGGCCGATGACCAGGATCGACGCCGGAATCAGGACGAGCAGAATCTGTGGCGTTTCCTGTGCCTGGTCGGTCGTCCCGTGGTCCGCGCTCTCGACGCCGGTCGCCTCGAAGAAAAACGAGATCAGAAACAGCGTTCCGAAGAGGACGATCAGTCCGCCGACGGCCCAGACGACGTCCCGCTTCGACGGTACACGCAGGTCGATAAACGACAGGTTGTGCTGTCGGAGGCTGAGATAACCCACGGCAAGAGCGCCCGTACCGAGCGCCATTCCGAGTTGGCTGAGGACGATCAACTGGACGGCTGACGGCTCCGGTATCCCCAGCATTATCAGGGTTGGAACCGCGACGACGAGCGTCGCTAGCTCCGCGACGAACAGCCCGATGATTCCCAGTCCCGACAGCAGCGCCGTCTGCAGTGCTCGTCGTTTGAGTCCGGACGCACCGACCCCGAAGTAATCAGCAGCGCCGAGTCCGACACCCAGCCCCGCAAGCGCAAACGCGACCACGACGAGCGACACCGACCACACCCCCCCTGACAACGGGATCGGGATCTCGACTACCGCCAGAAGTCCCCGGTTCAGCGCGTATCCGGAGAACAACACGACTGCGAGACTCGAGACGGAGGCGACGATAGCAGCGTTCCGGTGGTCGATACCAGCGTGTCGGCGTGCGAGAAACGCGAGGACGGCGGCGAGGGCAAAACCACCGGCGGCGAGGACGGCCGGCTCGTCGACGCCGCGGCGAACGGGCACGAGGATAGCGGCCATCGTCACGGCCGCGATTCCCGTCCCGAGGGCGGAGGCGGCGTCGGAACCGGCAGAGCCGGCGTCGTCGGCCCGTACAGTATCGGTCATTCGTTATCTCCATTTCGTGTGAATCCTCATATGACCTCCGCAACGCGACGGATCGAACGGTCTATCGTTCGACGCGGAGCTCCGACTTCTCGGCGACGGCCTCGGCTTCCTCGAACTCGCCGTCTGAACGCTCCGCGTCCCGACGAGCCTCGGAATCGGAATCCGATTCCGAGACCCCTCCACCCAGCAGGCCGCGAGTCGCCTTCTTTGCCCACTCGACGGCCGGCTGTTCGAACGTGTTCACGCCGTAGAGTTCGCCCGCGAGGACGCAGGCTGCCTCCATCCCGTACAGCAGGCCGCCGAGTTCGTACTCGTCGACGCGGTCGATCTCGAGGCGGACGTTCGGCCGACCTGCGGCGGCGAGACTCGCCTCCGTCGCCTCGAACTCGGCCTCGAGTAGGTCGCCGAGCGTCGATCCGCCGAGGTAGGCGAGATCCTCGACGTCGGTCTCGGGGATCGGTCGATTCTCGTCGGTTCCGGCGGTGAGGAACGTGACGAGCTTGTCGCGTGGGCCGGCACGGTACAGCTGGAGCTGGGAGTGCTGGTCGGTCACGCCCAGCGCCCGGACGGGCGTCTGGCCGAGTTCGTCCTTGCCCAGACTTTCGGCCCATAGCTGGGCGAACCACTCGGCGAACGTCTCGAGCGACTCGGCGTACGGCATCACGGCGTTCGTCCCCGCGCCGCGCTGGTCGAGGGCGTAGGTCGTCGCACCGTAGGCGTAGGCCGGACAGTCGAACAGCGATCCAGTCAGCGTCTCGCGTTCGGCGGCGGCCCCCTCGAGCAAGGCCTCCAGGTCGTGGCCACAGACCGCGGCGGCGACCATTCCGACTGCAGACAGCGCGGAGAAGCGGCCGGGAACGCCGTCGGGAACCTTCAACGACGGGAGGTCGTGACGGTCAGCGAGGTCCCGCAGCGGGCCGGATTCGCCGGTCGTAACGATCGTCCGCTCGGTCCAGTCGACACCTTCGGACTCGAAGGCCTCGCGGACGACGAGGAAGTTCGCCAGCGTCTCCGCCGTCGTCCCCGAGCGGGAGACGACGTTGATCGCCGTCTCCTCGAGCGGCAGCGACTCGAGTCGCCGCGAGATCCAATCGGGGTCGACGTTGTCGAGGAAGACGGTCTCCGTGTCGCTTTCGAGCGCGTCGACGATCGTCGCCGCACCGAGCGAACTGCCACCGATGCCGACGGTGATCAGCGCCTCGGCGTCGGCGACCGGTTCGACGGCGGTCCGGATCTCGTCGGGATCCGTCCGTTCCGGAAGGTTCAGCGCCTCGTAGCCGTGCTCGGCGTTTTCCATGCCACGTTCGATCCGCTCGTGGGCCTGGGCTACCTGGTCGTCCAGGCGCTCGAGACTCGCCCGCGAGACGCCCGGTGACGCCTCGGACGCGAGCGCGTTACCGATATCGACGTTCATACGGAAGAGGGCAACCGCCGTCGCCAAAGGCGTTCCGTCACGCGGCCGGGCGTTCAGTTACGTGTCGACGTCACCGGTCTCGGTCGACTCGAGGGACTCGTTCTTCCCCTCTCCTGGTTCGATCACACGTGCCCGATCCTCGAGGACGAAGCCGGCGACCCCGGCAGCGATCATGCCGACGCCGACCGCTCGAGTGGCGCGAACGTACCACGGTTTCGGTTCCAGTTCCGAGACGTTCTCGAAGCCACAGTACCAGCAGCGCAGCGATACCGCGAGACTGCGTTTCGGTGAGAGTGCCGTAACGCTTCCGTACAGGACGGTTACCGCGTAACAGAGTTTCAGGAGTTTCGAAACGACCATAGCTAACGGTGCCGCTCCGACGTCAATAAGCTTGCTTCGGTCGTCGACCGGTGGGAACGTCCCCGTTTCGTCGAAGACGAAACCCGGAAAACCGTCCTCCGTCTACGAACGCCCATGACCGAAAAGACGGGTACGTTCGTCGTCACGCACGCCGAAAGCGAGTCGGCCGTCGTCCGCGACGTCGAGACCGCACAGGTCCACACGCTCGCCTCGAATCCCGGCCTCGAGGTCCACGACGTCCTCGAGGCGACCGTTGCGCCAGAACCGCCGCTCGAGGTCGCATGGGAAGTGGTCGACGTCGAGGAGCGCCGGTCGGTCGAACTGGTCGACAGCGACCTCGAGCCGACCCAGCACGAGAAAGAGCTCGCAACCGAGACTGACGTCGGTGACATCGTGAAAGAAGAGCGAGCCGGGACCGGCGAGATACACGTCTTCCCCGTTCCCGGCGACGAGGTCGAGGCTGCCGCGACCGACGTCTTAGAGGACGAGGAGACGATCGCACGGGCGGCGCGACTCGAGGCGGTTCGCGTCGAAGTACGTCGGTCGGCCGACGACGGCGTGTTGAGCGTCCGCTACCTGCCGGACTAAGCGCGTCCCGGCCCGCCCTGGCTCTGGACGCGCCAGCTTCCCTCGAGTCCGCAGGCTTCACGGACCTCGTAGACGATTTCGGTGTCGTCGCCGACTCGAGTTCCGCCCTCGACGCGTTCGACTCGAAGGGGAACGTCGAGCGTGTTGCCACAGCAGCCGACGCCGACGAACTCCTCCCACTGGTCGCCCTTGCGAGCCTCCTCGCGGGTCTTGCGGAGGAAGGCGCGAAACGAGGGCTTCTCGACCTGGAACCGGCCCCAGTCCGAGAGATCGGACGGGTACGACACCACGATCCGGTCGGCACGGCTGTCGGCCGTTCGGTCCGCGGTCTCCTCGGGTTCGCCGTCGCGACCTGGATTGGACGCCATATCCGATCGACGGTCTCGAGGAGTTTCAGTCTGACGTATTTTCCAGTTCTGTTCTCCGAGAAATATGCTGGAGAAATTGAGAAGGCTTACTTCGGCCGACTACCAGTGGTTGGGTACATGGGGAATTTCGAGGTACCGGAGTTAGAGTACACCCGGTACAGTAACCGCCAGCTCGTGGCGGTACCGCTTGCGGTTCTTGCAGTTGCGTTGCTCGTTCTCGGCGGGACGTTCGTGATGACTGGTGCACCCGTTCCGCTGGGAATGGACTTTGCAGGCGGAGCACAGTTGACAGTTCAGACGACGTCGTCCGAGGCCGAGATTCAGGATGCGTTCGGGGTCGAACCGGACTCGATCCAGGCCGTCCAGGCACCGGACGTCGATAACCAGTATACGATCCAGTTCGCCGGCGTCGAGGACGACGACCTGATCGCGGACCTGTCGAATCAGGCCGAAGCGAACTTAGAGCAAGACGGGGACGCTGCGATCGTCCAGTCGGAATCGACGGCATCGGCGAGTTTCGCCGAACAGACCCAGGAGACCGCGCTACTGGGGATCGCCGTCGCGTTCGTCGGCATGAGCGTCATCGCGTTCCTGCTCTTCCGAACGTTCGTGCCGTCGATCGCGATCGTCGCGTCGGCCTTTTCCGACATCGTGATCCCGCTCGCGTTCATGTCGATCGCCGACATTCCGCTCTCGCTGGGAACCGTCGCCGCGTTGCTAATGTTGATCGGCTACTCGGTCGACTCGGACATCCTGTTGAACAACCACGTCCTGCGGAGACAGGGTGACTTCTACGAGAGCACCCACCGCGCGATGCGGACCGGTATCACGATGACCGTCACGTCGATGATGGCGATGCTCGTGATGGGGATCTCCGCGTCGCTGTTCGGCGTCGAACTGCTGGCGTCGGTCGGTATCATCCTCTTCGTCGGTCTCGCGGCCGACCTGATGAACACGTATATGTTGAACGTAAGCCTGCTTCGATGGTACAAGTTCCACGGGGTGAGATCGTAATGGGACCGAAGGCCTTCGTCAAGGAGTACTGGCGGTTCCTCCTGCTGATCGTCTTCGTAACCCTCGCGTTCGCCGCGCTGTTCGCTCCCGGGTTCGCCATGGGCGACGGCGACGACATCGTCCTGGATGAAGAGAACGAAACCGTCGACGAGAACCCGACGAACCTCGAGTACGGACTCGGACTCGAGGGCGGGGCACGCGTGAGCGCGCCGCCGGTCGGGATGACCGTTGACAGCCTCGACATCGAGTACGACGAACGAACTGACGTCCAGTCGGAAGTACAGCAAGAGCTCGGGGTCGAGGCGATGGACGTCGTCGTTCGCCATCACGAGGACAGTGATCGGTTCACCGCCGAAGTGTTCGACGAAGACGTCACGTCAGCACAGTTCGCCGAGGCGTTACAGGCTGCCGGCGTCGACGTCACCGAAGACGACGTCGAACAGGGGGTCACCCAGGAGACCCGCGACGAGATGATCCAGACCATCGAGTTGCGGATCAACGAAGCCGGGCTGTCGGGCGGGACTGCCTACGAGGAGTCGACGCTCGGCGGTGAGCACTACATCGTCACTGAAGTGCCTGGAATGACCGCGGACGAACTCCACGAGTTACTCACTGACCGCGGTGACGTCCGGATCGACGCCTACCATCCAGGCGGCGAGGACGGGACGCACACGAACGATACCGTGCTTACCCGCGACGAGATGAGCCAGATTGGAGCCGCCTCCTACGACGACCGGCGCGGCGAAGACTACGTCCCGATTACTGTCGACAGCGCCAGCGGCGAAGACGAAGCGAGCCCCGCCGAGGAGTATCAGGCACGGATGAACGAATACGGGTTCACCACCCAGCCAGGAGTCGGGCAGTGTACGATCAAAGATCCCGCAACCAGGGAGGTCAGCTTCGACCACCCCGACGATGACCAGCAGTGGTGTCTACTCACCATGGTCGACGGCGAAGTGGTCGACGCCCATCCGATGGGAGACAGCCTCGCCGAGAGCATGTACAACGAGGAGTGGTCGGCCAACCCGACGTTCCGGATGATCGTCCCTGACCAGCAGTCCGCTCACACGCTCGCGGTCAACCTCCACTCCGGCGCGCTGACCGCACCGCTCGACTTCGATCGGGACCAGCGGTACTCGATCAGCCCGGCACTCGCCGACCAGTTCAAGGAGTACTCGCTGCTGATCGGTGCCCTGTCGATCCTGACCGTCAGCGGCGTGGTCTTTACGCGTTACCGTGACAAGCGTGTCGCCCTGCCGATGATCGCCACGGCGATGGCAGAGGTGGTCATCCTGCTTGGCTTCGCGGCCGCGATACGCATGCCGCTCGACCTCTCGCACGTCGCCGGCTTCATCGCCGTCGTCGGTACCGGGGTGGACGACCTCGTGATCATCGCCGACGAGGTGATGGACGACGGCGACGTCAACTCACAGCGGGTGTTCGAGTCGCGGTTCCGCAAGGCCTTCTGGATCATCGGGGCCGCGGCCGCGACGACGATCATCGCGATGTCGCCACTCGCCGTACTGAGCCTCGGAGACCTCCGTGGGTTCGCCATCATCACGATCCTCGGCGTGCTCGTGGGCGTGCTCATCACCCGGCCCGCCTACGGTGACATCCTCCAGCGGCTGATGACGGACAAGTAAGGAACTACTCGCTTCTACACCGCGGACACCACTCGACGTTCTCGCCGTTTCCCTTCGTTCGTGCAAAATCGATAGACACCGGCCGGTCACAGTTCGTACAGAGCGGCATACGACTCGCGTTCGCCCGGACAGGAAGTAAGAACCGACGCTGTATCTGCAGGGCCGTTCATACGGACTACTGCAAGTCATCGACGGCGCAACCGCGAATCGTCTCGTGGTTGCACCGGTAACTCGTTACAGTCGACCGTCTCAAAACTGCTCGAGTCCGGTCTGCTGTGCCTCCGCCAGCAGTTTCTCGCAGGTCGACCACGAACTGCGGGCGAACGGTGGCAACTCGCCGTGGTCGTCGACGTAGGACTCGAGGAACTCGCGAGTCGTCGAGTCCCCGGGGTAGCCACTGCCCACGTCGCCGTACTCGTCGGCGATGGTCTCGACGTGGGCGTCGCGTTCGACCTTGGCGACGATGCTGGCTGCGCCCACGACCGCCGACTCGTCGTCGGCGCCGTGGCGTGCCTCGAGGTCGAGGGCGAGGTCGCCGGAGAACGAAGTCGCATCGGAAACCCGCCGTGCGAACCGCGCAGCGTCCGTATCACAGGCGTCACAGAGGCCGCTGATCGGCTCCTCGAGCGAGTCGTCGACGTCCTCGAGTGCACCCTCGATCGCGTTCGCGTGTGCCTCGACGGCCAGCGAGTTCATGTCCGTCGTCGGATCGTCGATCCGATCGGTCGTGATTTCGGCGACGCCGATCCCGA
Organism: Natronobacterium texcoconense; assembly: GCF_900104065.1. Classification (NCBI taxonomy): domain Archaea; kingdom Methanobacteriati; phylum Methanobacteriota; class Halobacteria; order Halobacteriales; family Natrialbaceae; genus Natronobacterium; species Natronobacterium texcoconense. The sequence continues at coordinate 367,231 of NZ_FNLC01000001.1, read as the reverse complement.
ACTGGTCGTCCTCGTACAGTGTCGCGGCGAGTTCTTCCCGGCGTTCGGGCGCGAGGCGTTTCGAATCCGCGATTCCGTCGGGAAGAGCGGCCGACTCTGGGGCGTAGACGGCCGCGGCGAACATCGATCCAAGCGCCGGTCCTTTGCCGGCCTCGTCGACGCCGAAGGGCATACGCGAAAGCGTCGTGGACTCGAGAGATAACGGTTGTGACTCTCGACACCCAAACGTATATGCTGCTGCGTTGAAACGAACCGGTCATGACTGCAGAGGACTCGCTGCCCCTGGATGCGTTCTACGATCTCACCCGCATCACCGAACTCACGATCTCGCCGGACGGCGATCGAATCGCGTTCGTGGCGACGGAGTACGACGAAGCGGCCGAGGAAGCCGTCACCTCCCTGTTCGTCGTGCCCGCGGATGGTTCCCGCGAACCACACCGGCTGACCACCGTCGACGGTGCCTCGAGTCCGGCCTGGAGCCCCTCGGGAGACCGACTCGCCTTCCTCGCGGCGAGAGAGATTGACGTGCAACGGCGCGTCGGCCGAAGCGAGCAAGACGATTCGGACGACGACAGTGACGGCGAGAACGGCAACGACGAGGAGCCGAAACCGCAGGTCTGGGCGTTCGACCTCGAGCGCGGCGGCGACGCCCGGCAGGTGACCGACCGCGAGGAGGGCGTCTCGGCGTTCGACTGGAGTCCGGACGGCGACCGGTTGGTGATTGCGTCGAGAGACCCGACCGAGGACGAGCAAACGTACCTCGAGCAAGTGCGCGAGGGCGGCCCGATCGAGACGACGCGACTCCAGCACAAGGTCGACGGCGCCGGCTGGACGGACGAGGTGACGACCTACCTGTTCGTCGTGGACTACGACTCGGGCGAGACGGAGCGCCTCGACGACGCCTATGGCGGCGGTGCGTTCCAGGATCTTGCGGGGATGGAACCGCGCTGGGGGCCGACCGACCGGATCGCGTTCACCTCCTGCCGGCTCGAGCGCCCCGACGATACGCTGGTCCGGGACGTCTACACGATCGCGCCGGACGGTGCCGACCTGGAGCGGCTGACCGACGGTGACTGGCAGTGTTCGGGACCATCGTGGCGCGAGGACGGAACGCTCGGGTTTCTCGCCCGCGACCCGGAGAACTGGTGTCGCCCCACGGAAGTCTACTATCACGACGGCGAGGAAGCGCGGTCGTTGACGGCCGACCTCGATCGAACGGTCGCCTTCTGGGGAACCATCGAGTGGGTCGGCGACGCCGCCTACACCCTCGTGGGCGACGAGGGCCGGACCAGGGTCGTCCGCGCAGACCTCGACGGAACCGTCGAGCGCGTCTTCGAGGCACAGGGCGACGACCGCGCGATCCTGGGGTTCGACGTCGCCGACGACGAGGAGACGGCGTCGCTCCTGTTTTCGCACCCAGGTGACGGGCTCGACGTCCACGCGGTCGCGACCGAGGACCTCGCGGCCGACGACCCACCGGCGTCACTGTGCCGACTCTCCGAGGTCAACGCCGACCTGATCGACTCGTACCCGATGCCTGCAGTGCGTCGCGTCGAGTGGGAATCCGATGGCTGGACGCTCGATGGCGTCGTCTACCACGATCCGGCCGTCGACCTCGAGGACGGCCCGCACCCGCTCGTGGTGGCGATCCACGGCGGCCCGATGTCGTACGACGAACCCGAGTTCCGGTTCGACCACGCGGCGCTGACGAGCCGTGGCTACGTCGTCTTCCGGCCGAACTACCGCGGCGGCACCTCGCGGGGCCGGGAGTTCGCCGAGGTACTGAAAGGCCGATGGGGAACGGCCGAGGTCGAGGACATCGTCGCCGGCGTCGAGGCGCTCGTCGACCGCGGGTGGGTCGATCCCGACCGCGTCTTCGGGCACGGCTTCTCCTACGGCGGAATCGCGCAGGGATATCTCGTCACCCAGACCGACCTGTTTACCGCCGCCGCACCCGAACACGGGATCTACGATCTCCGCTCGGAGTTCGGCACCAGCGACTCGCACAACTGGACGGAAGCGGACTTCGGGTTCCCCTGGGAGAACCCCGAAACGTACGACGACGCCTCCGCGATCCTCGAGGCCGACGAAATCGAAACGCCGCTGCTCGTGATGGCCGGCGGCGAGGACTGGCGCTGTCCGCCCTCGCAGTCCGAACAGTTCTACGTCGCGGCGCGCAAGCAGGACGTCGACGCGAAACTCGTCGTCTATCCCGACGAGAACCACGACGTCGGCGATCCGGACCGGGCGATCCACCGGCTCGAGCAGATACTCGAGTGGTACGAGACGCACGATCCGGCCCGAGAGAAGTTGTCGTCGACGGAGTAAGCCCGAATCAGGCGTCGTCGCGCGGTTCGTCCACGAAGTACTCCTCGAGTTCGAACGGCTCGTCTTCTCCCTCGACGCCGGTCACGTCGAGCGCCGTCACCACGGCCTCGGTCTCGAGCACGCCAGCGAGACTTGGCTTCGTTCGGCCGCCGTCGCTACTGACGAACTCCTTGACGTAGAGACCGCCCTCGCCGTGGAGTCGGACTTCAGCTTCAGTGGGAGAGCGGAGTTCGCCCTCGAGGTCGTAGACCGTCCGTTCGCGGGTGAGACTCGCTCGCCGGTGGTCGACCCGCTCGGGCGTCTCC